>JBBSEZ010000148.1:0-20797 GCA_038239195.1 Gemmatales bacterium
CCCCCCCCCCCCCCCCCGCCCCGCCGGGGGGTCCGGGGGGCGGGCGTGGCGTGGGCGGCGCCCGGGCCGGACCGCCGGCCCCACGAAGCGCCGGACTGTAGAGCAACGCCCCCAAAACCACAAGAGCAGCCGTTCACCCCGCCGGGCGCGGACACATCCCCACCGCCTCGCGCACCAGCGCCATCGTCTCCTGCGCCTCGGCGCGAGCCCGCCGCGCCCCCTGGCACAACACCTCCTCCACGTAATCCGGCTGCGCGGCGAGCTGCTTGCGCCGCTCTCGGAAAGGCTCGAAGTGGGCGTTGACCTTCTCCAGCACCAGCTTCTTCGCGTCGCCGTAACCGATGCCCCCCACCCGGTAGCGCTCCGCCAGCGCCGCCTTCTCCGGCTCGCTCGCGAACAGGCCATAAAGCGCGAAGACGGTGCAGGTCTCGGGCACCAACGGGCTGCCGAGCGGCTTGCTGTCGGTGACGATGCCCATCACGCTCTTCTTCAAAGGATTGCCCTCCGCGAAGATGTCGATGGTGTTGCCGTACGACTTGCTCATCTTCTGCCCGTCGGTCCCCGGCACCTTGGCGCCGGCGTCGAGGCGGGGCCCCGGCAGGGGGAAGACCGCGCCGTAGGTACGGTTGAACTTCTCGGCCATGTCCACCGTCATCTCGATGTGCTGAACCTGGTCTCTGCCGACCGGCACGAGGTGCGAACGATAGATGAGGATGTCGGCGGCCATGAGGACGGGGTAGAAGAACAGGCCGACGCTGGCCTCGATGCCCTTCTCGACCTTGTCCTTGTAGGAGACGGCCCGCTCGAGCAGCCCCATCGGCGTCAGCGTGGAGAAGATCCAGGCCAGCTCGGCGACTTCCGGCACGTCGGACTGCCGGAAGAAGGTCGCCTTGGCAGGGTCGAGCCCCAGCGCCAGGTAGTCGAGCGCCACGTCGCGCACGTGGGCACGGAGGACGGCCGGATCGCGGACGGTGGTGAGCGAGTGGTAGTCGGCGATGAAGTAGAAGCAGGTCGCCTCGTCTTGCAGGGCGATGTGCTGCTTGATGGCGCCGAAGTAGTTGCCCAGGTGCAGCTTGCCGGACGGTTGCACCCCGCTCAGGATGCGTTTGCGGACGGAGGGGGTCGGAGTCATGGCTCAAGCCCTTGGAGGTCAGTGGGTGAGGCGCGCCGGCCTTCTTGCCCCCCTCTCCCTGTACTCGGGGAGAGGGGTTGGGGGGCTGAGTTCCGCAAAGGCAAGCCCACTCACCCCCGGCCCCTCTCCCCCGAGCACAGGGAGAGGGGAGGAAGAAAGAGGGCCCCTGTCGAAAAGCTGGTTGGGCCGGCGCGTGCGCTTTCGGGTTGCCCTGTACTTAAGAGGGTTGTACCCGGTAGAGTGTTCGCCGCAAAGACGCGCTCACCGGAGGAGGGATGGACCGAACGACGGAATCACTCCTGGAGGCCCTGCGTCAGGCGCTGACCGCCGGCGAACAGCGCCTGTACCGCAGCGGGAAGCTGGAAGGCCTGTTCGCGCGCACCGGCCCTGCGGGCCTGGCGGCCGAGCAAGCCCTGCGCGACGGGCTCCTCGAAGTGGCGCGCACCGAAACCAAGGGCCAGACGAGCATCGACTGGGTGCGGATCGCGCCGCGCGGCGTCGATTTCCTCCACGAACACGAATCGCCCCTGCGTGCCCTGCACGAGGTGCGCAGCGCCCTGCGCTGCAACCGAGCGGCGCTGCCCAACTGGCTCGCCGAGTTGCACGGCACGTTGCAAGAGGCGGGCGAACGGCTCAGCGCCGATGCCCAGCGCTGGACGAAGCGGCTCGAAGCGCTGGAGGCGCGCGTGGACGAAACGCTGCGCCGACTTGAGGCAGCCGGGCCGCTGTTGCCGCGCGAGGTGCTCGAGGCCCACCCGTGGGCCATCGACGCGCTCAACCACCTCGACCGCCGGCGGAGCGGCGGGGCCGCCGACGATTGTTCGCTCCCCGAGCTGTTCGCCGCCGTGGTGCGCCATCATCCCGCGCTGTCCATCGGGGCATTTCACGAGGGGCTGCGCCGACTGCACGAGCGGCGGGCCCTGCTGCTCAAGCCCGCCGCCAGCCCTGCCGATCTGGACCAGCCCGAACATGCGCTGTTCGACGGGACGAGCGTGCTGTACCACGCGGCGCGCTGACGGAGGGCCAGCCGCTCGCGGCCGCTCCCTCCAAGACAGTCCCCGTCCTTTGTTTGCACGGCCGGCCCGGCTCGGCCTCTCGCCGACCACGCCGACAGCCCAATCCGCAAACGCACCCGTCAACAGAGCGAGCACCACAGGATGCCAGCCCGCAACGCCAGCCAGGGCCCCCGTCCCCCTGGCTCGTGCTGCGGGCTGGCGTCCTGCCGCGCGGGCGACGAACTTGCGAAATTCCGCGCCCGCGCGCTCCGTCCCGGCTAGCATGGCGCTTGAGAGGGAAGAGGGACTGACGATGAGCCCCGAAGGCGCCCCCCAAAAGCGCTCGCTGGAACAGTTCCGGTCCTACCTGCTGCTCCTGGCGAGGGTGCGCCTGGGCCCAGGGCCGACGAACCGGATCGACCCCTCCGACCTCGTCCAGCAGACGCTGCTGGAGGCCCACGCGAAGGCCGACCAGTTCCACGGCGACGATTCGGCCCTGGCCGCCTGGCTGCGGCAGGCCCTCGTCAACAACCTGCGCGACGCTCACCGAGCCCTGCGGCGAGGCAAGCGCGACGTCCGCCGCGAGCGCTCCCTCGAAGAGGCGGTCGAGCAGTCCTCGGCCCGGCTGGAGGGAATGCTGGCCGCCTCGCAGTCGTCCCCCAGCCAGCGCGCCGTGCGCAACGAGGAGCTGCTCCGCCTGGCCGACGCCCTGATCCAGGTACACGAGGCCCAGCGCGAGGCCATCGTTCTGCACCATCTGCAAGGGTGCTCGCTGGCGGAAACGGCGCAACAGTTGGGAAAGACGGACGCTGCCGTGGCGGGGTTGCTGCATCGGGGCCTGAAGAGCTTGCGCGAGTTGATGACTCCAGGAGAATGACCATGCCGCAAACGCCATCCGCGGAGCACGACCAGCGGCTCGAACGCATTCTCGCCGACTACCTGCACGCCGTCGAGGCCGGCGAGGCTCAGGACCGCGACGCGCTGATGCGCCAGCACCCGGACCTGGCCGACGAGCTTCACTCCTTCTTCCGCAACCGCGACGCCATCGAGCGGCTGGCCCGGCCCCTCAAGGAGCAAGGCCCTCCCCTCCCCGAGACGCTCGGCTCGGAAGGAGGTGCCGAAAGCGGCGTGGGCACCACCATCCGCTACTTCGGCGACTACGAGTTGCTCGAGGAGATCGCTCGCGGAGGCATGGGGGTCGTGTACCGCGCCCGGCAGGTCACCCTCAACCGCATCGTGGCGCTCAAGATGATCCTCGAGGGGGAACTGGCGACGGTGCAGGAGGTGCAGCGCTTTCGCCAGGAAGCGGAAGCCGTGGGAAACCTCGACCATCCCAACATCGTGCCCATCTACGAAACCGGCGAGCACAACGGCCGGCATTACTTCAGCATGAAGTTGATCGAGGGCGGCAACCTCGCCCAGAAGGTGCCCGCCTTCCTCCTCGACCAGAAGGCGGCGGCCCGGCTGCTGGCCACGGTCGCGCGCGGGGTGCATTACGCTCACCAGCGCGGCGTCCTCCATCGCGACCTCAAGCCCGCCAACATCTTGCTCGATCGCCAGGGGCAACCTCACGTCACCGATTTCGGCCTTGCCAAGCGGGTCGGCGCAGACCGGGGACAGACGCAATCCGGCGCCGTTGTCGGCACGCCCAGTTACATGGCCCCCGAACAGGCCGGCGCCAGCAAGGACTTATCCACGGCCGTGGACGTCTACAGCCTCGGCGCCATCTTCTACGAACTGCTGACGGGAAGCCCGCCGTTCCGCGCCGAGACGCCCCTGGAGACCTTGCGCCAGGTGGTGGGATGCGAGCCGGAGCAGCTCCGCCGTCGCAAGCCGGACGTCGATGCGGACCTGGAGACCATCTGCCTCAAATGCCTGGAGAAAGACCCGCGGCGGCGCTACGACTCGGCCCTGGCGTTGGCGGAGGAGCTGGAACGTTGGCTCCGCGGCGAGCCGATCAGTGCCCGCCCGGTGAGCTCCCGGGAGCGACTGTGGCGTTGGTGCCGGCGCAATCCCCTGGTCGCGGGGCTGGCGGCGGCGGTGCTGCTGGTGCTAACGGCGGGGGCCATCACGTCCAGCTACCTGGGCATCGAGGCCGCCCGCTCGGCGCACCTTGCCGAACAGAGGGCCGAGGAAGCCGACGAGGAACGGAAACGCGCGAAGCAGAACGAGGAACAGGCCAGGAAGAACGAAGAACGCGCCCTGGAGCAGGAGAAGCAGGCCCGTCTGGAAAAGGAGCGAGGGGACCGTCAATTGAGCCTGGCGGAGCTGCGGCTCTATGCGGGGCAACTGGCCCGGGCGCAGCGGGAATGGCAGGACGGCAACGGCGCGAGGGCCCTTCAGGTCCTGGGCCGTTGCCAGTGGGACCTTCGCGACGTCGAGTTTCGCCTTCTGTGGTCCCTCTACACCAGCAACCAGCTCACCCTGGACGGACTGAATGGCAGGCTGACCCCCGAGGCGTTTACTCCCACCGGCACGCGCGCGCTGACCGGCGTCGCGTTCAGTCCCGACGGCAAGCGCATCGTCAGCGCCTCCTGGTTCGAGGGGCTGCGGCTATGGGACCTCGAGAAACGCCGGGCGGTACTCCAGTTCGGGGCCCGCGAGGTGGACGGGGTGGCGTTCGGTCCCGACGGCAAGCGCATCGTCAGCCGCAGCCAGCGCCAGGGGCTCCACGTGTGGGACGCCATCTCGGGCCGGGGGCTCTTCTCCCTCAAGGGGCATACGGGGGAGGTCACCGACGTGGCCTTCAGCCCGAACGGCAAGCTCATCGTCACCGGCAGCCGCGACAAGACGCTGAAGGTATGGGGCGCCGAGAAGGGGCAGGTGCTGCTCACCCTGAGGGGGCACACGCAATCGGTGTTCGGTGTCGCCTTCAGTCCGGACGGCAAACGTATTCTCAGCGCGAGCGCGGACGGGACGTTGAAGGTGTGGGAGGCGGGCAAGGGCCAACACGTCCTCACCCGGAAGTGGAACGTGGACCTTGTGACCCGGGTCGCCTTCAGTCCGGATGGGAACCGCCTCGTCAGCGTCCGCTCGGATGGCACCCTGAAGGTGTGGGACATCCAGAAGGGCCAGGAGCTCCTCACGCTGAAGGGGCACACGCAACCGATACGCAGCGTGGGCTTCAGCCCGGACGGCACACGGATCGTCAGCGGTAGCGAGGACGGGACGCTGAGGGTGTGGGACGCCCAGACGGGCAACGTGGTCCTCTCCCTCAAGGGCCACGTGCGTGAGGTGACCGGCGTGGCCTTCAGTCCCGACGGCAGGCGCATCGCCAGCAGTAGTTCCGACCGGACGCTGAAGGTATGGGACGCTGAGAAAGGCCAGGAGGTCCACACGCTGAAGGGGCACACAAAGCCCGTACGCTGCCTGGCCATCCGTCGTCCCGACGGCCAGCGCATTGTCACCGGCGGCGGTGGACACGATCGGCGTGGGAATGGACTTCCAGGAACACTGACGGTATGGGATGCCGAGAGGGGGCAGGTGCTCCACACGCTGAAGGGGCACACCGAGCCCGTACGCTGCGTGGCCTTCAGTCCTGATGGCAAGCGCATCGTCAGCGGCAGCGAGGACAAGACGCTGAAAGTGTGGGACGCCGAGAACGGCAAGGAGGTCCGCACGCTGAAGGGGGGCCCATCGGGTGTGAACAGCGTGGCGTTCAGTCTCGACGGCAAACGTATCGTCAGCGAAGATTCTGATTCTGCCAGCGCCCGGGTATGGGACGCCGAAACGGGCCGGGCGCTCCTCTCGCTGAAGGGGGGGCACGAAAGGGCCGTGACGAGCGTGGCATTCAGTCCGGACGGCAAACGGATCGTCACCGGCAGCCTCGACTGGACGCTGAAGGTGTGGGACGCGCAGACCGGCAAGCACCTGCTCACCCTCAAGGGGCACACCAACAACGTCACCAGTGTGTGTTTCAGCCCGGACGGCAAGCGGATCGTCAGCGGGGGCGACGACAACACGCTGAAGGTGTGGGACGTGCAGACGGGCGAGGAGCTCCTCACGCTGAGAGGGCACGCGAAGCCTGTCCTCAGCGTGGCCTACAGTCCGGATGGGAAACGCATCGTCAGCGGCAGTGAGGACGGGGCCCTGAAGGTGTGGGGCTCCGCCACCGGACAGGGCCTCCTCACGCTGAAGGAGCATCGGGGCCCTGTGTACGGCGTGGCGTTCAGTGCCGACGGCAACCGCCTCGTCAGTGGCAGCGAAGACGGCACGCTGAAGGTGTGGGACGCTCGGAGGAGTCAGGCGGTCCTCTCACTCGAGGAAGACGACGTCACTGCGCTCAGCATGGCGTTCAGTCCCGACGGCAAACGCCTCGTCGTCGGCTACGTGGGCGGCACGGTGAAGGTGTGGGACGGCCGGAAGGGCCAGGTGGTCCTCTCGCTGAAGGGGCTCACGGACATCGTGACCAGCGTGGCCTTCAGCCGCGACGGCAAGCGGATCAGCGGCAAGGAGAAAACCGAGACGCGCGAGAAGGTGCTGACGTGGGACGCCACGACCGGACGGTTGCTCCCCGATGCCAGGCCGGCGCCCCTGGAAGAGCGGGGATCGGAGGACGAGATCACCAACCCCGCTGGGTCGCTCCGAGCGTCCGCCACCGACGATGGCGAGATCAAGGTCGTTCGCCTGCCGGGCCCCGTCGAAGCGCGGAAGCGTCGGCAGGAACAGGACCGGGCCTTCCTGGAGCGCCTGGCCCGGCCCGATCCGGCGTACCATCGCCGGAAGGCCGACCTCTACGAGAAGTCCGGCGAGGACTTCGCCGCCGCCTTTCATCTGCGCCGCCTGCTGCGGATCGAGCCAACAGGAGCCGTGCGCAAGCGCCTCGCCGCCGTCGAGGCCCGGATGGAGGCCGCGGTGAAGAGTGAGACATCGCTGCCGGAGAAACGGCCGACGAGGATGCCCTATGCGAGATGAGGCGTCCCTGTCGGGCCCCGTGATCGAGGTAGTCGATGGCGCCAGAGCCGCTTCCCCGGCGTGAACGGCACGCGCATTGCTCTCTTATCGAGAAACAGAACTTTTCCCTTCGCCCGAGCCCTGGAGGGCTTCATGTCCACCTCTGGCCGCCGTTCGATCTACTCTCTCTTCGTGCCCCTCCTGGCGGGGCTCGGGCTATGGGACGTGAAGGCGGGCAGGTAGGCCGTGCGGGCGACGGGCGTCAAGGAGCAGATGATGCTATCGAGGAGCGGAGCAGTCCTTTCCCTGCTTGCGTGCCTGGCGGTGGCGGCGGGGGCGCTGTCCGCACCGGCACCGCCCCTCCGTCATCCCCCGCTGCCCTACACCTTCAAGGGGCACGCCCAAACCGTCGCGTCGGTCGCCTTCCATCCCAACGGGAGAACCATTGCCTCGGGGAGCTTTGACGGGACGATCAAGTTGTGGGACGTGCGGACGGGCAAGGAGCGGGCCACCCTCAAGGGGCACACGGGAGGGGTGATCTCCGTGGCGTACAGCCCGGACGGCAAGACGCTGGCTTCGGGGAGCGAAGACAAGACGATCAAGCTCTGGGACGTGCGGACGGGCAAGGAGCGCGCCTCCCTCATGGGGCACAAGCTCTGGGTGTCCTCCGTGGCGTACAGCCCGGACGGCGAGACGCTGGCCTCCGGGAGCGGGGACGCGACGATCAAGTTGTGGAACGTGCAGACCGGCAAGGAGCGGGCCTCCCTCGAGGGGAACAAAAAGTGGTGGGTGACCTCCGTGGCGTTCAGCCCGGACGGCAAGACGCTGGCCTCAGGGAGCAGTGACAGGACGATCAAGCTGTGGGACGTGCAGACGGGCAAGGAAAAGGCCACCCTCAAGGGGCACAAGGGGTGGGTGAAGTCCGTGGCGTACAGCCCGGACGGCAAGACGCTCGCCTCGGCGAGCAGGGACGACACAATCAAGCTGTGGGACTTGCACACGGGAAAGGCGCGAGCCACCCTCAAGGGGCACACGGACGACGTGTATTCCGTGTCGTACAGCCCGGACGGCAAGGCGCTGGCCTCGGGGAGCCTGGACTACACGATGAAGCTGTGGGACGTGCAGACGGGCAAGTCGCGGGCCTCCCTCAAGGGCCACACGCTCGTAGTGCTGTCCGTGGCTTTCAGCCCGGACGGCATGGCGCTGGCCTCGGGGAGCGCGGACAACACGATCAAGCTCTGGGACGTGCCAGCCGCCAAGAAGGCGGAAAAGTGAACGAGCCGAACGGAACCGTCGAACGCGAACACCGAGAAGCCAGGGAGAGTTGATGAACGCGCAACAAGTGCTTGGCCTCGGCTTGTGCCGGGGGCTGGTCGCCCCCTCTCCGCTCGCGGCCGAGGAACCCAAACTGTGGATCACTCTCACGGGGCACAGGGACAGGGTGTACTCCGTGGCGTACAGCCCGGACGGCAAGACGCTCGCCTCGGGGAGTTGGGACCAGACGATCAAGCTCTGGGTCATGGAGACGGGCAAGTAGGCGGTCCCCTCCACGCTTTCCAGCCGAGCTCCGTCACGGACTTCTGTTGATGAGGTATCCGATCATGCGAACTGTGTGGATGTTCCTTGCTTTTGCCCTTGGGGCATCGGTCCTGGCGGCTGAGCCCGAGCCGCAACTCGAGCTCCTCGGTACGCTGGAAGGCGGGCGCCCTAGCGCCTACGCATCCATCGCCTTCAGCCCGGACGGCAAGACGCTGGCCTCCGGCGAGTACAACCGCGAGGACGGGGCTTCCGTCGTCAAGTTGTGGGACGTGAACAAACGCAAGGTGATCGCCAGCCTGCGGGGACACACCAATGCCGTTACTTCCGTGGCGTTCAGCCGCGACGGCAAGACCCTGGTTTCCTCCGGTGACGGGAAAGAGGTCAAGCTGTGGGACGTGGTCACGGGGAAGGAAAAGGCCACCCTTAAGGGCGCCCCCAAGTGGATGTTCCTGGCGCTCAGCTCCGACGGCAAGACCATCGCCTTCGCGAAAGACAACCATGCGGTGGTCCTGTGGGACGTGGCCACGGGGAAAGCGAAGGCCTCAAAAGAGAAGGCCTCCCTCAAGGGCTTTTCGGGCCTGGGACGATTTGTGGCAATCAGCCCCGACGGCACGCTCTACGGCGTGGGGGGCGGGAAATTCTCGACGATCGGTCTCCCTGGGGCCGGTGAGGTGAAGCTGTGGGAAGTGGCCACGGGCCGCGAACGGGCCTGTCTCAAGGGGCACGTCAAGCTCAAGGTATCGCTCGATGACTTGTCGTATTTGCACAAGGCCGAAGGGGTGCCGAAACGCGTTTTGCTGAAGGTGGCCGCCTTGAATGGGATGGAGTTTCAGAGCGAGGAAGACACCGAGGGGCAGCTTACCAAGGCCCTCGAGAAGGCCCTCGACAAGGACCAACGGAAGAAATACCTGGGCCCCATTCAGAGGCAGATCGGGACCACCTATTACGATGGCCCCGAAGTGGTCTGGTCCGTGGCCTTCAGCCCCGATGGCAAGGCCCTGGCTTCCGCGAGCTTGCTCGGCACCGTCCTGCTCTGGGACGTGCAAACCGGCAAGCGAACGGCAAGGCTCCAGCGATTCAACCCAAACGGGAGGGAGAAAGACGTCAACCCGGCCTACACCGTGGCCTTCAGCCCGGATGGGAAAATCCTGGCCGTCGGGACCTGGCGCGGCATCAAGCTCTGGGACGTGGAAAGCGGCGAGAACGTTGTGCCCCTCAGCCGCCCCTCGGCCACTGTCTGGTCGGTGGCCTTCAGCCCGGACGGCAAGACGCTGGCCTCGGCGGGGAGCAAGGGGGTAATTGGTCCGCGCGATCGGCGCGAGGGTGATCCGACCCTCAGAATGTGGAAGTTGGTCCCCCCCAAGAAGGCGGACAAGTGACAGGGGCGCGTGGACCGTCAACCCAGGTGAACCGCCGCAAGCGTCGTCCCACAGAACAAGCCCAGGGTGCTGACAGGCTTCCCTTCGGGGTAGGGCACGGGGCGCCTTCGCCACTTGTGGGCAACCTGCCCACAAGTGCGTGGGAGAAGGTGAATGAGACAGCCCTCCAGGCCGGCGGCGCGAGGTGAAGGCCGCTCCGGAGGTCGCGCCGAGCACGGGACTTGCTCGTACGCGGCGCTGGCCCCGGGCGCAAGCGTCCTTCATCCCGCGTGCAGCCGGGCCGTTCAGAGGAACGGGCACTCCCGCCGTGTGTACCAGTTCACTGCTGCCTGGCGGTTGCTCCCGGAGGGGTCACGCTTCTGTCCGATTCGCACGCAACGTCGAAGTAAAGAACGGGAGGGTCGAACGATGTCCAGAGCGATGGTCCTGGGGTGCTTCCTGACGCTGGCTTGCTGCACGCAGGCGCAGGAAAAGCCCATGCCGACGAAGCAGATCGATGCCGCGACGATCGCCGCCTACGAGAAACTGGGTGCCGTCCACGGCGCGATGCGACTCACCAAGTACGGCTACCTGGAGTTCACCCCTGGGAAGGTAGCGGCGGCCAAGAGCCTCCCTGCCTTCCGGTTCGAGCGGTTCCCCAAAGCCAAACTGGTGCCGGTTGCTGTGCCCTTTGGCTTGGATCTCACGGGATCTGATGTGAGGGACGCGGGGCTGAAGGAACTCGCTGGCCTGAAGCATCTCTCCTCCCTCAATCTCTACGGAACGCAGGTGACGGGCGTGGGGCTGAAGGAACTCGCCGGCCTGAAGAACCTCTCCTCCCTCGGTCTCGCCGCCACGCAGGTGACGGACGTGGGGCTGAAGGAACTCGCCGGCCTGAAGAACCTCTCTTACCTCCGTCTCGGCTACACGAAGGTGACGGACGTGGGGCTGAAGGAACTCGCCGGCCTGGAGAACCTCTCCTCCCTCGATCTCGCCGGAACGAAGGTGACGGACGCGGGGCTGAAGGAACTCGCCGGCCTGAAGAATCTCTCCTACCTCGATCTCGGCATCACGAAGGTGACGGACGCGGGGCTGAAGGAACTCGCCGGCCTCAAGAACCTCTCCTCCCTCAATCTCGCCTCCACGAAGGTGACAGATGCCGGTGTCGCGATGCTGAAGAAGGCATTACCCCGGTGCGACATTCGGCATTGACCGTCGCTCACTGTTAGCTCAGCAAGATTGAATATAGTGGGCCCCGAAACCTGGACCACCTGTTAAGCTACTCAGGTGGCCCGGGAAAGGGGGAACGATGGCAGGCAAGCGGAAGACTCACAGGGCGGCGTTCAAGGCCCAGGTCGCCCTCGCGGCGCACAAGGGGGACAAGACCGCCAACGAGCTGGCGGGGCACTACAGCGTCCACCCCACCTCGATCCACGCTTGGAAGAAGCAGCTCCTCGCTGGCGCCGAGGACATCTTCGCCTCCGGCGCCAAGCCCGACGCCGCCGACGCCGAGGCGCGCCAGGCCGAACTGTTCGAGCAGATCGGCCGCCTCAAGATGGAGCTGGAGTGGCTCAAAAAAAAAGTGGCCCTCTGACGGCGGAGGAGTTGCGCCCGCTGATCGAGGCCGACCACGCGCAGTTGAGCATCCGCCGGCAGTGCGAGTTGCTGGGCCTGGCCCGGTCCAGCTTCTACTTCGAGCCGGCGCCCGAGACGCCCGAGAACCTGGCCTTGATGCGGCTGATCGACAAGGAGCAGCCGGCGCACCCCTTCTACGGGAGCAGGCGGATGGTGGCCTGGCTGAGGGCCCAGGGGCAGGAGGTCAACCGCAAGCAGGGGGCGGTGCCTGGACAACGTGTTCGTGGAGCGGCTGTGGCGGACGGTGAAGTACGAGGAGATCTATCTGCGCTGCCACGAGAGGGTGCCGGAGCTGATGGAGGGGCTGGGGAGGTACTTCCCCTTCTACAACGAGGAGCGGTTGCACCTTCTGATTTCATCCTTTCGGAATCATCAGTGAGAACAACAGGTACTTCCCCTTCTACAACGAGGAGCGGTTGCACCAGTCGCTGGACTACCGCACGCCGGCAGCGGTCTACCGGGAGGGGCGGGCGAGCAAGAGCGGCATTCTTCCCCGCCCCGCAACCCCTCAGCCCCTTGGGAAGGGGTCGCGGGGCGGGGAAGAATGCCTGAGAGCAGGGCCCGGCGAGGGAGCGAAAGTGTAGCGAAGGATTGCCGTTTTTTGGTCTAGACAATGGGGCCCACCATACACCTCCACCCTCCCCGCAAGGCGCTTGCTTGTCACTTGATGCCAGACCGGCCAGAGAGGGAAAGGCGTCAGCCGTCCCCTTTGCCCCGTCCCTCTCGCTTCGCGCTCCCGTTGCCAAACGCATCCCTGCGCCTACATTAACAGCGCTCCCTGCCTCCCGAGAACGTTTCTCCAGGCGGGGGCAGGCCCCCATCCCATCTCGGGGAGGCCCCATGCAACTTCGTCTTATGGCAGGCGGCGCCCTCGTCGCCGTACTCGCCGTCTCGCTCGCCGACGCCCCGGCCCAGCCCGGCCGCGGCAAGGTCTACGCCACGCCCCAGGACGTCTTCGCCGCTGCCGACAAGGCCGCCAAGAAGGACGACTGGAAGGCCCTCTACTCCTGCCTCACGCCCGACTCGCGCGAGACCATCACCGGCGGGCTCGTCTTCATGGGCGTCATGTTCAAGGGCTTCGCCGCCGCCGAAAAGACCGACAAGGCCAAGGAGAGCGTCAAGGCCATCGACGCGACCTTCAAAAAGTACGGCCTCACCAAGGATGCCCTCGCCAAGGTCAAGCTCGACAAGTTCGATAAGATCGACCTCGACGTGCCCCCCAAGCAAAAGGCCGTGTCCTACCGAAAGTACGCCACCACGGTCAAGGATGCCGACCGCGCCGCATTCGTTGCGGACATGCTGAAGGTCATCGAGAAAGAGGACAAGAAAATGCCCAAGGGGAAGGGCGCCCTCAAAGACCTCAAGATCGAGGGCGACACCGCCAGGGGCACTCTGGTCGTGAAGCTCGACGACGGCACCGAGAGCTCCGAGCCGATCACCTTCAAGAAGGTGGGCGGCGGCTGGCTGATGGATGTGCCTCTCGACGGCCCCCCGCGCAAGAAGGCGCCCGCGCCTACGCCACCTAAAGAATGACGGAGCTCATTCGGGCTCCCACCTTCCGGATTGCCTACCAATCAACTCCAGCGCAGTGGCCGTCTGCGACGGCCTCCCACAGGCAGCAGCGGCCCGCCCCCTCAGAGCTTCGCCCGCCGGAGCACGAGCAGCGTCAGACGGGAGGGAGAAAGACGTCGATCCGGCCTACTCCGTGGCCTTCAGCCCGGACGGGAAAACCCTGGCCACCGGGACCGGGCGCGACATCAAGCTCTGGGACGTGAAAAGCGGCGAGAGCGTGGGGGGCCTCGGCCGGCCCTCGGCCACTGTGTGGCCGGTGGCCTTCAGTCCGCACGGCAAGACCATCGCCTCGGCGGGGAGCAAGGGGGTAATTGGTCCGCGCGATCGGCGCGAGGGGGATCCGACCCTCCGACTGTGGAAGTTGGTGCCCCCCAAGACAACGGACAAGTGAACGAGTCGAACGGAACGGTCGAAGGCAAACACCGAGAAAGCAGGGAGAGTCGATGAACGTGCGAAAAGTGCTTGGCCTCGGCTTGTGCGTGGGGCTGGCCGCCTGCTCTCCGCTCACGGCCCAGGAACCCAGGCTGCGGGCCACCCTCAAGGGACACACGGGGATTGTGGTGTCCGTGGCGTACAGCCCGGATGGCAAGACGCTCGCCTCGGCGAGTGAGGACAGGACGATCGAGCTCTGGGACGTGCCAGCCGCCAAGCAGGTGGACAAGTGATTCAGCGCCTCGAATCGCCCCGCAAGCTCGAGGTCACCGGCCACCGCGGGCACAGCACCGCCGCCCCGGAGAACACCCGCGCCGCCATCGCTGCCGGGCGCCGGCTGATCCAGCACGGCATCGACAACGTCATCACCGACTACCCGGAGCGCGCCGTGAAGCTCCGCGACAGGCACAAGGAACTGTCCGACGTCGATCGCCTGCTGCTGGCCTATCGGTCGCTGCTCGACCTGTGAGCGCCCGCCGCCCGGCGCGAACGATTCCCCATCCGATCTTCCAAGGAGAAGGGCATGACGACTCACTCGACAACACGCCGCTGGCCGCTCGGCCCCCTGGCGCTCGGCGCCGGCATCCTGCTCGCCCTGGCCGGCCTGACGACGGTGCCTGGGGGCACCGCCGCCGACAAGGAACCGGCGCTGCCGGTCCCGCTGCCGGCCGACCTCAAGCTGGTTCCGCCCGACGCCATCTTCTTCGTGACGGTGCGCCTGGGCGACCTGAAGAAGCCGCTGGCCGACAAGGCCCTCAACCTGTTCAGCGCGGACGAGGGGCGGAACGTCCGCGAGGGGCTGAAGCGGTTGCTGCTCCCTCCGGAGGCCATCGAGCGCGCCACCGTGGTGCTGCCGGCGCCGGGCAAGGAGTTTGCGCCACAGGCCGTGCTGATCGTCCGCACGGCGAAGGCGTACGACAAGGAAAAGCTCCTCCGGGCCTTCTCCGCCAGCGCGACAGAGACCAAGTACCGCAGGCGGACCTACCACGTGCGGTCGGGCAAGCGCGGCCCCGCGGAGGCGGCGCTCTACCTGCTCGACGAGCGCACGTTCCTTCACGGCCCGGTCGGCATGCTCGGGGCCTTGCTCGGGCGCCGGGAAGGCAAGGCCGAGGAGGACAAGGGCCCCCTCGCGGCCGCGCGCCGGCTGACGGCCGGCAAGCATCACGTCGTGGCGGCGGTGCGGCCTGACGTGCTGGTGAGCACGTGGCTGTCGCCGGTGCTGTTCGCCGGCGAGGCCCCGCAACCGAACGCGCTACGCCTGGACCGCATGCGCCCGGGGGAAGCGCTGCCGCTATTGCCGTTCATGCCGCTGATCCGGGCCAGCGCGGCGGTGTTCACGCTCGACGCCGGCCCCGAGCTGAAGGTCGGCGTGCGCGTCCACTGCCGCAGTGCCGAGGACGCCGAGGACGCCGAGACGTCGCTGCGTTCGACGCTCTACGTGGTCCGCGAACTGCTGGGGGCCTGGATGCGCGAGGTGGGCATCGATCTCAAGGGCAAGGGCGCCATGGCGGACGTGTTGCGGGGCGTCGAGGGCCCTCTCCGCGGCGCCGTCGTCGAGCGCGACAAGGCGACGGTGCGCGTGGCGCTGAGCTGCAAGATCGGCCCCGCCACCCTGACCAGGGCCTTCGCCGAGGTCGAGCACTTGGCGAACGACGTGCGCAGCGCGAACAACCTCAAGCAGATCGCCCTTGCGCTGATGAACGCCCACGACACGTATAACGCGTTCCCCGCGGCGGCCATCTGCGACGCCAAGGGCAAGCCGCTGCTGAGTTGGCGCGTGGCGATCCTACCCTTCATCGAGGAAGACGACCTCTACAAGCGGTTCAACTTCGCGGAGGCGTGGGACAGCCCGACGAACAAGAAACTGCTGGCCCGCATGCCGCGCACCTACGCGCCGCCCCCCGGCGTCAAGACGAAGCAGCCGCACTCCACCTTCTACCGGATCTTCGTCGGCAAGGAAGCAGGGTTCCTCCCCGGCGAGCGGGCGACCTTCGTGAGCCCCCAGCCGCGCCCGAGCCAGGGGCGTCGCATTCGAGAAATCACCGACGGCGCCAGCAACACGCTGGCGGTGGTCGAGGCCGGCGAGGCCGTGCCGTGGACCAAGCCGGACGACCTGCCCTACGACCCCAAGGGCCCGCTACCCAAGCTCGGCGGCGCCTTCCGCGAGGGCTTCCACGCCGCCTTCTTCGACGGGTCGGTCCGCTACATCAAGAACGGCGTCGATGAGAAAACGCTGCGGGCGCTCATCACCCCGGCGGGGAACGAGGTCATCGACTGGAAGAAAGTGCCCCTCGTGCGCCCGGTCGTGGGCGCGTCGCCCCGCATCGAGCTGCCCCGCCCGGCGCCTGGGGAGCTGCCTCCGAAGAAGTTGTGATTTACCATCCCTATTTAGCCGGCCAGCTTGCGGGCGCGGCGTGCGTCGCACCGAGCCGAGCTCGGCGGCTAAATGCTCCTTCCATCCCGTGACCCGGAGAGAACCTTCGATGACCACCTTCGCAAGTCCCCATTCCTCTTTCGCGCGCGGGCGAGCGCCGCTGGGGGGCGCCCTCCTGCTCGCCGTCCTGCTCCTGATCGGCGGGCCGGGGCGCAGCCCGGCCGAGAAGGCGGAGGCCCGGGCCCTGCCGAGCGACCTGGCGCTGGTGCCGGGCACCGCCGACGCCTTCGTGAGCGTGCGCGTGGCCGACCTCTACGGCAGCCCGCTCGTCGGCAAGCTCTTGCCGGCCCTCGGGAAGGACCGCCACGGCCCCCTCGCCGAACTCCTGCGCGAGCTGCCGCTCCCGCCCGCGGAGATCGAGCGGGCCACCCTGGTGATGCCCGCCACCATGCGACAGCCCGTGCTGATCGTGTTCACGCGGAAGGCCTACGACCGCGACAAGTTGGTCAAGGGCCTGCCCCCCACCTTTGTCGAGACGAAGAACAAGGACCGGGCCTTCTTCACCGAGGGCAAGCGGGGGGCGGCCCTGCACCTGCTGGACGGCCGCACCATCCTCAAGGGCGAGGTTCAGGAGATTCACGCCCTGCTCGACGGCAAGCGCGGGACGGCCGGCCCCCTGGCCTCGGCGCGCGGCGTGGCGGCGGGCAAGCACCACGTCGTCGTCGGCCTGCGCCCCCTCGCGCTGGTCGGGTCTCGTCCCGTCCGTCGCGACGCGATGAAGGCGGTGGCCCCCGGGAGGACGCCCGACTTCAAGAAGGAGGACTTCAAGAAGGAGGAACTCGAGAAGCCGTGCGCGGGCGACGAGGGCGAGGCGAAGGAAGGGCCGGCGCCGGCCGCTGCGGACGGGCTGATGGTGGCGATCGATGGCGTGCCCGTGTCCCTGCTGCCCTACAAGCCGCTGCTGCTGGCCCGCTCGGTGACGCTGACGCTCGACATCGGCATGGAAATCGAGGCCGGCGCCACCCTCGACTACGCCGACGAGGCGACGGCGCGCGATGGCCTGGTCGCGGCCCGGACGGCGCTCTACGTCGCGCGCGAGGCCCTGCCGCTCTTCATGGCCGATAGCGGCATCGTGGTGGGCGAGAAGGGCGTCTTGACGGGCATAGTCAAGAAGGCCCAGGGCAGCCTGCGCGCCGCCACGGTGAAGCGCGACAAGAGCGTCGTCCGCGTCGGCGTGAGCTACAAGGTCGATCCGGTAACCCTGGCGGCCATCCTCGTCGAGCTCCGCAAGGTGGCGGAGACCGCGCGGGAGCAGAACAACCTGCGCCAGCTCGCCATTGCCATGCACAACTTCGCCAGCACTTACGACGACCGCTTGCCGGCCCCGGCGATCTACGGCAAGGACGGCAAAGCGCTGCTGAGTTGGCGCGTGGCGCTCCTCCCCTACGTCGAGCAGGCCCCCCTCTATAACCAGTTCCGCCTCGACGAGCCGTGGGACAGCGCCCACAACAAGAAGCTCCTCGCCAAGATGCCGGCCGTCTTCTCCCCTCCGCCGGGGGCGAAGGCCAGGCCGGGCCACACCTTCTACCGCGTCTTCACCGGCCGCAGCACGGTGTTCCCCGAGCCCGACGTCAAGGCCTTCAAGGGACCGTCGCTCGGCCTGTCGATCAATCGCCTTCCCGACGGGACGAGTAACACCCTGATGATCGTCGAGGCCGGGGAATCGGTGTCGTGGACCAAGCCGGAGGAGTTGCCTTACGACGACAAGAAGGCCCTTCCGAAGTTGGGCGCCCTTCCCAACCGCTTCGTCGCTGCCTTCGCCGACGGCTCGGTGGTGACGTTCGACAAGAAAATCCCCGAACGGTTGTTGCGCCTGCTCATCACCGCCGACGACGGGCAACCCGTCAACTGGGAAGAGTGGACCATCCCGCGGCGAGGCGGGCGGCCCGGGCGCCCGCGGGGCGGCGAGCCGGCCCCGACGAAAAAGGCGGTGGCGCCCGAGAAGGAGGGGCCTCCGCCCCCGCCTCCGTCGAAGCGGTGAGACGCGCCGGGCGAGCCGCCGGCTTCATGCCGGCGGCTCGGGCGGCGGACAGGAAGCCCGCCGCCCGTCGGCGCCGTAGGATGCCCGGGACAACGTGCAGCCTGCGACGTGCTGGCCCCGCTCTTTGCGATCGTTACCACTGGGGCTCCTCCAGTTCTCGGAAGGGGACGTCATGGCGAAGACAAAAGCAGCCCATCCATCCCCTCGGCCCGAGTTCGGCAAGGATTACGACCTCGGCTGGGTCGGCTTCGTCCACGGCCCCAGCCGTCTGTCCGCTGCGATCGCTTACCTCACCCGCCGCGACAAGGTCGGCGCCATCGGCGTTACTCACAGCTTCCTCGTCACCGGCCCGGACGAGTGCGTGGAGGCGAACTTCCCGGCCGGCGTGGTCGCGTCCGGCCTGGCCGAGTCCTACCTCGACCGGGAGGAAGGGCTGGTCCTCTTCAGGAAACCAAAGGGGCTGACCGCGGCTTCGGCCCGGCGGGTGGTGCGGAGGGCGAAGGCGGAGGTGGGGGCCAAGTTCGACACCGCCGGGATGGTCGCCGAGGGCCTGGGCGATACCTTCCTGGGTCATCTGGTCAACTCCCTGTTCGGCGGCAAGCCCAAGAAACTGCTAGCCAAAGTGCTGCACCAGAAAGGGCGATGGGTTTGCAGCGATCTGGTGATCTACTGCTTCCGCGAGAAGCCCAAATACCGAGGCAAAGGAGCCGTGGCCCAGCCGGTGGGGACCGTGTCCCCCCAGACTCTGTTCGAGGACGAGGAGCTTTTCGAGACCCTCCCGAGGTAAGGGCCGGCGGCCCGCGACGAGGACATGCTCGCGGGCCGGAAACGGCGGGCCGCAGCCCCGCATCGGTGACCTGGCAGCGATTCACCTCCAGGGAAAGGATGTTTCGCAGGCTGCTCACCATCACGCCGTTGGGCCCGGCCGAGCCCTTCTAGGCCGTTCCCCCACGCCGCGCGCCGACGGCTGGTCGCGCCGCCCCTCCGCCCCTTATAATGCCCTCATCGCCGCCGTTGGCCCGCAAGCCACCTCTCCCGGACGGACGGTGCATCGCATGCACGGATGGCCCCCAGGGTGGCGAGCGAGTGATCGTGGCAGCCGACCAGATCCTCGACGAGCAGCGCCCGCAAAGATTGGCACCCGAGGACAAGCTTCCCTGGATCTCGAACGAGGCAAACCCATGCGAAGTTGTGCCTGTGCTCTGTTCCTCCTGGCCCTGGCGCTCCTGTTCCCGTTGCCCGGCGGCGCGGCCGACAAGTTGGCGCTCGAGCCCGGCTTCCAGTTGCTCTTCAACGGGAAGAACCTGGACGGCTGGAAAGAGGCGAGCGGGGAGAAGGCCTCGCTGGACGGCAAGACCGAAGCCTACAAGGGGCGCTTCAAGGTCGTCCTGGGGAAGCTCGTCTACGATCCCGCCGTCAAGGGGGATCGCTACGTGGAGACCAGCAAGCAGTTCGGCAAGGACGTCTGCATCAGGTTCGACTTCAAGCCGGGCCCCAAGTGCAACAACGACCTCTTCCTGCGCGGCACCAAGTTCGACGTCATCCCCGGCAACCGAGAGAACAAGAACGTCAAGGTCGGCGAATGGCACACGTTCGAGATCGTCGTCATCGGGAACAAGATCGAACACAAGATCGACGGCGTGACCGCGCGCACCTCGAAGGCTGGCGCCAAGGCGACCCCGTTCAAGCTCCGCGCCGAGTTCGGCGCCCTCGAGCTCAAGAACCTTCGCGTCAAAGAATAACCAACCTGCTCGCAGGGCACGCACCGCCCCAGGGGGGACCGGGCATCGACACGCGAACGCGGACGGCGAGCAAGTCCTCCAGGTGGGTAACTCGCAGGCAGGCACGCGAGGTCGGCATGCTGGCGCCAGCGCGAGAGGGCAGCGCCGATGGATGAGGCGGGGTGGCTGGCTTGCGATCGTTCGGGGCCGATGCTGTGGTTCTTGCACGACAGCGCGAGGGCCCGCAAACTGCGCCTTTTCGCTTGTGCCTGCTGCCGTCGTATCTGGCACCTGCTTCCGGACCGGCAGCACCGGGAGATTGTCCAGGTGGCCGAGGAACACGCCGATAGGCTGGCACCCCGGCGCGACCTTCGTCGCCTCCGGAAGTCCATTCTGACGACGGCACAAGGCACGGACCGGGCCCTTTTGGCGGCCGCTCGCAGTGCGCAAGCGGTCGCGCTCGATACCGCCTGGGAAGCGGCGCACCAGGTCTCTAACCATGCCGCGCAGGCCCTCGTCTACGCCGAGCACCCCAACGTGCCGTACGATCCACCGCCTGGCCCCGCATCGTGTCGTATACCATCTTGGGCCTTCTCGTCCTCCAGGCTTGGGAGGCGCAGGTGCCGCTGCTCCGCGAAGTCTTCGGCAACCCTTTCCGCCCTCTGGCCATCGAGCCAACCTGGCGCACCCCCGACGCAGTCAGGCTCGCTCAGGCCAGCTATCGAGAGCGATCGCTTCCTTCGGGCGAACTGGACAACGCCCGCCTCGCCATCCTCGCCGACGCCGCGGAGGAGGCCGGCTGCGCCGACGCCGACCTGCTGGGCCACCCGCGCGGTCCCGGGCCCCACGTTCGCGGGTGCTGGGCACTCGACGCCATCTTGGGGCGAGAGTGAATCTGCTCGCTGGCGCCGCCGAGCCCCACCGAGGGAGGAAGCAAGAGAGGAGGCGCGGAGAAAGGCGCCCGGAGCAGCGTCGGCCGGCCGCTCCAGTCGGCCGGGGCGAATTGCGCCATTGCGCGGTGCAAGGCAGGAAACACCTTCCCCGTCGGTCGGCGCTCCCCGGCCCTCCGACCCGTGGGTTTTTGGCGCCCCCCGCCCCCAACCCA
>JBBSEZ010000149.1:0-20750 GCA_038239195.1 Gemmatales bacterium
CCGACTGCCAAGGAGAAGGCGGCGTTCGTGTTCAAGCACCGCTTCCTGATCGTCAAGCGTTACCAGAACCTCAGCCCGCGGGAGTGGGAGCACCTCACGACGATGTTCGAGTATCTGCCGGAGTTGTGCACCCTGTCGGACTTCTGCGATGCAGTGTACGAGTTGTTCACCACGGAGCAGGTGATCCGGCTGGCGCGGCGTCGTCGCACGCTGCTGCTGAAGGACGCCCGCTAGGAGGAAGTGCCGGAGTTGGCCAAGGCGATGGGGCTGCTGAAGGGGGAGAAGTTCGACAAGATGGTGGCCTTCCTGGAGTGCCCCGCGGGGCAGCGGGTGCGGACGAACAACCACGTCGAGAGGACCAACCGCACCTTGCGGTTCGACGAGAAGGTCCGGTACAAGTTTCGCACCCAAGGGTCGCTCGACCGCTTCCTCCGCCTCCGCCTGGACCGGCTGGGCCGCCGGCGGTTGAGCGCCCCACCACCGACCGCCGATGCCCAATCTAACCCCATGACGGGCCCTGATAGTGCCCCGAATTCTGGGAGCGATTAGCGCCGAGTGTCCGTCAACCCGGCGAGCCCGAACGTCGCCACGTCCAGTGCGAAGTAGTCGCTCTCCCCCTCAGCGGGCGCCGCTCGTCTCTGGCGCCTCGTGCGACCCCTCCTCGCCCGCCTCCGCGACGACCGGCTCTTGAAGGCGCTCGAGTAGCCAGCGCCGGAAGACGTCGGCCTCCGCGAGCTTGTTGGTCCAGCGGGCGCGGTCGAACATCGTCAGGGCCATCATCAGGGCGTGGTGCTGCCCCGCCCGGTCGCTGGCGAGCTCGAACTGGCGGTAGTAGTGGCCGATCAGCTCGACGCTGTGCCGGGCCGTCTCGACGTCCTTGAAGCCCAACTTGCGGGCGAAGAACTTCGAGTAGACGTTCATCGGCTGCGACGTGGCTGTGTAGAGGTCGAAGTAGCCGGGGAGGTGCCCCGCCTCGTGCAGCACCGACGCGACGTAAGTCGGCCGGGCCCCGGTGATCATCGACAGGTCTTCCACCTCGTTGATGCCTCCGGCGTGGAGGGAAAGGCCCTGGTCCTTCTTGGTGGGCCGCCGCGCGGGGGCCTCCCTCGCGGGCCGGGGCTGCGCCTCGGGCTTGCGTTGCTCGGTCATGGGACTGCTCCGCCAGAGCGCTGTAACGGGCCCTTTGTACGAGGAGGACCCCGCTTTCGTTCATGCAGGATTCGTGCCAGACCTGGGAGGCCCCTGTCGGGGGAGGTGAGGGCGCGGGGCCTTTCCCGCCAGGCCGGCACGAATGGTCAGGGCGGCGCGTCCACCGACGTCGCGACCCAAAGCTGTACCTTTCCGTCCCAACTCGTCGCGGCAAGGCGCTGGCCGTCCGGACTGAACACGATGCCGGTAACGCCACCGCTTTTCAAGGAGAGGAGCTCCTGGCCCTTGACCAGTTCCCACAACCTTACCGTCCCCTCCCGGTCGGCCGAGGCCAGCCGCCGGCCGTCCGGGCTGAATGCGACGCTGCTAACTTCCACCTTCTGGCCGGCGAGGGTGAAGAGCTCCAGGCCCTGGTTCGCGTCCCAGAGCTTCACCTGCCCATTCCGGCCGGCGAGGGCCAGGCGCCGGCCGTCCGGGCTGAACGCGACGCTGAGAACGTCTCCCCGGCGGCCCGGGAGAGCGCGCAGCATTCGGCCGTCCGCCGTGTCCCAGAGCCTCACTGCCCCGTCCCAGCCGATCGAGGCCAGCCGCCGGCCGGCCGGGCCGAATGCGAGAAGATCGACACCTTTATCGTGGCCTTTGAGGGTGAGGTGCTCCCGGCCGTCGGCCCCGTCCCACAGTCGGATCAGCCCCTCCTCGTCGGCCGAGGCGAGGCGCTGGCCGTCCGGGCTGAACACGACCGTGGTGACGGGGGCCGCGTGGCCGAGGAGGGTGAGGGGCCCTCGGCCCTCGGCCGTGCCCCAGAGGCTCACCGTCCCGTCCCGACTGCCCGAGGCGAAGCGCCTGCCGTCCGGGCAGAACGCGATGCTGGCAACCCTCAAAGGAAGGCCTTTGAAGCTGAAGCCCTCCTCACCCCTGGCCGCCCCCCATTTCTTCACCCAGCCGTCCCGAGCAAACGAGGTGAAGTGCCGGCCGTCCGGGCTGAACGCCAGGCTGACGACCGCGCCCGAGTGACCTGCGAGGGTGAAGAGCTCCCGGCCCCCGGTCGCGTCCCACACCTTCACTTTCCCATCCCGATCCGCCGAGGCCAGCTTCCGGCAGTCCGGGCTGAACGCGACGCTGGTGACGGGGGCAGCGTGGCCTGGGAGTGTCCAGAGTTTTTGGCCGTTGGCGGTGTCCCAGAGCGTTACCTTCCCGTCCCGGCCGGCCGAGGCCAGCTGCTCGCCGTCCGGGCTGAATGCGACCCCCGTCACCTCGCCGGCGTGGCCCGCGAGCGTGTGGGCGGCCCGGCCGTTGGCGGTGTCCCAGAGCATCACCTTCCCGTTCCGGCCGGCCGAGGCCAGCCGTCGGCCGTCCGGGCTGAATGCGACCCCCGTCACCTCGCCGGCGTGGCCCGCGAGCATGTGGGCGGCCCGGCCGTTGGCCGTGTCCCAGAGCGTCACCTTCCCGTCCCGGCCGGCCGAGGCCAGCCGCTTGCCGTCGGAGCTCACTGCCAGGTGGGCGATGGGGGGCTGGCTTTTGAAGGTGTGGGCCTCCCGGCCGTTGGCCGCCCCCCAGACCTTCACCGTCCCACCCTCATCGACCGAGGCAAGGTACTTGCCCCCCGGGCCGTACGCGACCCTCGTAATCGGGGCCGTATGCCCCTTGAGAGGGAGGACGTCGATGGGGTGATCGAGGTCCCAGAGCCGCACCGTCCGGTCCCGGCTTGTCAGGGCCAACCAACGGCCATCCGGGCTCAGCCCGACAGGCGTGACCTCCTCGCCGCGCCCTTTGGGGGTGAGGAGCACCCGGCCATTGGCCGCGTCCCAGAGCTTCACCACCCCAGCCTCGTCGGCCGAGGCGAGACGCCGGCCGTCCGGGCTGAAGACCACGCCGGTAACGCTGCTCCCGTGCCCCTTGAGGGTGAGGACCTCCTCGGAAGTGGTCGCGTCGTGCAGCCGCACCGTCCCGTCTTCCCCCGCCGAGGCGAAGCGCCGGCTGTTGGGGCTGAACGCAAGGCTCTTGATCCACTTCGTGTGGCCCTGGGGCCCGAGGAACGCTGAGCCCTTGCCCGCGTCCCAGGCCCGCACGACCCGGTCCTTCCCGGCCAGGGCGAGGCGCCGGCCGTCCGGGCTGAACGCGATGCTGGTCACGTCGCCCCTGCCGCCCAGAATGGTGAAGAGCTCCCGCCCGTTGGTGGTGTCCCAGAACTTGACCGTCCCGGTCGCCCCGGCCAGGGCGAGGCGCCGGCCGTCCGGGCTAAACGCGAGGCTGGCGGCGTCCATGGTGTGGCCCCGGAACGAAAAAAGCTCCTGGCCCTTAACCGCGTCCCAGAGCTTCACGCTCCCGTTTCGATCGACCGAGGCGAGCCGCCGACCGTCCTTGCCGAAGGCCACGTTCGTGACCTTCTCGGGGTGCCCCTTGAAGGTGAGGAGCTCTCGCCCGGCGACCACGTCCCACAATTTCACTGCCCCGTCCGTGCCGGCCGAGGCCAGCCGCCGGCCGTCCGGGCTGAACGCGACGCTGGTGACCTCCCTGGCATGGCCTCGGAGAGCGTGGGCCTCCTGCCCCGTGGCGGCGTTCCAGAGCTTCACCACCCCGGCCTTGTCGGCCGAGGCGAGGCGCTGGCCGTCCGGGCTGAACGCGACCCTGGTGACCTCCACGGCGTGGCCCGTGAAGGCCAGGGGATCGGGGCCGTCTGCGTTCCACAACCTCACCTTCCCGTCCAGATGGCCCGTCGCGAGCCGCCGGTCGCCCGCGCCAAATGCCACGCTGGTGACGTCCTTGCGGCGGCCCGCGCCGTGGGGGGCCTCCCGCCCCTCGACCGTGTCCCAAATCTTGACCGTTCCGCCCGAATCGACCGAGGCGAGGCGCCGGGTGGCCGGGCCGAACGCGAGGTCGGTGACCTCCTCCGTGTGGCCGGGGAGGGTGAGTAATTCGCGGTGACACAGGTGCCACAGGTAATGCCACTCGAAGCCGCGCAGGTCTTTCTCCCCCGCGTGGGCGGGCCGCAGCACGCCCAGCAGTTCCCGGGCGCGCCCCACCTGGCCCTGTTCCAGGGCCCGCTGGGCCAGGGGCAGGTGGGCCCGATACAAATGTTCGCGGAGCTCGCCGCGCTGCTGTTCGGCGATTGCCCGCGCCTCCCGCGCTTGCGCGACCGCGGCTCGCAACTGGAGCTGATACCACAGCCCGCCCCCCAGCAAGGCGACCGCGGCCCCCACGCTCACCCCGACCAGGGCGGCCACTGCCGGCCGGCGCCGGGCCCATTTCCAGGCGCGTTCCGCCGAGCCGGCCGGCCGAGCCCGAACGGGTTCGCGCGCCCGGAATCGCGCCAGGTCCTCGGCGAGGTCTCCCGCCGAGGCGTAGCGCTTCCGGGGCTCCTTGTCCAGACATTTCAGGCAGACGGTCTCCAGGTCGCGCGGCGTCCGGGGGCTCAGCCGGGAAGGCGCCACCGGCTCGTCTTGGACCACCTGGAGGAGCGTGTCCATCGCCGTGGCCCCCTTGAACGGGGGCCGGCCGGTGAGCAGTTCGTAGAGGATGGCGCCCAGCGCGTAGACGTCGGCCGCCGGGCCCACCTCCTTGCTCCGGCCGGCGGCCTGCTCGGGGGCCATGTAACTGGGGGTGCCCATGACGGCGCCGCTGGCGGTCTGGCCCTGCCCCGCACCGAGCTGCTTGGCCAGCCCGAAGTCGGTGACCTTGGGCGTGCCCTCCGCGGTGAGCAGGACGTTGGCAGGCTTCAGGTCCCGGTGGACGATGCCCTTCGTGTGGGCGGCCTGCATGGTCCGGGCCAGGGCCTCCGCCAGTTCCGCCGCCGGCCCCGGCGGCAACGGGGTGCCGTCCAGCCGGTCGGCGAGGCTGCCGCCCTCGCAGAACTCCAGGGTGAAGAAGGGCAGGCCGCCCTGCTCGCCGACCTCGTAAATCTGCACGATGTTCGGATGCGCGAGCCGCGCCAGCGCTTCCGCCTCCCTGCGGAACCGATCGAGCTCCCCGGCGCCCGCGTGCCCGCCCGCCAGGATCATCTTCAGCGCCACGGTGCGGTTGAGCGCCACCTGCCGGGCCTTGTAGACGACCCCCATGCTGCCCCGCCCCAGCTCCCCGAGCACCTCGTAGCCGCCCACCTCCGGAGGGGCCGGCGGCCCCTCCGGCCTGGCAGACAACGGGAAGGATGGGCGCCGCCCGAACGCGCCTCGGAGCACCTTCCCCTGCCCGGGGAAGCGGCCCTCGTACTCGGCCGGGTCGGGCCGCTCCCCCGCCTGGGTGCGCAGCTCCAGTTCCAGCTCGAGCAGCCGGCGCAACAACTCGGATCGCTCCTGCTCACTCTCCCCGGCCAGGAAGGCCTCCAGGCGCGGCCGGGGGCCGGCCCGCCAGGCGGCCTCGAAGGCGTCGCAGGCGTGATCCACCCGGGCCAGGGCCGGCAGCGGCAGTGGCACGCCCTCGTCCCGGTTCGGCTCGCTCATCCTCCGCCCTCCCGGTTCCACATTGCCACTTCTATGATAGCGGCCCGCCCCTCCTTCCTGCTCGACAGGGCGCCGCCAGGCCCGCCATTTTTTCGCCGCGCGACACGGGCTCGCTGCGGGGCCGGCGGCCGAGCGCCCCTGGCGGGTTTCGGAAGTGCGTGTCGAGGTGCCTTGCAGAGGAGGCCTCGAACGGCGGGCAAAGGCCCAACCCGCCCTTCAGAGCGCCGGCCCCTCTTCGCAGCCAGTGCCGGGCCCGGTCGTCAGCCCCGACGGCAAGGCCCTCCTGACCGCCAGCGCCGACGGGACGGCCCGGCTGTGGGACGTGGCCACGGGGAAGTCCCTCGGCCCGCCCCTGATCCATCGGGGGCCGGTCGCCGCGGCGGCCTTCAGCGCCGACGGCCGGGTCGCCTTGACGGGGAGCTACGACAACACGGCGCGGCTGTGGCCAGTGCCCGCCGAGTTGCCGGCGAAGTTCGAGCGAGCCCGGTTGTGGGCCCAGGTGCTGACCGGGATGGAGCTGGACGCCGGCGGGGTAATGCAGGCCCTGGGGGCCGACGCCTGGGAGCGGCGTCGCCAGAAGCTCCGGGAGGAGGGGGGGCCGCCCCTGCCCTGAGAGGCTGTGAATTTATTCCAGATCACCCCGTCAGCGGACCATCGAATAAGGACTTACGGCGATGATCGGGGATTAATTCACAGGCTCTGAGGCCCCAGCGCCCCGGGAAGAAAAACGCGCCTGGGCGCGGAAGACGTCCGGCTGGCCGCGTAGTAGAGGAGCGCAGCGGGCTGGGTTCCGGGCCGATCGCCTGGGAACGGACGCGGCGGGAGCTTCTGCCAAGGGACGGAAAGAGGTGAACGATGTGCAGACAGAATTGCATGGCGACGCCGCGAGGCCCGCACGACGGGCCGGCAGGGACCGATAGGCCCTGGCTTGCGGCGCCTCTGGCTTGCTTTCTGGGCCTTGCCGTCCTTGGCGCCGAGGGACCGACGCCGCCGACGAAGCTCCCAATGAAGCCAACGACGCCCGCCGATGCCAAGACGCCTTACAAGCAAGTCCTTCGCTCGACCGCTTGCGTGTTCCGCCCGGCGAACGGGCCGAAAGGGCCGGTGCTGAAGGTCGCCGGGACCGCCTGGCTGGGCGGTGGTCTTTCCCGCGCCAAGAAGCGCCCCGCCCGTCGCGCAGGGCGGCCCGGTGCGGCTGCCAGCGCGCCTGCCGACCGCGAAGGGCCCCGCCCGGCCCAAACGATGACCCGAAAGGAGAGGACCATGATGACCGCATCGAGGAGGAGCTCTGTGAGCGATCCTTATTCCGAGTGGTTGGGCATCGCAGGGCCCCGGCGACCGCCCAGGCCCCACCAGTTGCTGGGCGTCCCGGCGGGTGAGCGGGGCGCGGCGGTCCTTGAGGAGGCGGCCCTCCGCCGGATGGCGCAGCTCCGGCCCTACCAGGTCGTCCACCCCGACGAGTGCTCGCGCCTGCTCAACGAGGTCGCCCGCGCCCTGATCGTCCTCCTCGGCCGGCCCCCGCGCGTGCCGGCCTGATGGGGCCCTGCCCGGCCGGCGCGGCGCGGGATGGGAAAAGTGGCGGGACCGGGGGGCCGCCGTCGAGTATCCTGAAAGGGGCCTGGCCCGGGCCCGCCACGGGGCCCCCTTGGGAGGGAAGGCGTCATGGGAGCACAAGGGTCGATCACGCAGTGTCTCCCGCTGCTGCGGTTTGGCGACGGCGAGGCGGCGCGGCAGGTCTGGCAGCATTACTTCGAGCGGCTGGTGGGGCTTGCCCGCGAGAGGATTCGCGGCCTGCCCGGCTGGCAGGCCGACGGCGAGGACGTGGCGCTCAGCGCCTTCAAGAGCTTCTACCGGGCCGTCGAGGGGGGCGGCTTCCAGCAGCTGGCCGACCGCAACGACCTGTGGTCGGTGCTCGCCCTCCTCATCCGGCGGAAGGCGTGCGACCATGCCCGCCACGTCGGGCGGCTGTGCCGCGGCGGAGAGCAGGCCCACGTCCCGCCCGACGAGCAGCTCGCCGACCCGGGCCCGTCCCCCGACCGGGAGGCGGAGGCGGCCGACGAGTGCCGCTTCCTTCTGGGGTGCCTGGGCGAGCCGGCGCTGCAACGGCTGGCACTGCTGAAACTGGAGGGGCACACGGACCGTGAGGTGGCCGACCGGCTGGGCTGCGGGCTGCGAACGGTGGAGCGCAAGCTGGAGCGCATCCGCCGCATCTGGCAGGAGAAGCTCGGGCGCTGACCGCGCCGAACCGGCATGGGTTGGGGGGCCAAGGCGCGCCGGCCGCGAGCGAAATGGGCTTACGGTTGGGCCCCCCCCTGTTGCGGGAGGTGGGGTGGGCAGGCCTCCGGCGTGCCTCTTCGCGCGGGCAGCCCGGAGGCCTTCCCTTCCCCTCCCGGATGGCGAGCCACGCCCCAGATCATTCTACTTGCCAGGGGCGTTCGCGGGAGCGTGGAACAGGCCTCGTACCGGAAAGCTACTCCTCGACCTACAGCCCGTACTCGCCGGGGTCGCCGGCCTTCGGGTATCCGTGCTCCGCGAGCCAGCGCTGGATGCGGTCCTGGGGGCCGGGGAGGGAGATCTCGGAAAACTGTTGCTCGACGCCTGGGTTCTTGGTCAGGAAGATCCGCCGCTTCCACTCCCAGACGCACTGCCCCGCGTGGGGGACGCCCGAACTCACCGACGCGCCGGCGCCCAGGAAGAACGCGTGCGGGGAGTCGGCGGAGACCCGATCGAGCGGACGAGGGCGTCGAGAGACAGTGAGAGCCTGTGAATTAATCCCCGATCATCGCCGTAAGTCCTTGTTCGATGGTCCGCTGACGGGGTGATCGGGAATAAATTCACAGCCTCTCAGGAGAGCCGTCCTACGGGGGAGGGTTTTTCCTGCCGACCGCCTCACTACCTCCACGCCGCCCCGACCGCCGACGGGCGGGCGGTGGTCCTGGCGGGGCAGCTCGACTACGGGCCGTACCTCGAGTGCTGGGAGCTGCCCAACCTCCGTTTGCGCTGGAAGCGCCGCGGGCAGGGCAGAAATCCCCCGAATCGGCTTTGCCTGTGTCCGGACGGCCGCATGGTGTGCAGCGACAGCACCGCGGTGACCTTGCTGGGCCCCAACACCGGGGAGGTCGTCCGGCACGTAACCTCCCTTTCCGAGGCGGTGCCGGCCCTGGCCGTCAGCCCGGACGGCGCCCTCCTGGCCATCGCCGCGGGGACGGGGCTCGTGCTCTGCGAGTTATCGACCGGCAGGCGGCTCGGGGAGGCCCGCAGCCAGGGCCGCAAGCACTTCACCGACGTGGCCTTTCACCCTTCCGGCCGGGCCCTGGCGGCGTCCTCCAACCATCAGACGGTGCGCGTGTTCGACGCGGCGAGCATGGCGGAGTTGGCCGCCTTCGATTGGGAGGTCGGGCCGGTGCGCCGGCTGGCCTTCGCGCCCGACGGGCAGCGGGCGGCCGCCGCGGGCAAGACGGGCCGCGTGGTGATCTGGGACGTGGACCTGTAGGATCGCGAAGGAAAGAACGGCCAATCTCACAACTGCACCACCACGTACCGGACGAACGCCCCCGTCGGAGGCTCCGTCTTCTCGGGCAGGGCCTTCTCGCCATTCGCCTTTCGCTTCGCGATGGCCTTCGCCAGGGCAAGGGCCAGGTTGTCGAGGGCCTCTTTCTCGGTAGCGCCCTCTGCGGTTACCCCCGGCGGCGCGGCGGCGATGGCCGTGAACCGGCCCTGGGCGGCCAGAACGTGGGCCTCGCAGCGATACGCTGTGCCGGGCGCAAATCGCTCCCAGGCGGCCTCTGCCGGCAACGGGGAGGCAAAGCCTCCTACGCGGGACGTATGGTCCGACATCGCGGCTATTCCTCCAGCCCCACGACGACTGCCTCGAGGCGAGATGTTCCGATCGACTCCTCGTTCCAGTACAACTCCCAGGCGAAACTGCCGGGGTGAGGAACGGGAATCGACGGCACATTGAGGACGACGTCCGTGGTGGCTAATGGGTTGTCGTTCTGGACAGCAAACAGGCGGCGTAGAATCGCCTCGTCCGTGGACAGGTCTACGAGCAAGAGGCTCAGATCGACACGACCGTGAACCTCTCGGAGCGCGAAAAACACGACCGCAGGCGAGGCGAACTCCGTCTCCTCCGCCTTGACTTCGACGCAGTCGAACATCCCAGAGACGGTAACTTTGCCGGTGTTCTCGTCCTGTGACGCTGTATCGGCAAGCCAGATCGCCTGAAGAGACGGCTTCACGGACGCAGCGCTCCTTATTCGGGACAGTTGCTCGACACCACCGCTGCACCGTTATCGACCGGCACAAGTCCCCTGTCAAGAGAATAGTAACCGCGCGGATCGAAGCGATCGAGGGGAGATAACAATGGAAGTCGGCCCGGAGGGGGGTACAATGGGGGCGCCGGCCCACCTCCGAGGCCAGCCCAGCCTGTGAGGCATGCGAGACGAGTTATGAGCCTCGAACGGCCCCCCGCCCCCATCGCCCCGGGGCCCCCGATGAGCTGACGGCCTTGCTGGAAGAACACCGGCCGAAGTTGCTGGCCGTGATCCGCCGGCGCCTGGGCCCCGCACTGCGCTCCCGGCTGGACGCGGAGGACGTCCTCCAGAGTGCCTTCCTCCGCGCGGGCGCCCGCTGGAGCGCGGACGAGGTCTGGCCCCCGCCGAGCGCCTACGCCTGGCTCTACCGCATCGTTCGAGACTGCCTGCTCGACGCCTGGCGCGCCGAGACCCGGCAGTGCCGGGACGTCCGGCAGGGCCTGCCCTGGCCGGACGAGTCCTCCGTGCAAATGGGCCTCGGCCTGGTCAGCCCGGACACGGGCCCTGGCTCGGCGGTCGCCCGCGACGACCTGCAACAGCGGGTGCGGCAGGCGCTGGCCCTGCTTTCGGGGCCGGACCGCGAGATCTTGTGGATGCGCCACTACGACGGGCTGACGTTCCCGCAGGCCGCGGAGGTGCTGGGCATCACCGACTCGGCCGCGACCCTGCGCTACGTCCGGGCCCTCAAACGGCTCCGGAAGTCGTGGGACCAATTGCACCCCCGCGGGGGGCCCGGCCGTGAGTGACCTCTCTTCCACGCACGACGCGGACGACGAGCTCTGCGCCGTGTACTCCTTGTCGATCAGCCTCATCAGCGCCAGGTTCTCCGCCGTCTCGGGCGCCGGCTCGTAGTAGAGGCTGGACCGGGCGAGGCCCAGCAACTCGCACTGCCGGCGGATGCTCAACTGCGCGTGGCCCGCCTCGATCAGCGGGCGCAACTCCTCCGCCGTCAGAGGGCCACTGTTTTTTTGAGCCACTCCAGCTCCATCTTGAGGCGGCCGATCTGCTCGAACAGCTCGGCCTGGCGCGCCTCGGCGTCGGCGGCGTTGGGCCTGGGCCCGCTGACGAAGATGTCCTCGGCGCCGGCGAGGAGCTGCTTCTTCCAGGCGTGGATCAAGGTGGGTGGGCGCTGGAGTGCCCCGCCAGCTCGTTGGCGGTCTTGTCCCCTTGTGCGCCGCGAGGGGGGCCTGGGCCTTGAACGCCGCGGTGTGTGTCTTCCGCTTGCCTGCCATCGTTCCCCCTTCCCCGGGCCACCCGAGTAGCTTATCAGGTGGGCCAGTTTTCGGGGCCCACTATACGGTCCTCTCCAGGCACCTCGTCGCCAAGTGCGTGCGCATCGGGCACAAGACGTTCCCGCAGGTCATCGAGTACGACGTGACGTTTACGCTGCCGGCCGACGAGAAGCACACCTTCGCCCAGTTCGAGGCGCTGACGGGATACATGCCGCCCAAATTCAAGAAGTTCTGGAAGTACGACGCGGGCAAGGGGAAGTTGCTGCCGCTCGACGACGGCCCCGGCGAGCAGCCCCATCCGGTGGTGCTCGCCACGGCGAAGGGCACGCACGCGATGGGCGTTTATTCGCCCGATCAGCCGTCGCGCGGCTTCGAGAAGGTGGGCTACGGGCGCTTCCGCTTCAAGGCGGAGAAGGTCAATAAGTGGAACTGCGTCTTTCGGGTGCGCGAGCCGAGAGGCATCGAGAGGGGCGTGTTTCGCTACCGGATGCTCGTGTTCGTCGGCACGCTGGCGGACGTGGAAAGGGACATGAAGGCGCTGGTGAAGTAACTTGGGCGCAAAGAGGCGAACTCGTTCCGTGACGCCGGCGAGCCAGGCAAGATTCAAGGAGCCCGGGCGCGCCTCTGGGCAAGCTCCTCCGCGTAGGGGGCGATGCGATCGCGCAGTTCTTCGAGCCTCCGCTGGGCGTTGGCGAGGTCGGCCTCGTGGAACTGAGCGCCCTCCGCCGACCGGGAAGCGCGAAGCGCCTCCTGCTCCAAGACCGCTTGTTGTCCGGCGGCGAGGTCGGCCTGCCCGCGCGTCACCAACCATTCCAGGTCTTCCGTGGAGGACCAGCGGTTGTCGTCGAAGCCCAAACTGGCGAAGGCGCCAAAGACGCGCAGGTGCAAGTCGCGCGCGAAGTCGCGGGAAAGGGCCCCTACCCGGCGCTCGCCGAGAAAGTCCTTGCGCGGCCCTTCGGCTTCGGGGGCCTCGATCGTATGCAGGGCGTCCAGTCGGGCACAGAAGCGCCCGGCCCGGTCGGGCAACTGGCCGAGGTAGAACAAATCGGGGCTCGATCCCCCGTCACGCAAGCCAGTCAGAAAGTCCAACACCTTGTCGAACGAATCGAGCCCCTTGGGGACGTTGTCGGGGTACTACTCGACGGCCGCGACGATCGGGTGCTTCTTGTGCGCCGCCACACAGGGCCGGGAAAGGACCAGGCAAAGTTTCGCGGGCGCCTTGGCCGCCTCTCCACCCTTCTCCGCTCAGCTTTCTCGGGTGACGAAGAGCAAGACGCCGCTGAGGACGTCTCCCTGCGTGAGGGGGGCGCTCGCACGGGGCAACTCAGTAATCGGCATGGGCCCCTTCGCTGTAGCTCTTGAGGGCCTGGCGGGCCTCGTAGCGGGCCTCGGTCCAACCATATCCCACCGGATCGAGGAAGTCCGCCAGCGGGTAGTCTTCGACCGGCCTCCCGCTGCCGTTGGCGGCAGCGGGAGGCTTCACGACATTTGCCTCGCCCTCCCCGAAGAGGGCGGGCGGCGTAGCGGTGACGTCTCTCATCCTCTCCCCCTCACTTCTTGTTCTCGTACTTCATCATGATCTCCGCCTGCGGCACCCCTGCGATCTCCTCGAAGCCGCCGCTCAAGATCACGTCCGCCAACTCCGCCGTCGCCTTGAAGTAGCGGTCGCTCGCCCGCTTGCCCGTCAGCTTGCGCTCCAGGTCCTGGCACAAGACGTCGGCCGCCCCGATGCTCGCCGCGCTGCCGCGCTGCTGCGCCCACAGCGCCGTCACCAGGATCACCACCGTGTCCTGCACCCGCTGCGACAGCTCGGCGATGCGGCACTGGCGGTCGCCCAGCTTCAACTGGTGCTTCTCCATCGTCGCCGCCACCTCGCCGCGCATCTTGCCGAACTGCGCCAGCGCGAAATCGACGTGGTCCTGCAAGCGCCGGTCCAGGCCCGGCACCGTCTGCATGTCCTTCCCGGCGAACATCTGGCCCGCCTTCCACTTCGCATAAGGCGCCAGCTCCTTGCGCAGCCGCCAGGCGTGGAGCGGGTTGAGCGGGTTGAGCGTCTTCATGCCGTGGCGCTGGAGGGCCTTGCCGATGGGCTCGAAGTATCTCTTGCCGTGGTCCTTGACCAGCGACAGGAAGAACGCCATGCCCAGCACCTCGCCCTCGCCCTCGTAGATGCACGGGGCCAGGAAGTCGTAGACGTTGTCGCCGAACGGGTGGCCCTTGAGGAACGACCGCCCGCCGTGCGTCTTCATGAACAGCTCGATGGCGGACTCCTTCATCGCCTCGCTGCCGAAGATCTTGGCGATGATGCACTCCATCTCCCCGCGGTAGCCCTGATCGAGCAGCCACGAGCCCCAGCCCACCAGGGCGTCGGCCCCCGTTATCAGCCCCGCCATGCGCGCGATGCGCCGCTTCACCAGCTCGCGCGTCGCGATCGGATGGCCGTAGGTCCGCCGGAACTCCGCCCACGGCAGCATGTTGGCCAGCATCACCCGCATGCTGCCCGACGCCCCGGCGCACAGCGACAGCCGACCGCGGTTCAGCCCGTGGTAGGCGATCGTCAGCCCGTCGCCGACGCTCGGCTTGAGCAGGTTCTCCTTCGGCACCCGGAAGTCCTTGAAGACCAGCCCGTTGTTGTGCGCCTGCCGCAGGGCGTACAGCCCGTAGCGCACCAGCCGGAACTGCTCGTTCTCCTCCGGCGGCAGGTCCACCACCAGCACCGCCGGCTTGTTGTCGATGAGGCACACCAGCCCCGCCGTGCGGCCGGGCACGACGTTGGTGATGAACAGCTTCTCGCCGTTCACCACGTAGTCGTTGCCTTCCAGCACCGCCGTCGTGCGCAGGGCCGTCAGGTCGGACCCCGCCCCCGGCTCCGTCAGCGCGAAGCCCGAGAGGGCCTGCCCGCTCGCCAGCCGGGGCAGGAAGCGCTCCTTCTGGTCGGGCGTGCCGAACGTCACCACCGGATCGACGGCGCCGATGCAGCCGTGGATCGAGGCCATGCCCGCGATCATCGGGTCGTAGGTCGCCACGCGCGTCAGGAAGTGGGTGAAGCGCTGGAACGCGGCCCCTTGCCCGCCGTACTTCGGGTCGATCAGCAGGCCCCAATAGCCCGCCGTGCCCAGCTCGGCCAGCATGTCGGGGCGCACCTTGCCCTGCTCGTCCCAGACGTTGCCCTCGGCGTGCCGGCGCTTGACGATCTCCAGCGACGACTCCATCGTCCGGTCGCACGGGGCGCTCTTTTCCAGCGGCGGCGGGCTGAACAAATCGAGCGGCGCCTTGCCGTCCCAGAAGGCCCGGTGGATGGGGCTGTTGACCGTCTGATACTGTGGCTGGAACAGCTTCTCGACCTGATCGTCCGCCTTGGCGAGGGCGCCGGTCCGGCGCACTTCCTCCTCCGTCTTGCCCCCCATCCGCAAGGCCGTCTCGGCAAAACTCTGGTCGCGGTCGGTCGGCGGCGCGGTGCTCATGATTGGCTCCCAAGTGGGCAAAAGAGGAGACAGGGGAAAGGCCCGGCTCCGTCCGTTTCTCCACTCCTCATTCTACACGCCAGCCCTCGAACCTGCCTCCTCACCGTTCGCTCTTGGCGCACAACTTGCACCTTCCTTTCTGGAAAAATGGATAGATTGGGAACGATGGGTCGAGTATGGTGGAAAGAGGTGAGGAAGAAGCCGAGAGAATGGGTTGTATCGAGGCTGTCGGCGGGGGACAATGTCGGGGAGTGGTGTTCGATGGACGGGAGGGCAGCGCGATGACGGGCGTGGTGCTTGTCTGGTGTCTTTCGGCGCAGAGCGCGCCGGGCGCTCCCGTGCCGACGCCGATGAAGGGGAGCGTCGAGGTGTTGGCGGGCGAGGCGGAGTACCGCAAGCTCGCCCTCGCCGAGACGACGACCGAGGGCGTTCTCGAGCGCCTGCCGGCCCCGAAGGTCGGCGCCCCGGCGAGCCGCTGGGCCTACCGGTTGAAGATGCAGCCCGGCGGCCGCGATGCCATGATTCACGCGCCGGGCAAGGCGCACTTGCTGGAGCCGCTCGTCGGCAAGCGCGTCTGGGCCACGGGCAAGGAGGTCGCGGGCGACCTTTGGCTCGGGCGCGTGGAGCCCTGGAAAGTCCTTCGACCGGCGCCCGACGCACGCGGGGTGTTGGCCCGCTGTGCCTGGAGCCCGAATGCGACGTTGCCGCTGGGCCCGACGCACGCAATCGTGCGCGATGGGGCCGAACTGGCACGCATCATGCGAGTGAATGGGTTGTCGGCGGAGAAGACGGCCACGGCGCTGCTGGCGCGGCGGATGAGCGTGACGGAGATCGACTGGAAGAAGCACATGGTGGTCAGCGTGTCGGCGGGGCTCAAGCCGGGCCTCGACCAGCTCACCATCACCGCCGCCACGGTGCGCGACGGCACCCTGACCGTCGCCTACCGCCTGTCGCGCGGCCCCGGCGGCGGGGGCTTCGGCTACGCGACCGAAACGGTGCTGGTCCCGCGTCACGCCGGCGCGGTGCGCCTTCGCCAGGAGGCGAGCCCGAAGGGCAAGGAAGCGCGCAAGGAAAGGCCCTGAAACGCGTGTGTCCTTACTACCCGACGCGGATCGACTATCCGAAAAGGAGCTTTTATGAGCCCCCTTCCTCGTCTCGGACTGCTGGCCCTCGCCGGCGTTGCCGGCCTGGCCACGCCCGCCAGCGCCCAGGTTTCGGTGCGGGTGCCTTTTGTCAACGTGGACGTCGGCCCCGGCGTCTACGTGCGGGCGCCGTTTGTCCGCCTCTACGTGCCGCCCCGGTACGCCGTCGGGCCGATCTACCCCGCTCCGGTGCTGCCGGCCGTGCGGCCCTTGCCCGCCCCGGCGGTCCTGCCGGGCCCCCACCCGCTCCCGAGGGGCCTGCCGAGCGAGCCGCCCCCGGTGCCGGTCGAGGAACTGCGGACGGTGGCGGCCCCGCCGGTTCGTGTGAGCGCCCGCGCCCCGACGCCGCGCGAGTTCGCGGCCTCGTTCCGACCCGCGCCGGGCGCGTATGAGGTCGTGCTGGAGCACCCCTTCACCGGCCGGCCGGTGAAGGTCGCCTTCACTCTGCCCGAGGGCGCCCCGCGCAACGTGCGCGTCAATCGGCTCAAGCTCGAGTTCGACTACGGCCGTTACAGCGTCACCGTTCGGTTCTTCCGCAACGGGACGGTCGCCGTGCGGTCGTGATGGTCGGCGAGCCGCCGGCCTTACGCCGGCGGTCTGTCTGGACGGCGGGCATAAAGCCCGCCGCTCGCCCGCCGCTCGCCCGCCGCTCGCCCGCCGCTCGCCCGCCGCTTGAAGGAGAAGCACATGGTCAAGGACTTGACGGCCTACCGGGTGGCGGCGTGCGAGGCGGCGCGGCGCGGCGCCGCGGTGCTGGAGGAGTGGCGGAACCGCTTTCAGGTGCGCGAAAAGGGCCGCGCCGACCTCGTCACCGAGGCCGACGTCGGCTCGCAGCGCGCCATCCAGTCCTACCTGCTCGAACTGTTTCCCGACCATCGCTTCCTGGGCGAGGAGGGCACCGAGGCCAAGGACCGGGCCGGGCCCGATGACCCGCCCACCTGGATCGTTGATCCGCTCGACGGCACCACCAACTACGTCCACGACCTGCCCCTCTACTGCGTCTCCATCGGCCTGCAAGTTGCCGGGGAGCTGGTCGTCGGCGTCGTCCTCGACCCGGCGCGCAACGAGCTCTTCGCCGCCGCCAAGGGGCACGGGGCCTGGCTCGGCGCGCGCCGCCTGCAAACCACGCCGACGAGCGACCTCGAACGCGCGCTGCTCGCCACGGGGTTTCCGCCTGACCTGCGCGGCCAGGAGAACAGCCTCGACTGGTGGCGCTACTTCTCCTTCCGCGCGCAATCCCTGCGCCGCACCGGCTCGACGGCGATCAACCTCGCCTATCTCGCGGCCGGGCGGTTCGACGGCTACTACGCCTTCGACAATCACGTCTGGGACGTCGCCGGCGGCGTCGTGCTGGTGCGCGAGGCGGGCGGGATCGTCACCGACGTGGACGGCACGCCGTTCGACCCCTACACGCCCGACGGGCTGGCGAGCAACGGCCCGCTGCACCCGGTGCTGGTGGAGGCGCTGCACGGCGACCCGAGGCGCTGATTCTCCTGAGCCAATGTAGCCCGCCGCTCCGCGGAGGGGCCCCGCGACGGAGTCGCGGGCTACATTCTCCTTCATTCCTTCGCCGCCTCCGGCGGGATTGGCCATCCCCCCGCCGTGCCCAGCCCTGCGACCGGTTGCTCGTTCCAATCGCGATAAACCAGATCGCCATACGCCAGCGCAATGCCCACCAGCGCGCACGCCAGCAGGCGCAGCGCCAGCCCGCGCGCCCAGCGCTCGCCCCCGCCGTTGGGTTGCCGCGTCCACGCCGCCAGCCAGCGATCGACCCACACGCCGAACGGCACGCCTGCCAGGCAGACGCGCGGCAGCCAGCCCAGCGCCGCCAGCACCATCCCGCCCGCCAGGCCCGTCCTGATGCACAGGCGCGCCGCCACCAGCGCCGCCCGCGGGCCGTGGGTCGCCACCAACGTGGCGTAGCCGCGCGCCCGGTCCTCGGCTTCCTGAAAGGCCTGCACGGCGAAGTAGCAGCCCATCACGCCCAGCGCCCCCAGCCACCAGACCACCACCGCTCGCGCCCCGAACGGTGCCTCGACGACCGACCACCCCGCCAGTGTCGAGAGCAGCCCGTAGCCGACGAGGTTGACCAGCGGGCCGAGGATCGCGTGGCCCTTCCACGCTGTCGCCGGGTGCGAGTAGAACACCGCCAGCACGGCGCACGTGGCGCAAGCTGCCCCTGCAATCGGCCCCGCCAGGAACGCCACGCCGGCGGCCAGCGCCAGCGCCGCATACGCGCACTTCGCCGTCACGGGGGGGACCGGGACGGCCCGGCCCATGAGCACCTCGCCGCGGTCCTGATCGAGCGCGGCGTTGAGCCACATCGTCCCCGTTTGCAGCAGCGCCCACGCCAGCAGCACCCACGCGAACGCGCCTTCGCCTCTCAGCGTGAGGGCGGAGCCCCAGTGCGCCCAGCCGAAGCCGACCAGGGGCAGCAGCAGGATGAACGCCAGCAAGCGCGGCCGAGCCAGGGCCCACAGGGCGGCCGGGCTACTCATGGGCGGGGACACACACCACCCGAAACCCGCAGGTGATGCTGCGCGCCGTCGCGTTGTCCGACGCGCGGTAGGCGGAGCGGCAGGCCCGCGCGATGTCGCTCCACGCCCCGCCGCGCATCACCTTCGGGTTGCCCGCGTGCGGGCCCTCCGGGTCGCGCGCCGGCGTGCGCGCGTAATAGTCCTTGTCGTAGGCGTCGGAACACCACTCGCGCACGTTGCCGTGCATGTCGTACAGGCCCCAGGCGTTCGGCTTGTACGACCCCACGGCCGTGGTGCGCTGAAGGTAAGGCCCGGTCAGGGCGGCGCCGTAGGGAGTCAGGCCGTTGAAGTTCGCGAGGGGCGACGACAGGTCGTCGCCGAAATGGAACGGGCGCGAGCGGCCGCCGGCGCGGCACGCGTGCTCCCACTCTGCCTCCGTCGGCAGGCGGTAGAGCCGCCCCGCCGCCTTCTCCGCGGGGAGGGCCGACAACCGCTCGCAAAACAGCTTCGCCTCCATCCAGGTGACGCTGTCCACCGGAAAGGAGCTGGTATCCATCCCCTTCACCTTGTCGGCCCCGCGCCCGGTGCTGGCAAAGTGGCTGGGGCTCGCCGACGTCATCTTCTTGTACTGGGCCTGCGTCACCTCGTACGCGCCCACGTAGTGGCGCCGCGCCATCTCGACCTCGTGGACCGGGCCCTCGTCGGGGTCGCGCTCCGCCTCGCCGTCCGGCGAGCCCATCTTGAACTTGCCCGCGGGCACCAGCACCAGTTTCATGCCGATCGAGTTGGTGAAGCCCTCCCCGTCGCGCAACCCCGGCTGGAACACCAGTCTGTCCTTCTCCCCGAGCAGCACGGGCGTTTGACGCACCTTGGCCCCCGCATCGACCTGCGCCCGGCCCGGCACCTCGTCTTGCACGTATTTGAGCGCCCCGCCCAGCGACAGCTCGCCGCTGCGGGCGACGGCCTTGCCGCGCAGCCCTTCGAGGAGGAAGTAAGAGAAGATGCCGTGCTTCAAATAGTCGCTCTCGTGCGAACACTCGCCGGGCGAGCAGCCGAACAGCACGCGCAGCCCGGGCGGCACCTCGACCTCTTGAGGCCGGGGGACTTTCACGAGCTTCACCGAGGACTTGGCCGACTGTGGTTGGGGCCGGCACACGTCGAGGAGGAGGATTTTCGTGCCGGCCTGGCACTTGCCCAGTTCCTTGTAGACGTCGCCCAGCCCGACCAGGGCGTCGCGGTCGGTCAGGTCGGCGTCGATGGGGCAGAGGTAATGCTCTCTATCGCCCTGGAACTGCACGCTGTGGCCGAGGAAGGCGACCAGGATGGTGTCGTCCTTGCGCCGCTCGTGGAGAAACTCCTTGAGCATGTCCCGGACGTTGCGCGCCGTGGGCAGCAGCTCGGCGTCCTCCCCGGCCGCCTCGTAGGTCATCGAGAGGACCTGCCGATAGCCCAGTTGCGGCAAGAACTCGGCGAGGGCCTTGGCGTCGCGGTCGCTGTAGACGAGGGAGCGCAGATGGGCTGGCTTGTAGGCGCGCACGCCGATGACGAGGGCGAACTTGCGCTCTCTTTTGGCGGGCTTGTCCTTGTCCTCGTCGCCCGTGCCGGAGGGCGGCAACGCCAGGGCGGCGATCAGGGCGGCCAGGGGCAGCGGCAGCCGAGCGCGGCGCAGCAGGTCTTTCACGGGCGGTCACTCCTCGTCAAGGGGCCTCGACAGGAGTTTAGCATACCGGGCCCGAGGCCAAGCTGTCACCGAAAATGTGCGTGCGGCGGGGGCGGTTCACCTGCGCCGCGAGGTTGGTGGGGGGCCTTCTCGCGCCGGAAGATGATGCACAGGTGGTTGGGGTCTTCATCGGGCGGGAAGGCCCGCAGCCGCTCGGCGCGCCCGGGCTCGGCGGGGCACCAGATGAGGTGATCGCCGTCGAACTGATAGATGGCGAGCGCCGTCTTGCCCTTGAAGCGCTCGGGGCCTTCTTCGATGAGAAGGTCCATGGCGCGCGGCTTGCTCGTCGGGCTCAGCTTGTAGGTGCCGAGGTAGAGGTCGCCGTTCTTGAAGCGGATCGTGAAGCGATCGCCGGCGACGAGGAGGTGGGCCTCGCGCTTGCCGGACAGGAACGACCAGGCGCCTTGCAACTTCTCCCTGTCGCGACGGACGGCCTCCTCTTTGATGAGTTCGGGATCGAGAAGCATTGGCTGCATGAACGACCTCCTCACCGCGGGACGAGGAACAAAGGGCCGCATTACGTGGGGGTGGAAGGCCGCGCGGTGCCGTGCTGCCGCGCCAGCGGAGAGAAGACGGCGGCGGGGCCTACCTGGGCGAGATCATACCCAATTCCGCTCGCGTTGCAAGGAAATAATGGGGAAGAGGAGCGCGTCGCGCCGTGCGGGAGTGGTGGAATGACTTGCGGTTATACTCGACGCGGGTCAGCGTGACACAATAGACAAAGACCGGAACACCAATAGTGTTCGGCTCGATTGTTGCTAGCTGGAGTCGGCCTTCTGGTGGAGCTTGCCGATATGAGCCAGGAGTTCTTGCTCGG
>JBBSEZ010000150.1:0-20744 GCA_038239195.1 Gemmatales bacterium
CGGGCCCCCGCCCCCCACAAACGGTACCCCCCCAGCCCCCGCCCCCCGCCGTCCGGGTCGGGGGGGGGCCCTCCGCGCGCCCCCCCGGGGGGGGCCGGGCGGCTCCCCCCCTCCCCCCCCCCCCCCACCCCACGTCACCTGGCCCGTCATCGCTTCAGCGCGTACAGCACCGCCGCGCGCCCCAGCCTCACGGCGCTGTCGTAGTCGTGCCCCAAACAGTCGGGCGACTTGCTGCGTTCCAGCGCACAGCCGACGTCGTAGCGGCTGTAGACGACGATCCACCGGCCCTTGTATTTGACGCCCTCGAGCAACGGCTGGATTTCGCGGTAGCCGGGCGTCGGCTTGCCGTCGGGGCCGAGCACGCGGCAGCGCACGGTGCGAATTGGCTCGCCGTTGAGCTCGGCGCCGTACAGCTCGTCGCCGGGCGGGATCGGCTCCAGCTTGAGCTTGTCGTCGGCCCAGAGCGTTTTCATGAACCGGCGGAAGGCCTTGTCGAAGGTGGGGGCGCCGCAGCAGGCGTCGGCGAGCAGCAGGCCGCCGTTCTTCAGGCAGAAGCGCAGCTCCTTGACGTTGTCCTTGTCCTCCTTGAAGTCGCCGCGCCCGTGCATGTAGAGGAAGCGGTGGTCGTGAACGCGCTCGTGACTGGGGAACACGTCGCCCTTGGTGAGCGTCACGTCGAGGCCGGCCTTGCGGGCCTCGGCCATCAAGTTGGACATCGCCTTGGGCGCCGGCTTCCAGGTGCTCGTGCTCGGGTAGCGCAACTGCCCCACCTTGAGAAAGCCGCGCTTCAGCCGCGGGGACTTTTCCTCCGCCGCGATGGTGACGCGCGTCAGGCGCGGGCGGGGCGGTTCGAGGCCGGTGGCGTAGGCGATGATGTTGGCGCCCATCCGGAAGGCCTTCTTGCCCTGCTTGTGCTCGGTGAGGTTGGCCTCCCAGTAGCCGGCCAGCGGGACGGGGCTGTAGACGAGGACGGTGCGGCAGCCCTGCTTGACGCCCTTGAGCGGGAAGTCCTTCGGCGAGCTGGCGAACTTGCCCGAGGCGGTCCACAGCGGATGTTCCGGCTCGATGGTCTCCAGGTCGGCGTCGAGGCCTTCCTTGGACTCCACCAGATTGCGCAGGTCCTTGTCGAAGTTCGGAAAATGGGCCTTGCCGCAGCAGTTCTCGGCGACGACAAACCCGCCGTTGGCGAGATACTCCTTGAGGATGGCTCGGAGCTCGCCGCGCGGGGCCTGGTCGTGGCCGTTGAAGAAGACGATGGGCGACTGGAGCAGTTCCTGCACGATCGCCTTGCGGTCCTTCGCCCTCAGGTCGCGGTCGCGGACGTCGAAGGCCTGCCAGGCGAGCGGCTGGCGCTTGAACAGCTCGCGGCTGGCGAAGTCCACGAGGTGCTTCATGTCGTTGCGCTTGTTGTTCCAGCCGGTGTAGCTCGGCGCCCCGTAGGCCAGTTTCGAGATCAGCACGGGCGTTCTACCCTTGGCGAGGAAGAGGAGCGAGAAACTGGTGGCGATGACGGGGTCGCCGTCGAGCCCCCGACCGCCGGCGGCCGTGCCTCCCCAGGAGCCGTCGGCCTTCTGGCCCTTGACGAGGAAGCGGCAGCCGACCTCGTACCAGTCGTGCCCGCCGAAGAAGCGCTGGCCCGTCAGCCGCCCGGCGCGCTCGATGCCGTAGAGCGCGTAGAAGGGCGTGTCGAACACCTTGCCGGCGTTCGTGGGCGTGATCTCGCTGGGGAAGGCCTGGCCGAGGTAGGCGAGGGCCCGGACGACGGCGTTGTTCTCGTCGTACTCGCCGCACTTCTCGGCGCTGCCGTCGGGGCGCAGCCGGGACTTGCCCACGTTGAGGTCGAGCCCGGTGATGAGCAGGTTGCACAGTCCCGCCGTGGTCATTGTGACCGTGACGCGCTTGTCGGAGCCCGGGAAGTAGCCCCAGCCACCCAGGGCCCCGCCCCTTACCTCCGGGTCGCCGACCTTGAGCTGCGTGTCGAGGTAGAGCTTCTGGATCTCTTTGAGGTCTTTTTCGGGGACGGACACGCCAGAGCGGATGGCCTCGTGCAGGGCGAGGAGGGCATACTGCGAGTTGGAGTTGTCGGCCACGGTCCGCGCCCTGCTGTAGCCCCAGCCCTTGGCGGTGCGCAGGTCGAGGAGCCAGCGGACGTTGGCGTTGATGCGCAGGCGGTCGATCGGCTGGCCGGCATTCACGTAGACCATCGTTTGCAAGGCGACGACATAGGTGTGTTCCGCCTTGACGTCGCGCAGGTAGGCGAGGCCCTTCTGCACCTTCGGGTCGGTAGGCGGGACGCCCGCCTGGAGGAGCGCAAGCAGCGCCAGGCCGGTTGCGCCGCCGCGATAGGCCGGAAAGACCTCCCAGTGGCCCTGGTCGCTCTGCTTGTTCTTGAGAAAGGCGACGCCGTCGGCGATCGACTTGCGGACCTTGTCCACGAGCTCGTCCTCGTCCTCCGCCGCGGCGGGGGCGAGACGGGCGACGGGCGCGATCGGCGCCCGGCCGGCGGGGACGACCAAGAAGACGGACAGGGGCAACATCAGCGAGGCGAGCAGAGCGAAGCGCGAACGCATGACGGCCCCTCCGGGCGGTGGCGGACGAGACGAGGGCGAGACCTTCTCCATTCTGAACGGCGGCGGGAACGATGCCAAGAGAGAACTGAGGGCGGTCCTGGCGGGGTGGGGCGCTCCCGGATCTTTAGCCCCTCCCGCCTGGCAGGGCCGCGACAGCCGCCTCACTGTCGGGCCCTCCGACAGCGCGCCGGAGCCTCCGACGGCTGGGCTCGAGGCGCCCGGTGGCCCGGCGCCGGCCCAATCGTCTCAACTCCTTTTCCCAAAACGACTTGATAAAATCTACTCCGTTCCTCCGAGAAGCGGCACGGAGCGTGCTATTAACAGAGGCGCCACCAACGCGATGAGGCCGATTCCCTCATCGGACCAAATCAAGCAACCGGGCAACGGCGCCCGGTTCGCACCCGAGGGTCGCCCAGGGTGCCGCACGGCTTCGCCCGCCGTGCAACCGGCCCGCCAGGGGAAAGGGGCCTTTCCCCCGTCGGGACGGTCGTCGGAGGTGGCCAAAGGGGAGCGAGGTCGCCCAACAGGCCCACGCCCTGCCCCCTTTGGCCCGCCTCCGGCATACGCCTCTCGTCCGCCAATCCCTTCTCTTCTACAACATCCCCCGCGGAACGAAACGCGATACGACAAGCAAGAGGGCCCGTCATGGGGGTTTTGGAGCTGTTTCGGCTCGACGGGCGGCGCGCCCTGGTGACGGGGGGCAGTCGTGGGCTGGGTCGGGCGATGGCGCAGGCATTCGCCGAGGCGGGCGCCGACCTGGTGCTGGTGGGGCGCACGGCCGAGAGCCTGGCGGAGGCCGCCAGCGAGCTGCGGGCGCTGGGGCGCTCCGTCGAGGTGATGGAGGCGGACCTGGGCAGCGGGGAGGAGGCGGAGCGGCTGTGCGGCGAGGTGCTGGCGCGGTTCGGGGGCGTGGACGTGTTGGCGAACAACGTCGGCGGGCGGCGCGAGGACTTGCCGACGGAGACGATGCCGCTGGAGGCGTGGCGTCGCTTCCTCGACCTGAACCTGACGAGCGCCTTTGTTTGCATGCAGCGCCTGGGGGCGGGGATGCTGGCGCGGCGCTGGGGGCGGATCATCAACGTGGCCTCGATCGCGGGCCCGCTGGTGGCGATGCGCGGCATCGAAGGTCGGCACTACGAGACGGCCAAGGCGGCGCTGGTCGGGCTGACGAGGTCGGTGGCGGCCGACTGGGCGGCGCGGGGCGTCACCGTCAACGCCATTGCGCCGGGCGGGTTCCTGACGGAGCCGAACCGGCGCTGGTTCCGCGAACGGCCATCGTTCCAGGCGGAGTTCGAGGCGAACGTGCCGATGGGCCGGCTGGGTGAACCGGAAGAGATCGGGCCGCTGGCGCTGTACCTGGCGAGCGAGGCGTCGCGGTACATGACGGGGGCGCTGCTGGTGCTGGACGGCGGGTATACGCTATGGTGACAGGATGACAAGGTGAGAGCCGGGATGATCGCGGCCATGCTCTTTCACCCGATCACCCTGTCACCCCCTCACCTTGTCACGAAGAGGAGCCAGCCATGTCCGAGCCCGTCAGTCGTCGCACCGCCCTGGGTTCCGCTCTGGTCGCGGGAAGCGCCCTCGCCGCGGGGCCGGCGGCCCGACCAGCCGCGCGGCCGGGGCCGCTCGCCGCCTCGGCGAAGCGCTACGACATGAAGAAGTCGATCAACCTGTGGGCCTTTCCCTACCCCGGGCGCATGACGCTGCGACAGTGTTTGCAACTGGCGAAGGACGCCGGGTTCGACGGCATCGAGCTCAACTACGACCTCGAAAGCGATTTGTCCCCCAAGGCGGGGGCCAAGGAACTGCGGGCGATCCGCAAGATGGCGCAGGACGTCGGCATCGCCATCAGCGGGCTGTGCTCGTTCCTGTTCTGGCCCTACTCGCTCACGAGCAACAACGTGGGGGCGCGGGCGCAGGGCATGAAACTGGCCGGGCAGATGCTGGAGGCGGCGGCGCTGCTGGGGACAGAGAATTTGCTCGTGGTGCCCGGGGCGGTCCACGTGCCGTGGATCAAGGACCACGACCCGGTGGCGCTCGACGCGTGCGACCGGCGGGCCAAGGAGGCGGTCGGCAAGCTGGTGCCGCGCGCCGAGAAGCTGGGCGTGACGCTCAACGTCGAGAACATCTTCTTCAACGGCTACTTGCTCAGCCCGGCGGACATGAATGCGTTCATCGATAGCTTCCGGAGCAAGAGCGTGCGCGCCCACTTCGATACGGGCAACATCATGCTGTTCCAGTTTCCAGAAGACTGGATCAAGGCGCTGGGGGCCCGGATCAAGAACATCCACCTGAAGGAATTTACCAAGAAGGGGACCGACCATTCGCTGGAGTGTTTTCGCCCCCTGCTCGACGGGACGACCAACTGGCCGGCGGTGATGGAGGCGCTGGAGGGCATCGGCTACCGGGGCTACCTGACCTTCGAGTATTTCCACCCCTTCGCCCATTACCCGGAGGCGCTGATCTACCAGACCTCCGACGCGCTCGATCGGATCCTGGGGAAGAAGCGGTAGGCGCGTTTTTCGGCCTTGACGGGCCGGCGAGGACGTGGCACCTTCTGCACGGCCCAGCGTGCGCCCCCAAGGCGAGCCAGGGGAAAAGGAAGAGGCGCCGCTTCGCCACCGGAGTGGAGAGGAGGCGCCTCGCATGGGCGGAGACGGTTGGCGACTTAGCTGCCGGTCTTGCCGACCTGAGTGCCGACGTAGCTGAACGTGTTGTTGGCGTTGGTGCCCAGCGCCGTGATCGCGGTGATGCACACCACGATGATGAGCGCCAGCATGACGGCGTACTCGACGGCGGTCGGGCCGTCTTCTGCCTTGAGGAAGTTCACGGCCGACTTGGCGAAGCGCGTCAACATGGGAAACCCTGTCCTTTCGTTAGCCCAGACAAAAGGTGCGACAAGTCCGTCTTGCCGCCGTGGGACCGCCCCCCTACCCGACCCGAGATGGAGAAAAGCCCGGAGGACTCACACCTTGCGGTAACCTGGCCGCCCCCCCTTTGGAAGGAGGGGCCCATGGCTTTGCGTCCCATCCTTGCGGATGGTTTGCCTTTGTCGAGTGACCCGGGGGAGGTCGAGTGCGGTTCGGTCCCGCGAGAAACATGGGACAGGCCGAATGGGTTGTCAAGCAAGGCGACGGAAATCTTGGGGATTGCCGGGGCGGGGTTGAGGGATGACCTCAAGTGGCGCAAGGGTGGCGGTCGATGAGAGAGGGAGCGTTGCGCCCGTCGGCCCGGCAAGGGGCGAGGGCCGGCGCCGGATCAGGAGGAGACGAGCATGGCCAGGGAGCACGGCGGGCCGTCGATCGAGAAGCTCGTGCGGCGCTTGCGGTCGCCGGACATGGCGGTGCGGGTCCACGCCGCGGTGGTGCTGAGCGAGAAGGGCCCGGCGGCGAGCGAAGCCGTGCCCGGGCTGTTGCAGGCGCTGAGCGACGAGGACGCGCACGTGCGCCGGCTGGCCGCGTGGGTGCTGGGGTACACGGGATCGGCAGAGCCGGAGGCAGGGGCGGCGTTGCAAGGGGCGCTGCGCGACGACGACGACGGAGTGCGGCGCATGGCGGGGGCCGCGCTGGCGCTGCTGAGCCTGGCGGCGGGGGGGGGCCGGCTGGCGTCGTGAGCGAAGCCGGCACGCTCTCCGCGACGCCTGGCCCACGCGCTTTCCCCCGGTGGCTCGCCCGGCCTCCTCGAAGGGGGGCGCCGAGAACGGCGCCCGGGCCTCACCGGTTCGGAGTGGGCCGGACAGGATTCGAACCTGTAACCAAGGGATTATGAGTCCCGCGCTCTACCGTTGAGCTACCGGCCCGATCTCATTTATCTTCTTTCCGGGGCCGCCCCACTCGGGGGCGCCCCGAAGGCACTTTACGATAAGACGGCGCTGGCGTCGAGGTGGTTCGCCGGGCGGTCGAGCGGGGCGGCCCTCCGGGCGGGCGGGACGTTCCGCCCGCCCGCCGTCCAGCGTTGCGGTAGCGCCAGCCGGAGAAGGGGGCCTGGGCCGACTGCCAGCAAGCTTTCCCCAAGGCGCTCAGGCAGCCCTGGGCAGGGCCAGAAGGGCCGCCTGCCGATCGGGGCGGACCGTCAGCACGCGATCCAGGGTGAGGATGCGGAGGGTGCTGGCGACCTCCGGCTGTAGCCCGTACAAGACGAGGAGGCCGCCCCGCCCCGTCATCTCCTCCCGCCAGAACAGCAGCGACGAGAAAAAGGCGCTGCCGGCGAAGGTCAGGCCGCTGAGGTCGAGCAGGACGTGCCGGGGCTGCTCCGCCTGCACCACCTGGTCGAAGTACTGCTCCAGCTGGAGCCCGTTGCTCGCCTCCGCCTCGCCCGCGATGCTCAGAACGATGACCTTGGGGGCGTGCCGCAAGGCCTGCTGGCTCAACTCGAGAACTGGCATGGTCTCTCCCTTCGGCTGGTGGAATGCAGGAAGTCGATGGCCGCGGCGACCGTGAGGTCGTCGTGGAGGATGCCGGACAGGGCCCGGCACAGTTGAGGGACGTTGTCGGCCCCGAAGACGTTGCGCCCGATGGAGATGCCCGCCCCGCCGCCCTGGAGCGAGCCCCAGACCATCTGGAGCACGTCCTGGTCGCTTTCCATCCGGGGCCCGCCGGCGATGACCACGGGGATCGGTACGCTGCGGACGACCCGCGCGAAGCTGTCCGGGCTGCCGGTGTACTGCACCTTGACGAGGTCGGCGCCGATCTCGTACGCGACCCGGGCGCAGTGGGCGTTGAAGGCCTCGCTGAACTGCACGCGCAGTTTCGGCCCGCGCGGGTAGACCATGGCCAGCAGCGGCACGTTCAGGGCGCGACACTGTTCGGCGACCTCCGCGAAGTCGCGGAGCATCTGCCCTTCGGTGGCCGCCCCGACGTTGACGTGGACCGAGATGCCGTCGGCCCCGAGGGCCAGCGCCTCCTGGACGGTGCAGACCAACTGTTTCTCGTTGGGGTCGGGCGCCTGCGTGGTCGAGGCGCACAGGTGGACGATCAGGCCGACGTCCGGCGACGCGCGGAGGCAAGGGGCGATGGTCCTCACCAGCCCTTTGTGGACCACGATGGCATCGACGCCCGTGCCGGCCAACTGGCCGACTGTCTGGCGCATGTCGTACAAACCGGGGACCGGGCCCATGCCGATGCCGTGGTCCATCGGGACGATGAAGGCCCGGCCGCTCCGAGCATTGACCAGATAACGCAGCCGGGGGGAGCTCGCGAGGTTAGCCATGGTTGCAACCCTGCCTTGAGAATTGGGAGGAGGTACTTGGTCCCAGAACGATGTTCGCCATCTGGTCGAAGGTGGCGCTCGGCCGGCCGTCCTGCCAGAGCATGGGAGCGGCGAGGGCCACCCCGCAAGCGCCGCCTTGCACGGCGGCCTCGACCGATTTCAGCAGGGCCTCATCCGTCTCGACGCGAGGCCCGCCGCCGACCAGGACCGGGACGTCGATGCCGCGCAGCGCCTCGGCGAAGGCCTCGCGGGAACCGGAGTAATTCACCACGACGGCATCGGCACCGAGCTCGTAGGCCATGCGGGCGCCCTGCCCGGCGAGGACGGCCGAATATTGCCGCTGCCGACTCGCCGCCAGGGTGTCGATGCGGACGAGCAGGGGCATCCCCCAGGCGCCGCACTCTCGGGCAAGCTGCCCGCACAGCCGCAGCCGCGCCGACTCATCCGGCGCCCCCAGGCCGATCGAGGCCAGGACCGCGTCGGCCCCGGCGCGCACGGCGTGTTCGAGGCTGCAAACCTGCGCCGGCTGGTCCGCCTGCGGGCCCAGCCAGGTCCCGCCGAACAGGTCGATCACGGTCCCGCACGGCAGGGCCGGGAAGCGGGCGAAGAGGCTCGGCATCGCCCCCGCCCGGACGATGGCCGCCGTCAACCGGCGGGTGGCGGCCAGGGCACCGATCAGGCTCGGCAGGTCGGCCAGTTCCGGGGCCACCCCGACCTCCAGGCCCGAGGTGAACGAGAGCAACAGGGCACGGCCCTTCTTCAAGTCCATGATGCGCCGCAGGCGCAACGGGGGGGCGTTCATCGGCATCCTCCTGTCCGGCGTCAGGCGAGCGGCAGGACAAAACCACCCTGTAGGACGGCTCTCCCGAGCCGTCCTACCAAGGGACGGTTTCACCTTCCCCTCGCCTCACACGCCGGCCTTGTGGTCCAGTCCGAGCTCGGTGTGAAAAAGCCTCACGGCGGTCGGCAGTCGCTGTTCTTCGGGCAGGGCGATCAAGTTCGATTCGACTGATTGCGCAGGGCGAGGATGTAGTCGTCGCCGATCGCTTCGCAGCCCGCCAGGGTGGGCGAGTGGGCGCAGGTCGCGTCGGCGTTCAGGGGCCGGATGCGGTCGAACAACGCCCGCACCTCGCTCAGAAAAGGCCAGATGGTGGTCAGGCGCGGATAGTGGCTCAGTTGCGGCCCCGCCTCGGCCATCCAGCGGGCGAGGGGGAGCGGCCTGCTGCCTGCGGCCAGGCATTCCGACGGACGAGGCCGCGGGTTGGCGACGTGGTGGACGTTGATCCCGGGAACAGTCAACAACTCCACCACCGCCCGGCAGGCCACGTCGACGGGGGCCCAATCGATGGGCAACGGGAGCACGGGCACGCTGCCGAGGCCTATCGAGGCCGCCAGGACGATCGGTACGTGCTCGCGGTCGTTCCACTTCAGGGTCTTCCGATGGGCGGAAATCTGGCCCAGGCGGAAGATCTTGTGGCGGACACCCGAGCGAATGATCCGCTGTTCGGCCTCCCATTTCGTCTGGGCGTACCCATGTGGCAGGCACGCCACGCAGGTCGAGGCCGGCCACTCCTCCGCAACCCGGGCCTTGGTCGGCTGGAGCGTGACCGTCGCGATGCTGGACAAGAAGTGCAGGGCCTTGTCGCCCCGCCTCGCGAATTCGATCAGGTGACGCACCGACGACAGGGCCCCGTCCGCCATCTGAGCATAGGTGGCGTTGAAGTGAACGGGCCAGGCCGCATGGATGATCGTATCCACGCGGCCGGCCAGGTCTTCGTAGTCGCCCGGGGCCAGGCCGAGGCGGGCGTCGGCGAAGCGGTAGCCGCTGTAATACCGGGCCTTCGCGCTGGCGTGGAGGTGCGGCCCCGGTCCCCGAACCAGGCACGAAACGCTCTCGACGTGGTCGCGCTCGATCAGCGCCTCGACCAGTTCCGCGCCGATGAGCCCCGACGCGCCGGTCAGCAGAACGTGGCGCGGGGGAGGGTAGTCGAAGCGGGCGGCGGCGAAATCCGCCTGGCCGAACTCCGGGAACGACGGCGGGGCGCGCTCCGGCACAATTTCCTCCCCCCTCAGGTACTTTTCCAACTGCTCCAGTGTCGGATACCGATAAACGACGTTGAGCGGGGCCTGCCGATCCGGGGCCAGCCGGGCGATGTGATTGCCCAGCGAGGCCGCCGTCAGCGAATCCAAGCCTTGCTCGAACAGCGAGACGCGCCGGTCGAGTAGCTGCGGGCGCTCGAAGAACGAGTCGAGAGTTGACCCAGCCGCCAGCGCGGCGCCGTGCTCGAGCTGGGCCAACTCTGCCTCGAGCTCCCCCTCCGCCTGCTTCCTCATCACGGTCCCCTTGGGCGTCACCGGAAGGCGCTTTCCCCCTGGAGCGAGGAGCAACACCAGGCCCCGCTGTAGGCGCGAGTGCTCAGGCAGCTCGGCATTGATCTGCTCCAGCGCCGCGAAGATCGTCGCGCGATCGGCGGCGTCCGGCTGGCGCTTCAATTGCAGGACGCAGGCCGGACGGAGCCGACCGCTGCCCAGGAAGGCGGCCCGCTCGATGCAGTCGCGCAGCCGGGACAGGAGCATCTGCTCGATCACCGCGGCGCTGCTCTTTTCGCCGTTGGCGTGGACGACGACGTCGTCGTGTCGGCCCTGGTGCCGATGCCCCCCCGAAGGGGACCGCAGGAGGACGTCCTGGGTGCAAAAGTCGTTCGGGGAGATCGCCGAGAGCGTCGGGCAGTCGGCGCGAACGATCAACGTTCCCGTGCCGTCCTCGACGTGCCAGAAGCGCTCCGGAATCACCGGGAACAGGTCTCGCCAGTCGCCGCCGGCCAGGGGGCCCATGAAGGCGCACCCAATCTCGGTCATGCCGTAGTTCTGCACCACCCGAGCCCCCGCGCCGGCGAGGCGGTCGCCGAGGTCCTCGCCGAGGAGGGCCCCGCCGACGACGACGTAGCGGAGCGTTTTCAAGCGGGCGAGCCCGGATGGCACAGCCAGGAGTTGCTCCAACTGCCAGGGCACGCCGAACAGGTGGGTGATCCGCCCGCCCTCCTGCTCGAGCAGGGCGAGGACGTCGAGCGGGTTGGGGCTGCAAAAGTAGTAGCGGGCCTTCAGGCGGTAGGCGCACAGCAACTGACTGACGAGGCCGAACGCATGGTACAGGGGCAGCGTGCCGAGGGTGGCGTCGGCGGGCGACCAGTGCCCCTTCCAGTAGTCGAGCTGGAAAGCGAGCGAGGCCCGCAGGTTTTCGCGCGCGATGGGCACCACCTTCGGCAACTGGGTGGTGCCGGACGTATGGAGAACGAGCGCGATCTCCTGCGCCGCGGAGCCGATCTCCGCGTCCTGTTCGGCCGCCTCGGCCTCGTGGCCGGTCCCGTCACAGGCGGAATCGAGGACGGGGACCGGATAAGGCCCGCCTCCGGGCGGGGCGATCAGAACGCGGGCATTGGCCAGCTCCAGCAGAGCGCCGACGGTCCCCGACGGAAGTCGCCGGGAAACGAGGAAGGGGGTCGCCCCGGCCTTCCAGGCGGCGAACAGGTTGATCAGATAAGCCGGATCGCGATCGGCCCAGAGGCCGATCACCTCGCCCTGCCACCGCGCCAGTTGCCTGGCCCGCCGCCCAACGAGGCGGTTGAATTCGGCGAAGGTCGTGGCGACGCCGTTGAAGACGTAGAAGACGTCGGGCTCGTTTCTCGCGTGCATGGTCCTGGGGCCTCCTTGTTGTCTTGGAGAAGCAGCCCCTGGGCGAGGGGCAGGGCGAGCGGCGAGCTTTACGCCCGCCGCTCGCCGAACCTGTCGGGAGCGCTGAACGGCTGGCCGACGATGCCGGTCGCCTCTCACTTCTCGACAATGGTTTCCGAAACGCGGATGCCGGTGTGCCTGCCCGGGACGTCGGCGAAGGCGAGCAGCCGATCGCCCGGGCGAACCAGGGTGCTGTTGCGGACCTTGCGATCGGCGCCCATGAGGCGCACGTGCCAGTCGTTCTGGAGGAACGTCTTGATGTAGGCTTCCGGCGGATCGTCCGGCCGGACGCGGGCCCGGATCAGCAGGAGCGGCCGGCGCTCGATCTTCACGCGGCCGACGGTGACGACGCGCGTCCGGCCCTCGACGTCCACGGCCAGGGCGGGACTGCCGGCCTGCAACTCGCTCAGGTAGACGGCCACGCCGTTGGGGCCCCAGACGTAGGAATGCACCCCGCCGGCGTTGATGCGGAACTCGCGGAGGTTCATGTGCGGAAGGTAATGGGTCTCCGAGCACACGAAGAGGCCGCCCCAGCCCGTCGAGCCGGCGAGCATGCCTTCCTCGGCGGTCATCAGGGTCGTCGTGTCCACGCAGGCCCGGTGTCCCAGGCCGGTGTGCTCGACGGACGTCACCTCGGCCTCGACCAGCCGCAAGCTGCCGCGCAGCGCCTGCTCGACCTGGGCGTCGAGCCGCTTGACGTCCAGCGCGTCGCGCGTCCCGAACACGACGTCGACACCGCTTTCCAGGGTGCCGAAGGCGTTCATCGCCTGGTGGACCTCATCGACCGTGCCCTGGAGGCCGTGGATGGGCACCAGGCGCAGGATGCGCGTGGGCAGGCCCTCGGCCTCGGCCAGCAGCAGCTCGAAGGGGATGTAGGTGGCGTGGTGCATGTCGATCACCACGAAGTCGTAGCCGCGCAGCACGATCTGCCGGCAGCGTGCGAACTGGCTCTCCAGGTCCTTCACGGACATGAAATAGCCGGCCTTGCGGCCGGCCTGCCGCGCCCGCTCCAGGACGCCCTCGTCGGGGGTGAGCACCTGCACGTCGGGGGCCAGTCTCTCCAACTGCTCCGGCTTCTCGACGTAGACCACCCGGGCCTTGGCCGTCATCACGCGATCCTGCTGCTCCGGGCCGAGCAAGACCGTCGAGCAGCCGGACTGGTAAGCGGCGTCGAGCACGGAGGTGTCGCCTTCGCCCAGCCCGCGGGCGTCGAACCACCACTGCCGGTCGCCGTTGCTGGCGCCCCCGACGGCGGGGGCCGCTTGTGCTCGCCGGCCGTTGGCCGAGGGGGCCCGAGAAATCTCCGCCAGGTTCGTCGATTGCGCCACGGTGCTCTCCTTTTCTACCTCGACCACAAGAGGGTGACGTGCCCGACCACCAAGGCGGGCCGCACCTCGAGACAAAGAAGCCCGCCGCGAAAGCGGTCAGGGCCAGAAGGTCGAGCAGGGCGCCGATCCGGCCCCTGCTCTTCCCCGTGCATTCCCTCATCCAGGGCGGCCTCGCCGCTCAGATGCGCCGCACCAGCAGCAAGGTCATGTCGTCGTCGGGGCGGCCCCCTTCGTGGAAGGCGGAGGTCGCCTCCAGGGCCCTGTCGACGACTTCCTGCAACGGCCGATCCTTCAGCCGCAGGATGAGTTGTTCGAGCCTCGCCATGCCAAAGCGGGCGCCGGCCCGATGCGTCTCGACGATGCCGTCGCTGCCCAGGACGAGCAGGTCTCCCGGCGCCAGCGCGACGGGAGCGCACGGCTGGTAGCGCTCCCGGCGGATGCCAAGGGGGCAACCCCGCCTGTCGTCCTCCGCCAGCGAGGAGAACCGACCGCGGGCGGCCTGGAAATGGAGGGCCACCGGCCCGTGGCCCGCATTGGCATAGTCAAAGCGGTGCTCGGCGGGCGCCAACGACCCGTACAGCAACGTGATGAACCGGTGGCACGGCGCGAGGTCGTCGTACAGGGCCTGGCCGAGCTCGCCGAGGAGGGCCGCGGGGGCCGGCTCGCGGACGGCGAAGCCTCGCAGCACGCCGCGGAGCGAAGCCATCAACAGGCTGGGGCCCAGGCCGTGCCCGCACACGTCGGCGACGACCAGCCCAAGGCGCCCCGAGCCCAGCGAGAGGACGTCGCAATAATCGCCCCCGGTGGCATCGGCCGATCGGCTGCCGGCCGCGAGCTCGTAGCCGGGGACCGCGGGGAGGGCGCGGGGGAAGAAGCCGGCCTGGATCTCGCGGGCCAGGCGCAGGGAGGCGAGCATCTGGACGCGCTCCGCCTGGAGCCCGCGAACTTCGCGGAGCGCGGCGAAAATGTCGGCCACCACTCCGACAAACGTCAAATAGCTGGTGAGAACGTCCGCCTGCCGGGAAGGAGCGTGGCGCGGGAGGCCCTGGAGGCGCCCGGCTGCGTAGAGGGCCCAGCCAGGAGAGCACGCCTCGGGCAGCGGGGCACAGACGGCCCAGTCGAGCTCCTCGGGGGCGATCGTGTCCTCGTGGGTCGGGAAGCCCCAACGGTACAACGCGGACTGCCGACGTCGGACGGCGTCGAGGACCAGTTCCCGGCGGGGCTGGAGCTCCGCCGGGCGCCGGTCGCGGGTGGCGGTAGCGCGGGCCTCGACCTGCGGCCCTGCGGTGCCTTCGGAAGTCAGTTGGACCACCGCGGCGACGTGGGCACAAGCGATGCCCTGGACCAGGACGTCCGCGATCCGACTTTCCACCTCTCCATCTTGGGAGGAGGAGCGAATCAACTCGGGCAGCGAGGCGAGCGCCGCGGTCCGCTTCTCGACGTCGGTGTGCCGGGCCTCGTGGAGCGACCCTCTCGCGGCACGGGCCGCCGTCTCCGCCAACTTCAATCCGTGCTGGGCAACCATGATCGATTCTCTCGCCGGGGCCGAGTTGCTTGGTGTGCCGTGGACTGCGGGGCCGACTTCCGGGGTCGCGCGGCCGCCTCCGCAAGTTCCATTGCGCTTGGGCAAGGCGGCCGAACAGGAATTTCAGAATTGCTCGGCCGCCTGCAAGGAGCCCCTCGGGCCGGGTCGCTCCGGCGGCAACGGTTCGTCCGCAGGGCAGATCGCCCGCGCTGCGAAGGCGAGGGGCAGGACTTGGTTTGCAGCAGGGCGCCCCACCCGAGCCGTCCGGTCTGGCCGGCTCGGGAGGGGCGCCCTACGGGTAGGCTTGTTCCTGCCGCTCGCCTGATTGCACGCAGTCGAGGACGCCCCGCACGCGTTTCGCCCGCCGGGGCGTTGAGGGAGGGGCGAACTTCTGGTATGACAGAAGGCGAGGCTGCCAACCTTCCACCAGGGGACTGCCATGCTCACCTTTGAAGACCCTCGCTGGGCGGGGGACCGTCGGGCCTTCTTGCAGATCGGCGGGCTGGCCCTGGGGGGGTTGTCGCTCCCGGGGCTGCTGGCCGAGCGCGCGGCGGCGGCCGAGGCGAAGCGGTTGGTGACCGACAAGTCGGTGATCTTTCTGTTCTTGCACGGGGGGCCGAGCCAGACGGAGACGTTCGACCCGAAGATGAGCGCGCCCGCGGAGGTGCGCAGCGCGACGGGCGAGGTGAAGACCAAGTTGCCCGGCGTGACCTTTGGCGGAACGTTCCCGAAGCTGGCGGCGCTGGCGGACCGGCTGACGGTGGTGCGCTCGTTCGTGACGGGGGACGGCAACCACGACCTCAAGCCGCTGGTGAGCAAGGAGACGTTCGGGGCCGGCCTGGGGGCGGTCTACGCCCGGCTGGCGGGGCTGAACCATCCGGCGACGGGAGCGCCGACGAACGCGGTGCTGTTCCCGCGCGCGGTGGACGCCAGCACGCAGCCGGGGACGATGAGCTTTGGCCGATTCGACGCCACGGGGCCCTTCGGCCGGGCCCATGCGCCGTTCGACCCGAGCAGCGGGGGGCAGTTGCAGAAGAACATGCGGCTGAGCGTGCCGCTCGACCGCTTGCAGGAGCGCCGCGAACTGCTGGCCCAGCTCGACCGAGTGAAGGTGGCGCTGACCGAGGAGCGGGCCGTGGAGGGGATCGACCGGGCGCGCGAGCAGGCGCTGAACGCGATCCTGGGCGCGGCCGCGGACGCGTTCGATTTGAAGAAGGAGAACGCGCGGACGGTGGCGCGGTACGACACGGCGCCGCTGGTGAGGCCGGAGAACATCGACAAGAAGTGGCGGAACTACAACAACTACGTGGACAACGCCAAGGCGCTGGGGAAGTTGCTGTTGCTGGCGCGGCGGTTGTGCGAGCGGGGCTGCGGGTTCGTGACGGTGACGACGAACTTCGTGTGGGACATGCACGCGGACGTCAACAACGCGCCGGTGGCGGAGGGGATGCGCTACGTGGGCGCGCCGCTGGACCATGCGGTGTCGGCGTTTGTGGAGGACGTGCAGGCGCGCGGGCTGAGCGAGAAGATCTTGCTGGTGGTGTGCGGGGAGATGGGGCGGACGCCGCGGATCAACCGCAACGGCGGCCGCGACCACTGGGGCAACCTGGCGCCGCTGCTGCTGGCGGGCGGCGGGCTGAAGATGGGGCAGGTCATCGGGCAGTCGAAGCGCGACGCGGGCTCGCCGAGCTCGACGCCGGTGCGCATCAAGAACCTGGTGGCGACGGTGCTGCACGCGGTGGCCGACGTGGGGCGCGTGCGCGTGGCGCCGGGGGCGCCGCGCGAGATCGCGCAGGAGATGGCGGGGTGGGAAGGGATACCGGGCGTTTGAGCGGTTGTGAACGCATCGAGGCGAGCGGCGCGGCGTGAGCCCGCCGGTGGAGCGCGCCGCTCGGCTGGCCATTGTGAAGGCGAAACCACGGAGAAACGATGACTTCTCACCTCGTGAAACGGGCAGGGCTGGCGGGCCTCGTGCTGGGGGTCGCCTGTCTGCTGCCGTGTCTGGCGCCTGGCGAGAAGGCGAAGCCAGTCGGCCCGCTGGACCGCGAGCGGATCGACCGTCGCATCGCGGAGGTTCAGCCGACCGCGAAGGAACGGCGCTTCGACGCCATCGGCTGGGCGTCGAGCATTGGCGAGGCGGAGCGGCTGGGGCGGGCGAACGGCCGGCCGGTCTTCCTGTTCGTCAACGTCGGACAGATGGACACGGGCCGCTGCTGAGGCGGGGCCACCAACCTCCGGGGCGGTTCGCTCTCGGACGACAAGGTCATTGGCCTGCTCAATCGCTTTTTCGTGCCCGTTTACATATCGTACGAGGCCCACGATACGGGCGACGCTCCGGCGGAAGAGAAGAAGGAGTGGCGGCGCATCTACGCCGAGGCGAACAAGGTGCTGAAGCGGTCGGGGCTGGTCCACGTCTACGTCCTCGCTCCCGCGGACGGCAAGGTGATCGAGAGCGTGGACGTCGGCACGGCGACGCAGCCGGCGAAGTTGCTGGCGCGGCTGGAGGCGGTGGTGAGCGCGCTGGGAACGAAGCCGGGGAAGGCCCTCGTTCCCCCTGCCCCGCAGTCGAGGCCGCCCGCGCACGAGGCCGGGGCCCTGGTGCTGCACCTGTCGGCGCGGAGCGCGAAAGGCACCTGGAACGAGTTCCCGGTGGAGAACTGGGTGGTGCTCGGCAAGGACCAATGGAGCAAGTTGTTGCCTCCCAGGGGCACGCGCGTCGGCGAGAGCTGGGAGCTCGACAAGACGGTGGCCGCGACGTTTTTGAAGGACTTCTTGCCCAACGGATATGCCTACGCTTCCAACAAGAAGGTCGCCATCGTCGAACAATCGCTCAGGGGGACGATCGCCTCCCGGGGCGACGCGGTGCGGGCACGGCTCGAGGGCACGCTGAAACTGCGGCACACCTCGCGCGATCACTTCCCCGTGGTGGAAACGATCGACGTGGCGGAGATGAAGCTGGTGGGCTACCTCGATTGGGGGGCCGATCGGAAGCAGGTGCGTTCCTTGCGTCTGCTGGCGGACAAGGCCAGCGCGCGCAAGGGCCAGGTGGAGTATTCGGTCGGGGTGCGCTCGGTCGAGGCCAAGAAGCCGGCGAAGAAGCCGGCGCCGAAGACCACGGTCCTGTTCGACTTCGAGGAGGAGGCCGAGGTGCGAGCGTGGAGCAACCTCGAGGCGCCCGGCAAGGGGCCGAAGGGACCGGCGGCGCGGATCGAGCAATCGGCCGAGAACGCGACCACGGGCAAACACAGCCTGAAGATCACGTTCGCGGGCGGAGATTGGCCGACGATCACGACGACGCGCGTTCCCGGCGACTGGATGCCGTACGAGACGTTCCAGGCCGACGTGACGGTGAGCCGGCCGTGCCTGGTCGGCTTCACCGTGTTGCAGGAGAAGAGCCGGCGCGGGGGCGGGTGGGACGCCACCGTGAGCCGATGGGCGAAGACGGCGTTCTTGCAGCCGGGCAAGAACGTCGTGTCGGGGCCCATCCACGATCCCAACAACTATTCGATCAACGCGAAGATGGGGAAGGTGGTGCGCTTCGAGATCTTCGCGTACAAGCCGGCGAAAGGCGAGACGATCTACGTCGATAACGTTCGCATCACGACGGCCAAGGAAGCCCGCCCGGCGGCGAAGGTGGAATTCAAGGTGCTGGGCACCGACCTGGTGGTGTCGGGCGTGCGGGAACTGGGGCAGAAGTTGCGCAAGGAGTGGAAAGCGCCGAAGGCGCAGGGGCTCGCCGAGGTGGAGGCGGAGTTTCGGGCGCGGTACGCAGCGCTGAAGAAGGCCCACCCGCGCGCGGTGTTGGTCGTGTTCCGCGATGGAGAGAAGGGTTACGACCCGGCCCATCCCGAGCGCCCGTATCGAGGGTGGAGAGATGCCTACTGGACGAGCCACGGCCCGGACGGGGACACGGTGGAGCGAGCGCGGAACACGGGGAAGGACAGCAGTCACGAGATCTTCATGCGGCATCGAAGCCCGTTGATGCGTGTGGATTTGTCGAGCATTCCGATTGGGTCGAAGGTTTTGGCGGCCCGGCTCGTGATCGTGCGCGCCCACGACAAGCCGGTGAAGGAGCACAACCCTGGCAAGCCGAACATCTGGGTGGCGGAGGCGTGCAATCGGCCGTGGGTGGAAGAGGAAGTGAACGCCTACGAGTATGCCCGGGGCAAGTTCTGGAAGGCGGTGGGGGGAATGGACTGGGGGAAAGACCCGGACTTCCTTCCGGTGTACGTGGCGCACGGGCCGAGCCAGGGGAAGGTGAACACGTGGGACTTCACGGAGGCGGTGCGGTTCTGGACCGACGGTCGGCAGGCGAACCACGGCTTCATGCTGCACGGCGACGGCGGGGATTGGATGCCGAGGGCCCACTCGCGCGAGGCGAAGCGGATCGAGGATCGGCCGGCGGTGTGGGTGGTGTATGAGCCGCGGAAATGAGCGGGCGAGGGGGGGCGGGGCCGACAATCTCGCTGCCCCGCCCGGCGGAAGTCGATCGACCGGGAAGGCGTCGGGAATGCCGCGGGCTCGTCCTGGTGGGTGAGCTGGGCGTGCGGGAACAAAGGAGGTTGTGCATCGTGCCACGTTACACGCTCGAGACGATCATCCTCATCCTCATCATCCTGTGGCTGCTGGGGTGGCTGGTGGTGCCCAGCCTGGGGAACGTCGTTCACTTGCTGCTGGTGATCATTTTGATTGTGGTAGTGGTGCGGCTGTTGCAGGGGCGAAGCCCGCTGCCGTGAGGGGGAGGTGGGGACCGTTCTCGCCCCTGCCCACCGGGCCTTCGTGGCGGCACCGGCACGAAGGCCCGGTGGGCAGGGGCGAGAAGCGTCGATCTTGCCGAGGTGGGAGGCCTCCGGGCCGCTCGACGTCGAGGGCCAGGTTGAAGACGACCGTTTCGCGCCGAATGCCGAGCCCGTCCTTCTTTCCCTTCGTCCGCGCATGAATTCAGTCCGAGATCGTCTTCAGCGCCGCCGGCGCGATCGTTTCCTCTTCGGCGTCGCCGCGCCGAACACCTGCTCGAAGGGACCGAGGGACCGCCTCTGGCCCGACGAATCCAGCACCGCGAACACCACGTGCGCGAACGCCCCGCGAAACCGCCCGGCCAGCGCGATCTGGAAGAGCTGGGCGATCTGCTCCGGGTCGTTCTTGAACACCCCGCATCCCCAGGCACCCAGCACCAGCACCTCGTGCCCACGTAGGGCTGCCACGCCGAGGACGCGGTCGATCCGCTTTTGCATCACCTGGCGGATTTCGTCTCGGCGACGATCCCGATGGCGCAGCGCCCCGACATCCACGGCCGGCGACGTCAGAAAGGAGCAGAGATACGGCTCGTCCAGCAGTTGCCCCTCGTCGAGCCGGAAGACCGGGACGTCCGGGGAATAGATCACCCAGGTGGTGTACATCGGATCTTTGCAGGATCGGTGGTGGTCGTACATCGGGTCACCGAGCAGCATGGCATACAGGCCCGAGGCGCGGGCAAGCGATTCCTCCTGCGCCCGAGCACCGGTGAGAAAGCCCCCTCCGGGGTTTTTCGCCGAGGCGAAGTTCAGGACCGCCAGCCGATGCCCCTTGTCTGCCAATCCGCGAGCGACGTCGAGAGTGGATGCGTTCACGACTTCGATCCTGGTCCGACGATCGGGAAAGGCTGGCAGTTGCACCTTCGCCTGTGGCGAGTACGAGCAGGTGCCGGCCTTTGCCTGGCGCAAGGCCTTGGCCAGATTCACGACCCGCCCGGACGGGCTGACGTACTGGCCGGCGTTGAGAATGGCGAGGGTTTCCTCGGCGACGCTCGCCCGATTCGAGGGCTTCATCTCGTTCACTCCAGAGGAGTTGCGTGGCTCATTCTGTCGAAGAGACAGGCGTGCGATCGCCTCGGTTCGGCGGATTCGTGCCGTGCGAACGACCGGGGGGGCCGGCCAGCGTAAGAGCCGTGGAGAAGGAGATGGAGAGCGAACAGTGGCAAACGCACCTCCTTGCTTCAATGCGGCCACGGTCATGACGCCGTGGAGAACTGGTAGTGGACGCACTTTCACAATGGGGGTGGGTGAAGCTTCAATGCGGCCACGGTCATGACGCCGTGGAGAACGGGAAGTCGGCCCCGCGGTTGTCGATGACGGCATCGCTTCAATGCGGCCACGGTCATGACGCCGTGGAGAACATCCGACCGCCGGGGCCGTCTCGATGTACCCGGTTGCGGGGCTTCAATGCGGCCACGGTCATGACGCCGTGGAGAACTGGCCATGCTTCTTCCTCACTCATTGGTCGCGCCTGGCTTCAATGCGGCCACGGTCATGACGCCGTGGATAACCCCCAACTCGGGCGAGCGCATCACCCACGCCCGCAAGCTTCAATGAGGACACGGTCTAGAAGCCGTGGAGTACG
>JBBSEZ010000151.1:0-20737 GCA_038239195.1 Gemmatales bacterium
CAGGGCCCCCTGCTGAGGCGTGAGCCACGAGCGCTTCAGGTAGGCGTTCTGCCCGACGACCAGCGCCAGGGCCAGCCCCACCGCCAGCAGCGCCGTCCACGCCCCCATCACCGGCACCTTCAGCCAGTTCCACCCGGCGGCAGGGGCGACCTGCGGCTCGCGCACCTTCAGCTCGAAGTTGTCCTGCGCGGTCAAGCCGTCCTCGGTGCGAGCGCGGACCGTGAGGGTGCGGGCGCCCCCGGCGACCGAGCCCGCCTTGACGGGCAAGTCGATCTGCGACTCGCCGTCGCGCAGGGCGACTTCCGAGAGCGTCAGCCCGTCGAGGTTGCCCGCGATCGTGAGAGTGACGGGGCCAGTGAAGTATTCGCGGGCGACAAGCACCGGCAACTTGTTCTCGCCGCCCGGGTCGATTTCCAGGTGGGGCGACACAACCAACTTGATCCCGGCCTTGAGGACGGTCAGCGCGCAGATGGCCTCGGCCTTTTTCTCGACGCCCTCGGCGCTGGCCTCGAGTTTCAGGTTTCGTGGGCCGGCGCGGGCCTTGTTCGCTGCCACGACCAGCGTCGCCTCGCTCGCGTCCTCGGGCACGGTCACTTCGCCGATGGTGACGCCATCGGGAGGGCCCGCGACGGCGACCTTGACGGGCCCCTTGAAGTTCTCGCGGGCGATGCGGATCGGCAGTTCGGTCTTGCCGTTGGGGGCCAGCTCGAAGGTGGCGGGGACGGCAAGGAGCAGTCGCGGGGGGCGCACCGTGAACTCGTGGACGAGGCGCTTCTCGTTCACGGTGTCCATCGTGCCGGACAGTTCCTTGCGCTCGCCCTCGACGAGGACGTTGAGCTTGAAGCGCGTGGCGAGCTCTGCCGGATCGTGCTTGTTGAAGAAATCGACGTAGACCTTGTAGCGGCCGGGGGGGGCCTTGCCTTTGGGCCAGAACACGTTCTCGACGGGCTCGCGCGACTTGCGGCCGCCCGCGTTCATGTCCACGTCGAGCTCCCCGCCGGAGCGCGAGAACTTCTTTCCGTAAAAAATGTGCGTGCCATCCGGCTCGATGCAGTGGAGATCGAGGTCGTTCAAATTGTTCCAGAGGAGGGAGATTTGCACGTCGCCGGTCTTGGCGCCCTCGCGCTCGAGGCGCTTGGCGAACTCGGGCGGGGGCGGGGCGGACGTGCCGGCCCTGGCCTTCGGCAGGTCGGGGGCGGCGGGGGCTTTCGGGGCGCTGCTCGTGGGAGCGGCGGGCGCTTTCGGGGTGGACACCAGGGAAGGGGTGGCCTGCTTCTCGGGCGGGCTAAGGAGGCGCGACGCCAGCATCAGCCCCTCGCCGGGCGCCCACCCGAGCAGACAGCCGAGCGCCCCCAGAAGGCCGAACGCGAGCATCTTCCGCACGGCGCTGACGTTGTTCACGGACGAGCTCCCTCGCGCTCCAGGGGCGCGGCGCCAACCGTCCCGTCAAGCTGCAAACGGAAGAGCGCCGGGGCCCGCCGCTTGCGGCTTGGCGTCCTCCCATCAATCGCGGCCCGAGAACAATTCCGGGTGCTCGATCAGGGCCTGATGCACCGCCTCGACGCGGTCCCGGGGCTCGGTCAGATAGGCCTTGTACGAGGTGCTGTCGCAGGCGCGGAGAAGGTCCGCCAATCCCTCTTTCGTCCAGCGAATGGCTTTGAGCTTCTCGTTGAACGCCCGGGCCGCCTTGCTCCGCTCCGTGGGGCGGATGGGCTTCTCGTGTGTCGTCCCATCGACGGTGAAGTTCTCGACGTCGGCATACTTTTTGGACGTGGGCAGGGTAAACTCGTCGAAGCCGCTATCCTTCAACCACACGCTCTTGTTGGTGCTCGACCAGAACACCTTGACCTGCTCGCGCAGCACCTCGGCCCCGCTGAGCACGACCTTCTCGTCGAGCGCGACCGGCTTGACGTATCCGTTGCAATAGCGCTGCGCCGTCGTGCGCACCAGGGCGCGGAAGGTGGGCGGGCTGCCCTTGAGCAAGGCGGCGTAGTCGCCGAGCAGGCGCTTGGCCTCGGAGGGCGACGCCCGCTCGTTCTCCATGGCGGAGACGTCCAGCAGGCCGCGCGCCTTCTTCCAGTGGGCGAGCTCGTCGCGGACCGCGGTGGCTTCGGGGAAGGTGGGGAACTTATCCAGGAACTGCTCGCGCTCCTGAATGATCTTATCCGCCTTCGCGAGCACTTCGGTGCGCGAGGGCGCGTCCGCCTTCGCGCGGAGGGCGATGCTCAAGACGCGGGAGGCCTCGGCGAGGTCGGTCATTTCCCGGCGACTCATGCCGCCTTCCACCTTTGTTACGAACGAGTCGCTGCGCCAGCGCTCCTTCTTGTAGGTGTCGAGCTTGAGGTCGAGGTCGCCCCGATCCGTCGGGCTCTTGAGATACGCCTTGTAGAGCTTCTCGATCTCGTCCTGGAGCCCGAACACCTCGGCGCGCTTGGCGAGCCAGCCCTTGAAGGTGGAACGGACGACCTTGTCCTTTTCCGGGGACGTTGGGTCGGCCAGGGCGATGAACAGCCGGCGAACGTCCTTGAGGTGGTCGGCGTGCTCCTTGAAGGCCGGGCCCACCATGCGGTCGGCTTCGGAGTCGGCCCGCGGCGGGGGACAGTCGTCGCTGACACTGAGCAGGGCGGCCTGCACCCCCGGCTGCGGCGCGTCGCGCTTGCCGGGCTCGCCCAGCGCCGCACGCGGCCCGCTCAGCGCGGCCTCGCGGAGCCCCAGCGGCTTGTCGAGGCCGAACAGGGCGACCGCCTGTTCGTAGCCGACGTAGAACAGCGGGGCGGACAGCACGAGCAGCAAGAGGTAGCGCAGCATTGGAGCACCTCGAGGAGGTCGGTCAGGGGGTGGGGGCCTTCCGGCCCAGGCTCAGCAGGAGTACGTTGACCTCTGGCGTTATTTTCTTCCATGTCGCGGGCGAATGCAACTTTTCTAGCCGCCCTCGGTTGATTTCGATCGTCTCGGCCAGCGCCTTCCTCGTGTCGGTGCGCGTCTGACCGCGCAGCGGGCTCGCGTCGGGGCCCCCGTGTTGCGCGCGGAAGGCGAACAGGGCGTCGGCCACGTAGGCCGCCTCGAGCCGCCGTTTGGCGTCGAGGTCGTCCCGCTCCAACGGGGCGACCAGCAGGTCGAACGTCGTCCGGTCGGCGCCGAACAGGTCGCACAGTTTGCGGACGTCGCGCACCAGTTTGCGGGAGCCCTCCTGCGGCTGGGCGGCCCACTCGAGCAAGAGGGCAAGGCGGCGCTCGCGAACGGCGGCCTTGCGCTCGGCCTCGACGGCGCGCAGCGTCGCCGCCTCGGCCGCCTTGGCCTGGCTGCGCCCCTCGTCCTCGGCCCTGGCGGCGCTCGCCTCGGCGGTGAGCTTCTCGGCGCCGAGCTGCTCCAGGGCGCTCTCGCCTTTGCGCTTCTCCTCGCGAGCTCGCTTCCGCGTCAGGGCCATCTCGCGCCGCGCCTCGGCGAGCCCCTGTTCGTACCAGCGGAAGAAGTCCTTGCGCAGGGCCAACAATTCCGCGTCGATCGTCTCGACCTCGGCGGCGATTGCCTGAAGGTGCTGCCCGGCCGCGAGGCGCGCCGCGCCGTCGCGCGGCGGGGACGTGCGCAGCTCCACGATGGCCAGCTTCTTCTGGGCGAGCTGTTTGGTCAGGCCTGTGAGGCGCGAGCGGAGCACGGCGCGGGCCTGCTCGTCGGCGGGGCCGAGCCGGTCCACGCCCGCGCGAAGCGAGGCGGCGTCCTGCTCCACGACCTCGACGAGTCGCTCGGCCACCACGGTATCGAGCGGGGGCGTCGGGGGCTGGCCGCGGAGGAGGTAGCCGCCGCCGACGCCGAGGGTGAGGGCCACGCAGGCGACCAGGCCGTACCAGAGGGCGCGTTCGACGGCGGGCGCCTTGTCGGCGGGGGGGGCTTCTGCGAGGGGGGGCTTGGTCGGCATCTTCCTTCTCTCGCGCGGGGCTGGCGGTCACTTCTTCTTCGGGGGAGGCAACTTCCCCGCCAGGTATTCCATCGCCGCCATCATCGTGCGCCACTTGTCCTTCACGTCGGTACGCTCCCTGCTGCCCTTCGCGATAGGCTTGTCGCGCGCCTCGCGGATGTCGTCGTGCAGGTCGGGGCTCTTCTCCTTGTCGAACACGGCCGCCAGGGCCACCCGCGCCTTGCGAACGGTTTCGTCGTCCGGCGCCTTGGCAAGCACCTCGCTCGGAGAATGCTTCGCGTAGAACGCCAGGAGTGCGTTGGCCAACCGCTGGCCCGCCTTCAACCGCTCGGCGTGCAGGTTGATCTCTTGAATGGCCAGGACTTCGGTCAGGTACTTCTGTTCCTTTTCGTCCATCTTGCACAACAGAGGCAGCCCCTTCTTCAGGTTCTTCAGCACGGACTCGTAGTCCACGTTCCACCGCTGGAGCAGTTTGATCTCGGCCGTGGCCTGCTTCTCCCTGTCCTCCAGCCGTTTCTCGGCGGCGGCTGTCGCCGCCAGCGCCGTTTTCAGGTTCTCCCCTGCCCTCTCGATCGCGCCCTCCAACTTCTTGACCTTCGCTTCTGCCGTCTTGAGCTTGTCGCCGACGCTGCCCCCCGACTTCTTCATCGTCGCGAGGGCGGCCTTGAGGTCGTCGCGCTCCTTTTGCATCGTCGCGAGCTTGCCCTTCGTGCTCTCCACCTTCCCGAGGGCGCCGTCCAGCTTCTCCTTCGTGTCCTTGGCTTTCTTCTCCGCGGCCTTCTGCTTCTTGTCTGAGTCGTCGGTCTCCTTCTTCGCCGCCGCGAGTGAGGCCGAGGCTGTCTCTGCCTCCTTGCTCGCCGTGCTGTTCCGCAGCAAGAACCCGCCCACGACGCCGGCCGCCAGGAAGACCAGGGCCAGGACGCCCCGCCACAGGAGGCGCTCGAACCACGCGCTCAGCCCTTCTTTCTGCTTCGCCGCCGGCGCCGAGCGCGTGCTCGCCCTCACCGGGCCCGCAGCCGCCAGTTCCTCGAGGCCGCCCCCGAGTTCCTGGGGCGCCGGGGCCACCGGCTTAAGCCCTTCGACCACTTCGGGATGAATCCCCTTCCGCAGCTCCACCGCCAGCGGGTAGCGCAACGGCTCGGAGACGTGGTTCTCGAAGTAGTAGCGCTGGTAGTCCGCCTTCTTCCCCGGGTCGGGGCACGCCTCCACGACCTTCAGCCATGCGATCAGCCGTTCGCGCTGCTCGGCCATTTGCTCGCCCGGCGGACACATCCCGCACAGCACCAGGGCGAACGGGCGCAGCACCTCTTCGCTGACGGCGCGCGGCAGGACGTGCTGCTTGAAGTACGCCTGCAACAGCTCGCCCGGCTTGATGCCGCGCCGCTCGCAGGCCTCGCGCCGCTTGTGCCAGGAATCGTCCCCGGTCGGCGCGGGCCTCTCGAAGTGCTGGCGCAGGATCGTCCAGTCGTAGATCGCCGCCCGCGCCGCCGCCGGCGGGGGCTCGCCCTTCTGATCGATGGCCACCTTCAGGTGATCGAGCAGCGCGCGCTGACTGCTGGAGCCGTCCAGCAGCAGCCGCGCGTTCAGGCGCTTGGTGAAGCGGTCCCAGACCGCCGCCGAGGCCTCGCCGAAGGCCCCCAGCAGGCGGAGCATGCGCACCAGGTGGTTGTTGCGCAGCCAGAAGGCGTCCCACGTCTCCTCGTAGGCGCCGCGGTCGTCCAGGAACTTGTCGAGCACCTTCGGCTTGACGCGGCAGCCCGCCACGAGCAGGCGCTCCAGCATCGCCAGCTTCTCGTTGTTCTCGGGCGGCATCAGCCGGTCGAGCAGGGCGAGTTGCATCTCCGACTTCCAGTTGGGCACCTCGGCCCAGGCGGCCAGCAGCACGTTGTTATCGACCTCGTGGAGCAACTTCGCCGCCGCGGGCATCGTCTCGTGGCGGGCCAGCGCCGCGGCCAGTCCCTCCGCCAGCCACTCGCGCGGCAGGTCGGACTTCGCGATCTGGTTCAACTCGTCGGCACTGGCGCCGCGCAGCAGCACCAGCATGGGCGGGGGCAACTCGCTGACGCCCAGGGAGCTCCAGTCCTTGAGCAGCGGCAGGCGCAGGGCCGAGACGCTCGCCCCATAGCGGTCCACGACGTCCAGCAGGGCCTTGCGCAGCCGGGCCGGGTCGTCCTTCAGCACCCAGCACAGCAGGCCCCAGCGCGCCGGCCATTCCTTCGGCGCGCTCCCCAGGGCCCGGGCGGCGAGCTCCTGCAACTCGGGCGCGCGCTTGAGCAGGGCATCGCCGAACTCCTGGCGCACCGCCTCGTTGGTCAGGCTGGCCTCGCGGATGAGCGGCCAGGCCTGGGCCTCGTGCTGGCCCAGGAACGGCCGGCCGTAGGTCGAGCGCCGCAGCAGCACCAAATCGTTGGCCGTCGCCTGGTTGGCCAGCACGCGCTTCTGGGCCTTGAGCGACTCGTAGCCGTCGCGGAAGGCCGCCACCGAGACGTTCCCGCGGCCCAGCAGGCGATACACCTCGTCGATCTGCCCCCACTCGTTGCGCGCCGCCAGGCCGATCAGGTCTTCCACGACGGCTGGGGCGTCGCTGCGGAGCTCGGGGGAGAACTTGTTATTGAAGGTGTCCAGCGCGTAGCCGCGCGCCGAGAAGTACTCGGGGTCGAGCGTGCGCTGGGGGTTGCCGAGGAAGGTGCCGACGACGCGGGCGAACTGGTAGGCGCGCAGGGGCCGGCTCGTGCTGGCGGCGCTCTCGTAGGTGGAGAACGTCAAGTCAGTCGTCAGCGCGTCCGGCAGCAGGCGCACGGCCGCGTAGAGGAGGAGGGCCGTCAGCCCCGGCTCGGCCACGAGATAGAAGCGCCCGCGCGGCGAGCCGGTACCGGCCTGCGTGGCCAGCAGCAGCCCCGTCAGGGCCATGCGCAGCAAGTCCTGTCGCTTGCCCGGGTCGGGCGGCAGGCGCGCCGGCACGAGCGCCGTGGCCAGGTAGTTCTCGCCGTAGGGCCCGGCGGGGCTCAGGAAGGCGGTCACCGCTCGCTCGTTGAGCGGGCCGGGGCGCGGCACGGGGGCCGGGCCGAGTTGCTTGTCCGCGCCCTGCGGGTAGACCAGCGCCCAATCCGGCGAGGCCCAGGTTTGCAGCGCCATCAGGGGCGAGAGCGACGAGCGGAAGAAGTAGTGGGAGAAGAAGCTATTCTTGCGGCCGCGCGTGTCCTCCGGCAGATACGCCGAATGGATCAAGGCGCGGGCGCCGTTGGGGCCGGTGACGAGGGCGAGGCGGCGCGGGGCCTCGGCAGGGGAGATGTTTTGCGTCCACAGGTCCGGAGGCAGTTCGTAGGCCGGGTAGTCGGTGGCGAACTGCACCATCGCCCGGTCTCCCGTCGAGGTGGCGCGCACGCTGTAGCCGGCCTGCGCGGCGACGCTGTCGGCCGGCAGGCAGTGGGTGTAGTAGATCTGCTGCGCCAGCAGCGCGGTGTCTTCCGCGCGAGGTTGGGGGGCCGTTACCGCCATGGTGCTTCTCCCTCGTTGCAGTTCTCGCAGCAGACAAGCTCGGGCCGACAAGCCGCCCTCACGACCGCGCCGTGTCCACCTTCGACGTCACGGCGCGGCGCGTTTCGGGCGTGAGTTGGATCGCGACGTCGCCCGCCAGGGCCTGGCGGATCGCCGCGTCGCGCACGTAGTGCTCCAGATAGTACACCTGATACTTCGTCCGGGCCGGCAGGTCGGTGCAGGCCACGACCACGGCCAGCCAGTTGTTCAACCGCTTCTTCTCGGCCGCGTAGTCGTCCCCCTTGGGGAAGCGGTCCAGCAGCCCCTCGATGAACGTCTCCAGCACCTCGGGGTTGCTGGCCCGCGGCACGATGATCTGGAGAAAGAAGCTCTGCAAAAGAGGCTGCGGCGCCCGGCCACGCCGCTGCCCGGCCGCCAACAGGTCGCCCCACGAGGTGTTGGCGTCGAGGGGCCATTTGAACTGCCGGCAGAGGAACGTCCAGTCGCGGATCGCCTCGCGGGCCTTGGCCGGGACCGCCCCGCCCAGCCGGTCGGCGCTCGCCTTCAGCGCCTCGAACAGGCCCTTGCGCTTCGCGCGTCCTTCCAGTGCCCCCAGCCCTAGCCAATCGACGAGCTCCACCCAGATCGGGCCGCCCCTCTCCCCGGAGGGACCGAGGATCAGGAGCAGCTTGCTGAGGTTGTCGTCGCGGCCCCAAAAATCTTCCCACTTCTCCTCGAAGACGCCCAGCGAGCGGAGGAGCCCCTCGAGCATGGCGGGAGAGAGGGCCACTCCGCTCGCCAGGAGCCCTCCCAGACGGGCCGCGCGCTCGGGGCCGTTGGGAGGCATCAACAGGTCGAGGTACTTTTCCTGCTCGTAGAGGGCCAGGCCGCTGAGAAGGGCCCAGAAGGCGCGGGCGAGGGGCACGCCGCCGGCGTCGAGGAAGCGCGTGGCCTCCTGGAGCGTTCGCGGATCGTTCAAGGCGGTCAACAGGCGTTTCGCCTTCCACTCCGCCGGCAGGCGCACGCGCCCCAGGTCCTTGAGGGAGACCTGCTCGGCGAGCCGATCAAGGGGGGCGACCAGTTCGGTCGTCCCCAGCGCGCTCCACTCCTGGAGCAGCATCGGCACACTGATGCCGGGGGCGGGGGGATATGCCTTCTTGACGGCATTGAGGAAGACGTCGCGCAGCGCCTCCTTGTTCCCGCTGAGGGCCCTCTTCAACTCGCTCCAGACGTTGGGCCACTCGTCCGGCGAGTTCTCCAGCGCGTCGGCGGCGCGCGCCTCCAGCTCGCTGGTGTCCTGGAGCTCGCCTTCCATCAGTGCGTCGCCGGCGTCCTCGTCGGTGGCCCCTCCTTCGTTTCCCTGGTCTTCTCCGTGTTCGTCGTCCTCGACCATCTCGAAGCCCGGCGCTTCCTGGTCGCCGGACAGCGCCTCCACGACGGACGGGTCGAGCCGGCGGGCGTACTCGTTGACCAGGGCCTTGCGCACCTTGAGCGGGACGGCGGACTCGAGATAGGCGCGCTGATACAGCGCCTGCTGGGGAAGGTCTTTACAGCCATCGACGATCTTGAGCCAGGAGAGCAACCGCTCGCGATGCTGCCGTTCGTCGTCGCCCGGCGCGTAGAAAGCGTGGAACGCCGCGAGGAACGAGTCGAGCCGATCGCGGTCCGGCGGCAGCGCCGCGTGGTGGTGGAGGAAGTAGGCCTGCAACAGCTCCTCCGGTTTCATGCCGCGGCGCAGGCACGCTTCCTGGGCCTGCTCCCAGTGGTCGTCCTCCTGCGGGGGCTGGGCGAAGTGGTGTTGAAGCAGCGCCCAGTCCTGCAGCGCTTCCTGAACGTGGCTGGGAGCGCCCGCGGCCCGCCGGGCCGCGTTCGCGAGCCCCTCCAGCAATGCCTTCTGGCCTGCGTTCCCCTCGACGAGCAGGCGGCGGTCGATTCGATCGCAGAAGCCCTCCCAGATCACCGCAGCGACCTTGCCGAACGGTTGAAGGACGTGGAGCAGAGGGAAGAGCATCCTCTGCCGGAGCCAGAAGTCGTCCCACTTCTCCCCGTACGCCTCGCGCGCCTGGAAGAACTTGTCCAGGGCGGCGGGCTTGATGGCGCAGCCCTTCGTCAGCATCCGGACCAGGGTCGCCCGCCCCCGCGCGTCGGCCGCGGGCATCAACAGCTTGAGGAAGGCGGCCTGCTCGTCGGGCTTGCTCTGGCCCAGCGTCTCCCAGAAGGCCGGCAGCAGCCCCTCGTCCCCATCGCACAGCAGGCGCACGGCCGTCGGCTGCGTCTCGCGCCGCCGCAGCCCGGCGTCGAGTGCCTCAATCGCCCAGTCCTCGGGCAGGCCGGCGCGCGACAACTGTTCGAGGTCCGTCGCCGTGCCGCCTTGCAGCAGGGCCAGCAGCGGCGCGGGCAATTCTTCCGCGTCCAGGGCCTGCCAGCCCTTGAGCAGCTTCAGGCGCAGGCCCGCCGCCCTCGGCCCCAGCGCCGTCACCAGTTCGAGAAACGCCTTCTTTATCCGAGCCGGGTCGCGCCTGTGCAACCAGGCGATCAGCTCCCAGCGCAGGGGCCAATCGGCAAGGTTGCCGGCCAGCGCCATCAGCGCCCCTTGCTGAATCTCGGGGAGGCGGGCCCGCAGCAGGTCCGCGAACTCGTGGCGCAGCGCCTCGTTGCTCAGCGCCTGATCGCGCACGACCGGCCAGACGACGTGCTGGCATTGCTCCAGGACGTGTACGCCGTAGGGCGAGCGATGCAGCCGCACCAGGTCGTCGGCGCTCACGTCGCCGGACTCGACCCGGCGCCGGGCTTGCAGCACTTGCCGGCCTTCCGCGAAGGCAGACACCGAGACGTTGCTGGCCCCCAGCAGACGGTGCGTCGCGTCGAGCGCCTCCCAGTCTCCGCGAGCGGCCAGGTCGATCAGTTCGTCCAGTGTCGGCGGCGCCTCGGCCTCCAGTTCGGGCGAGGCGGCCCCGCTGAAGGTGTCCAGGGCGTAGCCGCGCAGGCCGAAATAATCCTTCTCGAGCCCCTTTTGGGGGTTGGCGAAGTAGGTCGCCACGACGCGGGCGGCCTGGTAGGCGCGCAGGGCGCGGTGGGCGTTCTCGTAGGTCGAGAAGGTGAGGTCGGCCGTCAGGGCTGGCGGGAGCAGGCGCACGAAGGCATAGCAGAGCAGCGCGGCGAGCCCCGGCTCGGCCACGAGGTAGAGTCGGCCGCGCGGCGAGCCTTCGCCCTTGCGGGCCAGCAGGTAGCCCGAGAGGGCCAGGCGCAGCAAGGCGCGGCGCCGGGCGGGCTCGGGGGGCAGGCGCGGCGGGACGAGGGCGGTGGCCAGCCACGGCTCGGTAGAGGGCTCGCGGGGGGACAGGAAGTCGGCGAGCACGGCGTCGGTCAAGGGCCCGGGGCGCGGCACGGGCGCCGGGAGCAGTTGCTTGCTGGCGCCCTGCGGGTACGAGACCGTCCAGTCGGGCGAGGCCCAGGTCTGCAGCGCCCGGAGCGGATCGAGGGCAGGCAGGAAGAGGTAGTGGGTGAAGAAGCTGTTTTTCCGGCCGCGCGTGTCCTCCGGCAGATACGCCGAGTGGATGAGGGCACAACCGCCTCCTCCCGCTTGGGGGGCGGGGACCAGGGCGAGGCGGCGCGGCGCCTGGGCGGGGGCGCCGACGCTGGTCCACAGGTCGGGGGGCAGTTCGTAGGCGGGGTAGTCGTTGGCGAACTGGAAGAGGGCGCGGTCGGCGGTGGAGGCGGCGCGGACGCTGTAGCCGGACTGCTGGCCGATGCTGTCGGCGGGCAGGCAGTGGGTGTAATAGACCTGCTGCGCCGACGGGGCGGCCGCCTCCTCGCCCGGACGTGGGACCGCCGCCGTGACCGCCATGATGCGTCTTCCTCCTCGCCAACCTCTCGCGAAACGACAAGCAAGGCGCTTCTGCGAAGCGTCGCTAAGCCTCGATCAGGGCCGCCGGCCGCTCGCCGCGGGCCCCGGCCGCACCGGCCCCGGGCGCACGCCCGCGGCGATGGGCCCGACGTGCAGCGGCTGGCCCACCAGGTCGGTCCAGCCGACGTCGATCACCGGCCAGATCGTCACGAACACGCGCCCGCGCCCCGCCGGCGGCAGGCCGATGCGGAAGCCGCCCATGGCGCGGCGGAACTCGGTCGCGTCGATGCGCCCGGCGTCCCCGCCGACCTCGTCGGGCGCCTGCAAAAAGCGGTCGGGGTGCGTGACCACCAGACAGTGCGTCACCCGGTCGAAGTACGGCCAGGCCCAGCGCACCAGCGCCGAGTTGGGCCCGGGCCCCAGCACCCAGGCGGGCGTGCTGCCCTGCAACTTCCCCGCCTTGGTCAGCCAGCCCAGCAGCAGGGTCGCGATTTCGCCCCGATACGGGCCCACCACCTCCGGGTTCTCGCGCACGAAGCGCAGGTGCTCGCCCGTCAGCTCGATCTGCCCGGCCAGGAGCAGGCGGACGACCTCGAGCTGGCGCCCCTGCGCCAGCATCACGTCGAGCAGCGCCCGGCTTCGCTCGAGCGGCGGGTAGCCGATCAGCAGCGGGTCGGCCGCCAGCTTCCCCACGCCGTCGAGGTTGCGCTCGCGCAGGGCCTTTTCCAGGGCCAGCCAGGCGCGGGTGCGCTTCGCAGCCTCGTCGCAGCGCGGCCGCAATCCCGCGGCGTCGGCGCACGTCTTGAGCAGCGGCTCGTCCCAGGTCGCCAGCCACTCGGCGTCCTGCTCGTCGAGCGGCAGGTGGGGGTTGATGGTCTGCAACTTGTTCAGGCAGTCGCGCCGCTTGACCGCCAGCTCGCAGCGTGGGGGGACCTGCGCGTTGGACTTGGCGACCCGCGTTGCGGTGGCCGCGTCGAGCTTCTGCCACGCCTCGGCAAGGGCTGCCTCGCGAAGCGGCTTGGCGCTCAGCGCCTGCGTCAGCGCCTGGATGGCGCGCACCCGTTCGTTGGCCGTCTTGATGCGCGCCAGGTACTGGTGCCGGTAATTGCGCAACTTCGCCGCCGCCTCCAGCACGGCGCTTTCCTTCTCGGCCATGCGATCGACGCGCTCGATCGTCCCCCGCAGGTCCTTGAGGAGCTGCAAGCGCTCCTCGATGGCCCGGGCGCGCGCTTTCAGGGCAGGGCCCTCGGCCGAGTCGCCCAGGAGTTGCTCGTCCCAGGCCTGGAGCCAGCGGCGGTCGTGGTCTTCGCGATTGTCGTCGGGAATGGCCCGCAACTTGTTGAGGGCCTCCGCCCGGCCGCGAGCCTGCGCGGCGCGGTCGCGCTGCCCCGCGGCGTCGGGGTGGCCCCCCACGTTCTCCAGTTTTTCCCAGGCCGCGGCGATCTCGTGTTCCGACGCCGACCGGGCGACGGCCTCGGCCATCTCCTCGGCGGCGCGAATGCGGGCGCGCCAGCTCTCGGCCTGCTGCCCCAACCTGGTCGCGCCGGGCACCGAGCGCAGCCGATAGCTGTTCTGGTCCCACAACTGCACCACGCGGCGGCCGTCGCCCGGCGAGCGCAGCGCCCCCTCCATCTCTTCGAGGAGTGGGACGACGCTGACCGCCTCGCGGGCGGCGTCGAGCAGAGGCGCGCACGCGGCCCAGTCGTCCAGCAGCGCCGGCTTGTAGGCCGCCGCGATCCGGCGGGCGTCGCCGCTCTGGACTGCCTGGAGCAGGTCTTCCTGGGCCGCCTGCCGCTGTTGCCCCTCGCTGATGACGGGCTGAAGGTGAGTGGGGATGGCCCGGCCGCGCTGGGTCAGGGCGCCCGCGAGCTGGACGATGGCGGCCCAGTCGCGCGGCCGGGCCTCGCAGGCCTGCTCGAGAGGCGCGAAGGGGTTGATGGAGAACCTGGGGATGGCGTCGAACGCCGACTCGGGCAGTGTGGCGCGCAGGTGGCGGGCCCAATCCTGGACCTCGGCGTCGGGGCAGGCCAGCAGCTCCGACCACAGCGGCGAGGTGTCGGGGTTGGTCAGGTCCGCCTCGGTGAACAGCAACGCCTCGTTGCCGGTGGCATCGACGTAGCGCTCCCACAGGCTCAGGTCGATGGCCAGGGCGCGCAGGGCGATCAGCACGATCCAGGCGGAGAAGTTGTCGAGTTGGAGCGTGAGCGGCTGCTGTTTGCGCAGGGGGTGCTGGTAGGCGGGCTTGCCGTTCTCGAGCTGCTGCCGGCCGACCAGGGCGGGCACGCACATGCAGTCGTAATCGACGAGGACCGGCTCGTTGCCGACGACCATCACGTTGTCGTGCTGCAAGTCGCCGTGAGCGATGTTGGCCGTGCGCAGGTCTTCGAGAAGCTTGCCCCAGCGCTCGGCCATCTGGAGGAGGGCGTCGGTCTCGCGGGCGTAGACGCGGTCGCGCACCCAGTTGCCGAGGGAAACGCCGGACACCCAGTCCATGGTGACGAGGGGGAACCACCCGCCGTTGACGCGAATGCCCTCGGCGCTGTAGTTGAAGGAGACGATGGAGGAAGGGCGCTGGCTGCTCAGGTGGTCGGTGATCGCGTGGTAGCGCCCCTCGCGCTCTTTCTCGGGGTAGAGGAAGACGCGTGCGGCGATGGTGCGCGAGCCGCTGGTGAGCTTGTAGACGTTCGCGAAGGCGCCGGAGCGGGCGCGCGGGACGCCGAGCTTGTTGACTTCGATCTTGCCGGCCTGGAGCACCGGGTCCTTGAAGGCCAGGCCGGGGTGCTGCAGGGCGTCGCGGTAATCGACCGCCGTTGGCCAAGTACTCACTTCAACTCCCCTATTCGCTGGCTTTGGGCAGCACGCAATAGCCGCGCATGTGCATGAGCCAGAGGACCGGCTCGAGGATGCCGAACGGGACGATGGTGCGCTGGCGCAGGTCCTCGATCCCCAGCTCGCCCTCCTCCATGCCAACGGGGGTCATGGGGAAAAACAGGAATCGGTCGCCAAAGCCCTCGTGCAAGGTCTTGATGACGTCCCAGCCCGGAAACATGCGGGGGAGCATCTCGGCGATCGATTGGCTGCGCTCCTTGAGCAGGTCGAGGGTGGGGGGCCAGCCCATCGTCTCGCGCAGCCGGTTGAGCAGGGGGCGGGCCTGACCGCGCAGCGGGTTGCGGGCGAGGAGCAGATCGACCTTGGAGACGCACACGGCAATCGGCACGTCGATGCGGTCGCCGACGTCGAGCCCGCGGATGTCGCGCATCTCGGCGTGGAAGCTGGAGAGCCGGTTGATCTGGGCGTCGAGGCCGGGCGTCGGGCCCTGCCGGCTCACCTGGGTGGGGTCGAGAAACAGCAGGAAGCCGTCCATGAGCAGGGCGCGCCGGCGCACCACGTCGGTGTTGATGTTCTTGTACATGATCTCGCCGCTGCAGTCGAACAGGTTGAGCAGGGCCTTGGCGCGGCCGAGGCGGTCGGTGTCGGCGACGTGGAAGGTGAGCGGGGCGGGCATCTTGTCGCTGTAGACGGTCGCGGCGGGGTTCTGATGGCTCTCGAGCACCATCTCGATGAGGTGGTCGAAGGTCTCGTCGGCGAGGGAGGGGGCGCGCTGGATGGAGGCATCGACGCCGACGTTGTTGTTCTTGACGAGGTCGTAAGCGGAGACGAGCCAGTGGGTCTTGCCGCTGGCCGGCACGCCGACGGTGGGGAAGCAGAGGCGCGGCAGCTTGCGGTAGCTGGAGCGGAACTCGTAGAAGCACTGAGGGCAGGAGTAGTAGCGCGGCTCGGGGTAACGCTCGTCCTGGACGGTGGCGACCTTCTCTTCGAGGGAGCCGACGGCCAGGCAGCAGGGGCACTGGTCGGCGTCCTTGGCCAGGCGCTTGCGGGCCTTCTTGCGGGCCCACCAGACGGGCAGCAGGGCGAGGGCCGGGAACGCGACGCAGGCCCCGAGCTTGAGGGAGCGGCGCAAGCGATTGCGGGCGCTGTCGGCGTTGACGAGGTCGGCGAGCTGGTCGCGCTCGGCGGCGGCCTCGTCGAGGACCTTGAGCCCGGCAGCGATGGTTCGCTCGGTGACTTTGACGTCCACGAGCACGGCGCGCAACTTTTCGAGGGCCTCTTCCTCCCACTCGGCGAACTGGCGATTGAGCGCTCCGCCGAGGGGCATGAGGATGGCTTCCCAGACGCGGAGGTGGGGCGACCGGCGATTGCGGGACTCCGTCTTGAGGATGGACGCCTTGATCTCGAGCTGCTGAACCTGGACGCGAAGCCCGTCGCGCTCGACGGTGAGGGCGCTGGGGCTGTCGGCCAGGCCAGGCGCGGGTTGCGCGAACAGGGGCGAGGCGATAGAGAGGGCGAACAGCACAGCCGTGGTCAGGCCCGAGCGCCAGCGCTGGCGCAGGCTGACGCGCAGCACGTGGATCGCCAGGAGGAAGCCGAGGCCGACGAGGACGGTGCCCCACAGGAGGATGAGCACGAGTCGAAGGTCGAAAAGGGGGACCTTGCCAGGGTTGGCGCCGAGGCGGGCCTTGGTCTCGACGTAGTCCTCGTGGACCTGCACGGCAGCGTCGCGAGCCTTCTTCCAGCCGTCGATGGCGTCCTGCTTTTCCTTGCCGGTCTTCTCGGCGAGGCGGTCGAGGGCGGCGACGCGCTTCTTTTCGCTGCCCTTGAGGTCTTCGGCAAGGGCCTCGCGCATGACGTCGCGTGTGGCAAGCTTGGCGACGTCGAGCGGAGCGGCGGCGATGGCCGGCACGAGGCGCTGTTCGGCCTCGAGGACGTCCACGAGGGCTTGGGACTCCATCCGCTTGATTTCGAGCTCGGTTACCTCTTCGCGGAGCTGCTTGACCTCGGCGGAGGCGCGCTGCGCGTGGAGGGGAGGCGCGAAGAGCGCGACGAGGGAACCGGCGAGGAGGCAGGCCCCGATCCACCGAACGTTGGGGAAAGGCATCGGTCTCGATCTCCGTCCGGACTGGCCCGGGGGCGACCGGCGCGGGGCCGTGGGTCGGCCCGCCGCCGCTCCGGTTTCCGTTGCGCTCGCCGGTCGATCGGCGGGAGGCAAAGAGGCCCGCGAGCTCGCGTCCTGGAGAGGGGCGAGTGCGGGGGCGGCCCCCTCGCTCAACCTGGGTAGGTTCGCTCAGTAAACACGGTAACCGCTCCCAGACGTCTTTGCAAGCGTTTGGACGTCGCCAGCTCGAGCCGAGGCACGGCGCGGTTCGCCGACGAGACTACGTTCGCGAGGGCCGAGATTTTCGAGAAATCGAGGTCCGTCCGCGGAGCGAGGCCCTTCGTCGTCGCCTGGTCAGAGGCTTGGTCCGGACGCGGCCCCGCCGGCAGACGGGGCCGCCAGTCGGGCCGGCGGGTCAGTCGGCCAGGAGGCGGACTTTGGAGGGGTCGTTCTTCCACCCGTACCGCTTCTCCATCTGGGCCGGAGTGAGCACCTCGTCGCCCTCGTCGGTACGGACGACGTAGACGAGCTCACCGTCCTTCTCGTCGCCGATCACGCGGTAGTGGCCGTTGGCGGCGACGACCAGCATTCGGGCGTTGCGGAGGGGCAGCACGACGCTGTCGTGAGAGTCGGCTTCGACCCTGCCGACGGCGTCGGCCCCGCCGGGCAGTTGGAAGTTCACCCCGGCCCCGCCAACCGCCTGGGGCCACCGGCCCGGGCGCAAGAAGTAAGTGGGCGCGTTCCTCAATTGCTTGCGTTTCGGCGACGCCCAGTCGATCAGGACGAGCCCGCCCTCGCCGGAAGCGTACAGCCGCTTGCCGTCGCGCGACCACCCGAACGCATCTGCGACGCCCGGGAGCGGCACCTTCGCGCCCTTTTCCACGTCGAAGACGCCGGCCCCCGTGGCCAGGAACTTGCCGTCGGGCGACCAGCCCAGGACCGGGTCTGCCCCCGGCAGGTGTTTGGCGACCGTGGCGGCCGGCATGTCCCGGACGGTCGTCCCGACCCGGTGGCCGGACAGGGCCAGCCGCTTGCCGTCCGGGGCCCAGGCGACACCAGGGAAGCGGGTGGCCTTGACGGCGTCGGCAACCTTTCGCGTCTTGCCGGTGGCCGCGTCGGTCAGCCACAGGTCGTTGTCCAGGTGGCCTAGCAGGGCCCACGTTTTTCCGTCCGGCGAGCAGGCCCCGGCCCCGTACCCGGCCACCTTCGTGCTCTTCCCGGTCGCGACGTCCACGACCGCGGACGGGAGGTTCCCACCCCGGTTGTCCGGCCACTCACCAGGCAGCAGGATGCTCTTGCCGTCCGGCGCCCAGACCGGCCCCCGCGCGAACGGGAGCGTCTTGACGTGCTCCCCGGTCGCGACCTTGAGCAGGTAGACGCCCCCCTCGTCCGCCCGGCCGACCGCCAGCGTCTTGCCGTCGGGGGACAGGACGTTCCACGTGGCCGCCACCTGGCTGGGGGGGGGCGTACTGGGCCTGCGCGCGGAAGGCGTGCTTCACCTCGTTCGTCTTCGCGTCGCGGACCTGGACCGCCCACTGGAGGGCCGTGTCGTTCGGGCCGCAGGCGTAGGTCCTCCCGTCGGGCGCCAGCCCCCAATAATTGTATCGCAGGGCGGGCGGGAGGTGCTTGCGGAGGACCTTCCCCGTCACCGCGTCCCAGACGATCCCGCCGGCCGTCAGTTCCTTGCCGCCCGCCCGCCATTCGAGCCGGCCGGCGACATGGCTCTGCTCGGTCCGGACCGGGTCGGACTTCTTCCGCTCCTTCCCCGATTTGGCGTCGAATAGTCGGACAGTGTAGGCCTGCCAGTTCCCGCCGAGGACGGCCAGGGTGTCGCCATCGGGCGAAAACGCCACCGCTTCCCCCGGACCAATGGCGAGCGGCTCGCCGGCCGACCGCAGGTCGATCAGTTTCCCGTCGTTCGTCGCCAGCCGGCGGCCGTCGGGGGAGAAGGCCAGGTCTGTGCCGACCGCCGCGACCAGTTCGACCTGCTTGAGCGCCTTCAGGTCGAAGATTCGGGTACCCAGGCCGGAGGCGACGGCCAGCCGGTCGCCCTTCGGGGTGAACGCCAGGGCGGTGGCCGGGTGGCTCGTCGTCCCCGGAAGGAGGTGCAGGAGGCCCCCGGTCCCCGCGTCCCACAATCGCACTCCGCCCCCGAGGGCGTCGGTCGCCGCGATCGTCTTGCCGTCTGGCGACCAGGACAGCAGGGCGACGCTGTTCTGCCGCTCGAACACGCGGGCGCCTTGCAGCACGCGGACCAGCTTTCCCGTCGCCACCTCGCGCACCCGGATGATGGCGTCCGCGGTCAGGTACGCGAGGTGCTTGCCGTCGGGCGAATAGGCGACGTTCCAAACCGGGCCGCGGTGGTCGGCCGTCACCAGGTCCCAGCCGCGCACCCCCTTCATGCCCGGCGTCAGCTCCGGCCGCGACACGACCGACGCGAAGCGCAGGATCGGCTCGCCGACCTTGCCTTTTGCCCCCGCCGGCAGGGGCGCCATCTCTTTCGCGTTCGGATCACCGCCCTTCCCCGAGTTGCGGTTGACGATGAGGATAACAACGATCCCGAGCAGGGCCGCCCCGGCGAAGGCTGCCGCCGCCACCCGCCACGCCCGGCGCGGCTTGCGGCCGTCCGACTTCGTCGGGGCCGGCGTCGCCTCGACCTTCGGGCCGGCCGCCGGCGAGGCCAACTCCGCCGCCGCCGCCGCGGCCGACGATGGCCGGCCGGCCGGCTCCTTCGCCAGCAGCCGCATCGTCAGGTGGCTCAGTCCGAACGAGATGGTGGCGTCGAGGGCGTGCGGGGCCGGCGGGTGGTCCATCGCCACCGCCCGCAGGACGGCCAGCGTGTGCGGGCCGCGGAACGGGTGTTTCCCCGTGAGCATCTGATAGAGGACGCAGCCGAGGCCGAACAGGTCGCTGCGGGCGTCGGCCTTCTGCCCGGCGGCCCGTTCCGGGGCGATGTACGCCGGCGTTCCGACGAGGACGCTCGGCGACGACAGCCCGGGCTCGTCCGTGACACGGGCCAGGCCGAAGTCGAGCAGCTTGACGCGCCCCGTCTTCTCCTCAAGCCAGACGTTGGCCGGCTTGACGTCGCGGTGGATCAGCCCGCGTGCGTGGGCGGCCGACAGGCCCAGGGCGACCTCGCCGGCCACCCGCGCCGCCTCGGTCGGCGGCAGCTTGCCGTCGCGGAGGAGGCGGGCCTCCAGCGTCTCGCCGCGGAGCAGCGGCATGGCCAGGTAGGGCACGTCGCCGTGCTCGCCGACGTGGTAGACGGGGACGATCTCCAGGCGGCCCGGGTCGCGCTCGTCGGCCGGGACGCCGAGCAGGTCGTAGAAGGTGGCGGCGTCGGACGGGATGGCGAAGGCGGTCATGGTCGTTCTCCGCGAGAGGTCGGGGGCACGTGGATCAAGGCAACCCGAACGGCAGGCCGGGCGGGGCGCCCGGCGGCGGGAAGGGCGGGAGCCCGGGGGGGGCGCCGGCCGGCGTCAGACGCGTCACCCGCAGGGTGAAGACTGGCTGGTAAAACACCACCCCGCCGCCCGCCCGCTCGCGGCGGACGTGGTAAGTCACCTCCAGGTTCTTCTCCGGGATCGGGACGGCCTCGCCCGGCCGGGCGATCGCCTTCAGGTAGGGGCCCATCCCCGTCTCCAGGGCGACGGCCACGAGCGCCTGGGCGGTCATCGTCGGGAAATGCGGGAGCACGTCGTCGCCGTGCTTGGCCCCGCGGAGGCGAGCGTGCCGCTTGGCGTCGCTCCACTTGCCGCGGAAGGTGGCGACGGTGGTGGCCTTCGACCACGTGCCGTTCCGCGGGGCCGGCGGGCGCTTCGCGGGGCTGCCCAGGGCCGTCCCCGACAGAGCGACCAGGACCGCCGGGCCGAACAGGAGTCGGGACAGGAGGCGCTTCAACATGGCGTCAACCCTCGCGTGAAGAGAAGATTCGGCCGACGGCCGCCCGGCCGACGGCCGGGCGGCACACCAGGGACGAGGCGGGACGGTCACAGATTACGGGGCGGGATGACGTAGCCGTTCCACTCTTGGAGGGTGAACCGGAACAGCCCGTTGTAGGAGGCCTGTAGCTTGTCCTGGTAAGCACACACCGCCCTCCGGAAGGCAGCTTGCTGACCTACGTAGCCGGTGAAATACCAGGTGTGCAGGAGGGTCGTTCGTCCCTGTGGGTTAATCCGCTGGTAGTAAATGGCGTAGGTCATGGGGTACGGCTGGGAGAACGAAGACCAGCCGGCCTCGGCCCGGGGCGGGGCGGCGGGGCGGGGCCTGCCTCCGGGACGAGCAACGCGCACCCGGCCAGGAGGAGGAGAGCGACCGCCCGGGCACCCGGCAGCCTCGTCGCGCGGGCGATCAGGGCGAGGCAACAGGCGGCGGTGGCGAACAGCGACTTCAGAGACATCGGTTTGCTCCTCCGTGGCCGGACGGTTCCGCCGCGGCGGGCGCGACGGGGCTCGGGGCCGGCTTCCCGGGCCTTTTTCGGGGCACAACACGCTGCACTTCGGAGGAGGACCGCCGTAGATTGGCCAGGGGGCCGTCGGCCGGTCCGTCGCGTCGGTCGGGCCGG
>JBBSEZ010000152.1:0-20650 GCA_038239195.1 Gemmatales bacterium
CCGGGCGCCCACAACACCCCCCCCCGGGGGGGCGGGGCCCCCCAAACGCGGGGGCGCCCGGGGCGCCACCCCCCCGGGGCCCACCCGGCGGGCCCCGCGGGGGGGGGCCCCCCGGGCCTCCCCGAATAGTTGCCGCACCCCCCTCGTCACTCTGCGGGCGGGTAGATGCGGCTGTGAAGGTCGGCCTGCGTGCCGAGGTAGTGGTCGAGCAGGTCGAGGCCGCGCGGCCTCTTGAGCTTCTGTAGGACGGCGTGGCGCTTCTCCGCCCAGGCGTGCCGCAGATAGGAGGGGTTGCTCGGGCCGTCCCGCCGGTACGCCGCCAACTCGTTCAGGAAGCCGTGGACCTTGCCCCGGTCGCGCGTCACCAACTCCTCGGCGTCCGACCGCGCGACTTGTTCGGTCCGCCTCACCCTGCCCCGCGCGCGGGCCAGCGCCGTCGAGGCCTCTTGCTGGGCGGCCGTCTTGCGCGTCTCCTTCTCCGTCTGCGCCCGGGCCACGCGGTCGAAGGCGTCCTTCACCTCGTCCGGCGGCGCGGTCAGCGCCACGCGCACGTCGCGCACCTCGACCCCCAGGCCGTATTCGTCCAGGCGCGGCGGGAGACGGCGCAGCAGGTCGGCCCGCAGGGCCACCTTGCCGCGCAGCAGCACCTCATCGACGGTCTTGCCGCCCACCCACTCCGACAGGCCCGCCTCGACCGCCCGCGCGAGCAACTCCTCGACGCGGCCCGCGTGGACCACGAACTCCGCCACCTCGGCGGGGCGGACCGAGTAGGAGAGCACCACCTGCACGTTGACCAGGTTGTGGTCGCCGGTGAGGAGCTGCCCGGCGGGCATCGTGCGCTCGTCCGCGTCCTCCTGATAGCCGACGACGACCTGCCTCACCTGATCGACGACCACACGATCGACGCGGTCCATGCCCCACGGCAGGCCCACCCACAGGCCCGGCCCGGGGCTCTCGGCCAGCACCCGGCCGAATCGGCGCACCACGGCGCGCTCCCCCGGGCGCACCTGCACCACGCCGGTCAGGGCGTACCCCGCCAGCAACAAGACGAACGCGAACAGCAGGGCCTTGCGCATCGAAGAAGTCCGTCCTCGGGAGTGGGGCGCGATCTCATTCCTTGGGCGGCGCAGGCGGCCCCCGCAGCGGCTTTTCGCCGTCCCGCGGGGGGGCGTTCCAGGTGTGGAACATCTCGCGCTGCGTGGAGAGGATCAACGTCGTCATGCTGTCGCCGAAGATGGTCTTGTAGCTCTCCATCTCCTGCCAGAAGCTGTAAAAGGCCGGGTCCAGGCGCTGGGCCGCAGCGCGATAGCGAGACGCCTTGTCCTCGGCGGCGTTGCGGACCTCCTGGGCCTTCTCCTCCGCCCGCGTCTGCATCTCCTTGACCTGGGCCTCGGTGTCGATGCGGATCAGCTCCGCTTCGGTCTCGCCCGCGCTGCGGTAGAACATCACCCGCTTCTCGCGCTCGCTCTTGATGCGCTCGAAGATCGCCTCGCGGACCTTTCCCGGGTGGTTGGAGCGCCGCAGCCGCACGTCCACGACCTCGATCCCATACTCCTTCAGCGCCGACTGGCGCAGCGAGGGCGAGCCCACGTCCAGGAGCCGCGTCCGCAATTCGGCCCTCTTGCGGTCGATGCGGGCGGAGTCCGGCGCGATCAGGTCGCTCTGCTCCATCTCCCCCACGGCCGAGCCCAGCTCGCTGGCGATCCGCTGCCCCAGGACGAGCTGCGCTCGCTCGGGGGTGCCGATGCTGCGCACGAACTGGTCGGCCCCCTCCGCGCTGGGGATGCGCCAGCAGACGTAGGCGTCCAGGGTCAGTGTCTTATCGACGCTGTTGCCCTCGGCGTCGCGCGTCAGGAGCTCCGCGCCGGGCAGGTCGAAGTACTGGAGCCGCCGGTCGAGGCGCTGCACCGACTGCACCGGCCAGGGCCACTTGACGTGCAGCCCCGCCTGCTCGTCGTCGGCGCCGTCGTAGACGGCGACTCGCCGCCCGAACTGCGTCAGGTAGACGAACTCCGCCCGATCGACCGTGAACAGCGCCGACGGCACCGCCGCCAGCGCCGCCAGCAGGCCGAGGACCAACAGGGCCTTCCACCACATCGTCTGCTCTCCCTCCCTTCGAGCGCTTTGCAACCGGTGAGCCGCGGGACTTGGTTTGCGGTAGGACGGCTCTCCTGAGCCGTCTGGACGGCTCAGGAGAGCCGTCCTACAAGGATGCCATTTCCTGCTGATCGCACAGCAGGCGAGCGGTCGTCACGGCTCGCCCGGCTCCGGCGCCGGGGGTGGTCCCGGGCGCGAGCGCGGCCGGAACGGCGCCGGCGGTGGCGCGCCGCCCTCCCCCAACACTCCCGGCATCCAGAGGTGGCGCCGGGCCAGCCCCTTGCCGGCGTCCAGCAACACCTTCGGGCGGCCCGTCAGCGCCGCGCCGATCGCCTGCCAGTAGAACCGCTGCTCCGCCTGCCGGGCGTATCGGCCAAGGGCGGCGGCACGGCGGCGCTGGTACTCGCTCCGCACCTCCTCGTTAGGCCGGCCGTCGCCCCAGAGCGCCAGGGCGTCGCCAACCAGGGCGAGCTCGACGGCGAGCGGCACCGAGCGGCGGACGGCGCGGTGGGTAAGGTAGCGTGCCACCTTCGCCCGCGCCGCGGCGCGGATGGCCAGTCCCTCGACCTCGGCCTCGCGGACGGCCCGCACGCTGCGCGTCTTCTGCGCCCCGAGGTCCCTCGTGCGCTCGGCCTGCGCCTCGTTGATGAGCTTTGTCTTCCGCTCCACCTCGCGCGTCACGTCGTAGTAGTTCCCCACCACCACCTTCGGCGGATGGAGGTCGTGCAGCGACAGGCCCTCGATCTGGACGCCCAGCCCTTCCGGCCCGTACTCCGCGCAGCGCTCCTTGAGCCGCGCCAGCGCCAACGCCTGCACCCCGGCCCGATCCCCCGTCAGCAAGTCGGCCATGCGCCGGCCGGCGACGATCTCGCGCAGCACCGACTCGGCGGCGTTGCGCAAGATGCCCGGCGCATCCCCCACCTCGAAGAGATAGACGCGCGGCCGATCGACGACGTAGCGGACGCTGACCTGCACTTCGAGCAACTGGTTGTCGCCGGTAATCATCACCGATTCGTCATCGCGCTGCCCCTCCCCGCCGGCACCGTGCTCGCTCGACCAGGAGCTCGCCCCGGCCGCCGACCCTCCCTGACTGCGAAAGCCGATTTCCAGCGTGTTGATGCGGGCCGGGCTGATGCGCGTCGCGGTCTCCACCGGCCAGGGCCAGCGCCACGACAGGCCGGGGCCGAGGTCTTTGGGCAGGGGCCGGCCGAAACGCCGGACGACCGCCACCTCGTCGGGGCCCACCACGGTCAACCCGCTCAGCCCCCAGCCGGCCAGCAGCAGGAGCAACGCCCCGGCAAGCACGGCCCGCCAGCGGTGGCTCAGCCAGTGGAGCCCCTCGTCGAAGTCGAGGCGCTTTTCGAGCCAGGCGTTGAGCCCGCCGAAGCGCTCCGACCAGCCCCCGGGCGCCCCGCGCCGCTCGAACCAGAGCAGCCGCATGGCGTTGAGCAGAACGGCGAGCGAGCCGAGCTGGTGGTAGATCACGGCCGCCACGGGCCCTTGCTCGTACCAGCGCGCGGGGGCCAGCAACGGCCAGAGCCAGGCCGTGACGACGATGCCGACCGCGTTGACTCCGAAGGCGAAGTAGAAGATGTTCTGCCGCACGATGCGCACCGTCTGGCGCGACAGCCGCAGCAACAGGGGCAGCGAGCGCAGCGGCCCCCCCTGTGCGGCGTGCGGGGCGATCATCAGCACGACGTCGCCGGCCTCGGCGGCGACGTCGGCGCCGCTCCCGCCGACGGCCACGCCCACGTTAGCCCGGGCCAGCGCCGGCGCATCGTTGACGCCATCGCCAACCATCGCCACCTGCCGCCCCGCCTCCTGCCACGACGCGACGAGCTCCGCCTTCTGCTCCGGCAGCAGCTCGCTGTGGACCTCCGTCAGCCCCAGCGCCCCCGCCACGTTCTGGGCAACGGCGGCGCGATCCCCCGTCACCATCGCCAGCCGGCCGATGCCCAGGCCGCCCAGTTCGGCGAGGACCGCGGCGGCCTCGGGGCGCACCCGATCGCGCGCCGAGATGGCGCCCAGCAGCCGACCAGCGCGGCAGACCAGCAGCACCGTCTGGCCCGTCGCGTCGAGCCGTTCGAGCAAGGCCTGCGCCTCGGGAGAGAGAGGAACGCCCTGCTCTTCCAACAAGCGTCGATTGCCGACCAGGAGGCGAGAGCCCGAGGCGAGGGCGCTGACGCCCGAGCCGGGATGGGCCTGGAACTCCTCGATCGCTTCGGGAGAAACGGCGCGCTGCGCTGCCTCCTGCAACACGAGGCGCGCGAGGGGGTGTTCGCTGCGCTGCTCCGCCGTGGCGGCAGCGCGCAGCACGTCCTCGGCCACCGCGCCGCCGAGAGGCGCCACCTCGCCCAGTTCGAGCCGGCCCTCGGTGAGGGTGCCGGTCTTGTCGAAGCAGAACGCATCGACCGTCGCCAGGCGCTCCAGGGCAGCGCCGCCCTTGATGAGCACGCCCGTGCCCGCCAGGCGCCCCAGCGCGGCGAGGACCGCGGCGGGCGTGGCCAGGATGAGGGCACAGGGGCACGCCACCACCAGCACCGACAGCGCGGGGTAGACCGCGAGCCGCGATGCCGCCCCAAGCCCGAGGCGGGGACTGTCGGTGGGCCGAAACCAGCCCGAAGCGCTGAAGAACAGGGCCGCCAGGAAGGTCAGCAGCGCCAGGGCAAGGACGACGGGGAGGAAGTAGCGCGCCAGCCGGTCGGCGGTGCGCTCGAGGGGCGCCTTGTCCTTCAGGGCGCGGGCAGTCAGCTCGATTACCCGGCCGACGACGGTCTGCTCGCCCACGCGGCGGGCCTCGACCGTGAGGGCGCCGAACTGGTTGAGCGAGCCGGCCAGCACCTCGTCGCCCGGGCCCTTGTCCACCGGCAGGCTCTCGCCGGTCAAGGCGCCGACGTCGAGCGCCGAGCGCCCGTCGAGCACCACGCCATCGGCCGGGACGCGGGCGCCCGGCTTGACGAGGACGCGGTCGCCGACCTGGAGGTCTCCGACGAGGATGCGCTCCTCCTGCCCCTCGCGCAACCGCCAGCAGCGGCGCGGCTGGATCTCGACGAGGGAGCGGACGGCGCGCTGCGTGCGCTCGAAGGTGAAGTTCTCGAGGCACTCGCCGAGCAGGCCGACGAAGACGATCTCGGCGGCGACGAGCGGTTCCTTGACGAGGATGGCGGCGACGCAGGCGATGGCCAGGGCGAGGTCGGCGCCGATCCGCCCTTGGAGGAGGCTGTCGAGCGAGCCGTAGAGGACGCGCGCCCCGCCGAGGACGGCGGCGAGCAGCGCGATGCGGTAGCCGAAGAGCTCGTTGGGCCAGGCCGGGAGTGACGGGCCCTGCGTGCGGAGCCAGGCGGCGAAGACCGGCCAGAGGTCGGCGGCGATCAGCGCGCCGAGCAGGCCGGTCAGCAGATAGAGCGAGAGCCGGCCCTCCTGCTGAAAGGTGCCGTCGGCGTGGGAGATCTCGCGGTGCATGAGGCCGGCCCGAAAGGCGGAGGGAGGAAGTCGGCAATGGTGTCAGGCTACGGCGGTTGGGCAAGGGCGTCAAGCAGTTGGGCTGATGGGCCTTGAGCGAGCCCGCGGGAGCGCATAGCATGAAGGGCGCTGGAGCCCGGGCCCCGAGGACTTGTAATGAGTGCGCTTTCCGTTCCTCCTCAACCGATCCACACGTTGGCCGACCTCGTCGCGCGCCTGGGTGGCGTTCCGCTCCACCGCATTCGATTTCGCCCCGCGCCGGGGACGGCCACCGAGGAAGACGTCTTGTTCGTCGGCGCGCGGGAAGGGCGACTGTGCGAGCTGGTCGAGGGCGTCTTGGTGGAGAAGGGCGTGGGCTTCAGCGAACCCATCCTGGCGGCATATTTGATCGAGGTGGTCGGCGCGTTCGTCCGATCGCGCAACCTGGGCCTCGTCACGGCGCCCGACGGCACCTTGCGCCTGATGCCGGGGCTTGTGCGCATCCCCGACGTCAGCTTCACGTCCTGGGGCCGCATGCCGGGCCGGCGCCGGCCAACACAACCAGTTCCCAACCTGGCGCCCAATCTCGTCGTCGAGGTGCTCAGTGGCAGCAACACGCCCGAAGAGATGGCCCGCAAGCGCCGGGAGTATTTCTCCGCCGGCGTCGAGGTCGTCTGGGAGGCCGAGCCGGACGACCGCACCGTCACCGTCTACACCGCGCCGGAGCAGTTCGCGGTCCTGGGCCACGCCGACGCGCTGGACGGCGGGGCCGTGTTGCCTGGCTTCCGCTTGCCGGTCGCCGACTGGTTCGCGGAGCTCGACCGGCAGGGGTAGATGCAAGAGGGCGAAGGCCCCGTGCCCTTCGCCCCGCTTGTCAGCCGTTACAACTCGCTCAGCGCGAAGACACCTTCTTGGCGTTCTCAATCTCCTCGAGCAGTTTCTCGACGGCCTCGTCCATCGCCTTGCCGCGGACGTTCTTGTAGCGGATGACGCCCTTGTGGTCGAGCACGTAGATCGTCGGAAACGAATCGATCTCCCAGTCTTCGAGGATGCCGCCCGTCTGGCCGTTGTGCCAGTGTACCCACGGCATCGGCTTCTCTTTGAGGAACTCCGTCAGCGTCGCCTTCTTGGCGTCGGCGCTGATCGAGATGAGGGCAAACGGCTTGCCGGCCAGCTTCTTGACCAGTTCCCTCTCGTGGGGGATCATCGCCACGCACGGCCCACACCAGGTAGCCCAGACGTCGAGCACCACGACCTTGCCGCGATACTGGCTCAGCTTGACCTCCTTGCCGTCGAGGTCCTTGCTCACCACCTCCGGGGCCTTCTTGCCCACCGACAGGTCGGGGAAGACGCCCGCGTACTTGGTGGTCAGCAACTTGCTGTATTCCTCGGCCGACTTCTTGTTCTTGGGGGCGCTGTCGAGGAGGTTCTTGACGTAGTCCTTGCCGCGGCTCTTCTCGATGGCCTCGCGGAACCTCTCGTTGGACTCGAGGCGCTCGGCCACCATCGCCTGCTGCTCGTAAACGCGGACCAGCGCCTTGGCTGCCTTGGCCTGGACCTTGCGGTCGGGGTTCTTCGCCATGATCGCCTTGGCGAACTTCTCGGCCGTGGCGGGCGTCTGCGACGTCGCCGAGACGAGCTGCGCGGCCCTCTTGTCCGTGAGATAGTCTTTCTCCAGGATGGCGAGGGCCTTGTCGGCGGGGCTGTCCTTGGCCACCTTACTGTCGCCGTTGAGTTGGAGGACCCAGATCAGGGCGTCGAAGGCCGACTCGTCCTTGGCGTTCTTCTTGGCCAGATCGAGGAAGCGCGGAGCGTATTTCTCCATCACTTCCGTGCGATCCTTCTGGGTCTTCGCGGCGCGAAACTCCTTGATGAGATCGTCGCGCAGCTTGTCCACCGCCTCGGCCGCGCTCTCGCCCCGGGCAAGGCCCCCGGCGAGCAGCAGCACAACCACTCCTGCCATCAGTCGTCGCATCACACTAGTCCTCGAAGAAAAACGTGGCCCGTTGCCGGACTGTCCGGATCGGACAGCGATCGCCCGGCACGCAAACCGTTGGTGCTCCCGTGTTAGACGTTGCTCGGTCGAGCGCAAATGCAATCGTCTCGCTGCTCGAACAAGAACGCCGCTTCCTACCCTTCTACACGCCCGGCGCCGGAGAAGCCCGCCCAACCGCGCCGCTTCGCCCGACACAGGCCCCCGGGCGCGATAAACCGTGCGGGCTGCGGCGACTTTGTGCCGTCACTTCCCTTTCTTCGCCTCCCCCTCATCCAATAACTCCTGCACCGCGTCCTCCAGCCGCTGGCCTCGAATGTCCCGGTAGCGGATGACGCCCTTGTGGTCGAGCACGTAGATCGTGGGAAACGAATCGACCTCCCAGTCTTCGAGGATGCCGCCCGTCTGGCCGTTGTGCCAGTGTACCCACGGCATCGGCTCCTTCTTCAGGAACGTCGTCAGCGTCTCCTTCCTGGCGTCGGCGCTGATCGACACGAGCGCGAACCGCTTGCTGTCGAACTTCTTGACCATCTCGCGCTCGTGGGGGATCATGGCCCGGCACGGGCCGCACCAGGTGGCCCAGACGTCGAGCACCACGACCTTGCCGCGATACTGGCTCAGCTTGACCTCCTTGCCGTCGAGGTCCTTGCTCACCACCTCCGGGGCCTTCTTGCCGACCGACAGGTCCGGCAGGATGATGGCGAACTTGTCCTGGTAGAGCTTGCGGTAGAGCGCGGCGTCCTTCTTGTTCTGCTCGACGCCCGCGAGGACGTTGCGCACGAGCTCCCGGCCGTGCTTCTTGGTGAGCGCCCCCCGCGCTCGCGGCGAGGACTTCGCCTCCTCCGCCAGGCGCACGAATTCCTCGCGCGTGTCGGCAAGCACCTTGCACGCCTTGGCCTGGGCCCTCTTGTCGGGGCTCTTCTCGACGACGGCGCGCAGCACCCGCCCACTGAGGGGGTCGCCGCGCTGCCCCAGCCGCGCTGCCGCGGCGCGGAGGCCAGGGTTAGTAACGTGGGAGTTCTCCAGGAGGACGAGGGCCTTGGCCGCGGGGCCGTCCGCGGGCGTTTCCCGGCTCAGGCCCACGACGGCGATGAGGGCGTAAAAGACGACGGGGTCTTTGGCGTTCTTCTGGGCGAAATCGAGGAAGCGGAGCGCGTATCTCTCGTCGACCTCCTTGCGCTCGACGTCGGTCTTGGCGGCGTCGAGCTTGTCCTCGGCCTCCTCGAGCAAGGCGCGAAAGGCGACGTCGGCCTTGGAAGGCGCATCGCCTCCCAGCGCGAGCCGGGCCAGCGCGAGCAGGACGATCGATCCGGCGAGGAAACTGCGCATGGGGGGAGGCCCCTGAGGGAGTGATAAGAACGCCTTGGCGCCTGTCTGGCTCGGAGTAGAGTGAAGGGGGCATGGGAGCCGTCACCCTAACAGGCCATGATACCCCTGGTGCCCCTGCCGTCAACAACTCGCTCGCCGGGAAACTCATGGCCGACTACTTTCTCGTGCAGGACGGCCCCCGCTTTGAAGGCCAGGTGCGCCCGCCCCTCGCCGAGGCCTGGCGCACGCGCAACTTCGCCCCGTGCCGGCAACTCTGCGCGGGCCTCATCCCTGCCGCCCTCGACTACGCCCAGCGCTACCACACCGGCCCCGAGCCGCCGCTCGTTTGCGCCGTTGCCGCCGGCCTGACGTTCGATCGCCCCTGCTGGCGCGCTCTCGTCGGCGAGGTGCTGCTGTTCGGCGCGATCGACGTCCCCGAGTTTCCCGCCAACGAGGCCGCCCTGTGCCAGCTCTTGCCGCCGGTTGGTGCCGAGACTTCTCCCATTCGCCAGGCGCTGCGCGGCTCGCGCGACCTCACCTTCGGCGTGGCCACGTACCGCCCCGACCGCGCCGGCTACAACAACGCCGCCGACGTGGCGCGCCTCGCCGACTACCTCGCCTCCGTCTGCCCCGAGGCGTGGGCCCCCGAGGCGCTGCGCGGGCTCGAAGAGCTCGCCGAGGAGGACCGCGCCGACGAGCTGGAGTTGGTGCGCGAGTGGTTCCCGGTGCTCGTGGCGCTCTACCAGCGTTGCCGCGCCGAGGGGCACGTGTTGGCGATCGAGGAGATTTATTGATAGTCCCTCCGCGAAACGACAAGCAAGAAGTCGAACGGTTTTTGATTGTGGCGCGCGCCGGGGCGGGTAGAATGGCACTTCATGGGCCTTCCCGCCGACCTTCCTCTCGTGCAGAAACCGACGCGCGTGCGCTTTGGCGTGCTGGGCTTCGCTTGCGGCCTGTCGCTCCTCACCTACCTCGACCGCGTCTGCATCATGCGCGCCAAGGAGGACATCCAGGGCGAGCTGCACTTCAACGACCACCAGATGGGGCTGATCTTCTCCGCCTTCATCCTCGGCTACGCCCTCTTCGAGATGCCCGGCGGATGGATGGGCGACCTCTGGGGCTCGCGGCGCGTCCTCACGCGCATCGTCCTGTGCTGGTCGGCCTTCACCGCCCTGACCGGCACCGTCGTCGCCTTTACCTGGGACAGCGGGCGGCAGCTCGGCTTCGGCGACTGGGCCGTGCCGTTGGTGCTCAACGGTTTCGTCCTCATGTTGCTGGTGCGCTTTCTCTTCGGCGTCGGCGAGGCGGGCGCCTACCCCAACCTCACGCGCGTGACGCGCGACTGGTTCCCCTTCCACGAACGCGGCCTGGCGCAGGGCAGCATCTGGATGTCCGCGCGCCTGGGCGGCGCCCTGGCCCCGCTGGCCATCGGGCTGCTGACCGGCCTGCTGGGCTGGCGCGGCGCCTTCTGGGTGCTGGGCCTGCTCGGCTGCGCGTGGGCCGCCCTGTTCGTGCGCTGGTTCCGCGACCGGCCCGAGGACATGCCGGCCTGCAACGACGCCGAGCGCGCCCTGGTCCGCGGCGACAACGCCCCGCAACCCGTCGCTGGCGAGGGCCACGCCTGGCCAGGTTTCCGCCTGCTCGCCTCGAGCCTCTCGCTCTGGGCGATGTGCGTCGCCTCCGCGAGCGTATGCTTCGGCTGGTATTTCTACCCGACCTGGCAACCCAAGTACCTCAAGGACGTCCACGGCTTCAACTACGACAGCCGCTGGTCGGAGGTGCTGACCGGCCTGCCGTTCCTGTGCGGGGCGGTCGGCTCGCTGATCGGCGGGGGGCTCTCCGATCGATTGGTGCGAGCCACGGGCAGCAAGCGCTGGGGGCGGAGCCTGGTCGGCTGCGCCGGCTTCGTGGGCGCGGGGACGTGCGTCTTCGCGACCGGGCTGGCGACCTCGGCCTGGCAGGCGGTCGCTCTGCTGTGCCTGGCGTTTCTCGTCAACGATCTGGCCATCCCCGTCATCTGGGCCGCCAGCGCCGACGTCGGTGGAAGGTACGCCGGCACCGTCGCGGGCGCGATGAACATGGCCGGGGGCGTGGGCGCCATCCTCAGCCCTGCCCTCATCCCGTACGTGCTGCAAGACGACCCCACGCCGGAGCGCTGGCGGCTCATCTTCTTCGGCCTGGCTGGCTCGTGGTTCCTCGGCGCCGTCGCGTGGGTGTTCATCGACGCCAGCAAGCCGCTCTCCCCGAAGGAGGAAGGATGAAAAAAGAGCGCGTGGGCGAGCCTTTCCTCGCCCGCGTCCGTAGTGGTAATGTGTGTGGAATTTCCTTCCTCCTTCGTCCTTCCAGCTTTCTGAAAAATGTCGCTCGGCCCGATCTTCCAGCGCGAGTTCCTCACCGTGCCGCGCCGGCCGGGGCATTACGTCGCCCGCGTGGCCTACCTGGGCACCTTGCTCGTCATCGCCGTGACCGCCTGGCTCTCGACGCTCGGCTGGGCCCGCGCCTCCAACCTCGGCGAGTTGGCCCGCTTTGGCCCGGTCCTCTTTCAAGTGCTGACCTTCGTCCAGCTCTCCCTCTTCCTGTTTTTCTCCGCCCTGGCGTCGGCCAGCGCCATCGCCAAGGAGAAGGACCGCCGCACCTTCATTTTGCTCCTGCTCACCGACCTGCGCAACGACGAAATCGTCCTCGGTAAGATGCTCGGCAGCCTGTTGCCGATGCTCCTGCTCCTGCTCAGCTCGGTCCCGTTCTTCGCCATCCTCACGCTCCTGGGCGGCATCGGGCTGGAGCAAGTCTTCCACGCCATCCTCATCATCGGCGCCACCTCGCTCGTCGCCGGCTCCCTTGGCGGGCTGATCGGCCTGTGGCGCGACCGCACCTTTCAGTCCCTCGCCTTGACCGTCCTGCTGATGGTCCTCTACCTGCTCCTCGTGCGCGGCCTGGGCGGCCTCCTCGCCCCCCTGGGCCTCAGCGCCCGGCAGATCGGCCTGGCCCAGCAGTGGCTCGACCCTTTCCTCGCGCTATTGAGCGTGCATCACCCGATCCAATCGCAGGGGCTGCTGTTGGCCCCCGCCTATGGCTTCGCGCTGATGATGGTGCTCGTGAGCGCCGGGCTGAACCTGTGGGGCATGGCCCGGCTGCGCGTCTGGAACCCCAGCGGCGAGCCGCTCATGCAGCGCGAGAAGCCCGAGGACGCCGAGGACAAGGAAGGCGGCCTGGTGGCGAGGCCCCTGACGGGCGAGAAGCGCGCCAGCGCCCACGCCGCCCCCGGGGCCGTTCGCCGCGTCGGCGCCAACCCCATCCTCTGGCGCGAGGTCTATACGCGCGCCTACGGCCGGCGGCCGTTGCTGGTCAAGACGGCCTATTTCATCGTGCTCGCCTTGATCCTCTACTCGGCCCTGGGCCCGCTGCTGCGCGGCGAGAAGATGGCGTTCGCCGCCGCCTACGGCCTCATCCCCGTCGGCGTGCTGAGCCTGCTCCTGGTGACCGCCCAGGCGACGACGGCCATCACCAGCGAGCGCGACACCGGCGCCCTCGACCTGCTGCTCGTCACCGACCTGACGCCGAAGGAGTTCGTGTTCGGCAAGCTCCTCGGCATCTGTTACAACACCAAGGAGTACCTCCTCCCGCCCTTGCTCCTCGCGGGCGTCTACGGCGCGCTGGGCAGGCTGGCGACCCCGCCGCGCGAAAACCCGGAACTGCTGGGCGGAATGAACGCGATGGCACTGCTGTGCATCATGGGGGCGTCGGCGATCCTGCTGGCGTTCGCGATGGTCTTGGGCATCCACGTCGCGCTGCGCACCCAGAACAGCCAGCTCGCGATCGTCAACGCCCTGAGCACGATCTTCTTTCTGACCGTGGGCACGCTGGTGACGATCGCCCTGATCCTGATCAACGGCCAGTTCGAGTACCAGTGGGGCGCCTTCGTCTTCTTCCTGATGGCCGGGGTGGGCGGGCTGTGGTACGTCCTGAACGGCGAGCGCCCGTCGGGCGCGCTAACGTGGTCGGCGTGGTTCTGCCCGCTGGCCGTGCTCTACACGGTGATGAGCGGCCTGGTGGCCCGGCCCGGGTCTGAGGAGTCGGCCGATCCGCTGGTGCCGTTCCTGGTGATCGCGGCGTCGTTCGTCTTCGCCATCACGGCGATGCTGCTGCCGCTGGTGAGCGAGTTCGACGTGGCGATGGGTCGCACGTCGGGCGGGGCGGATTGAGGGCGGCCCTCTGCGAGAAGGGCGCACCTTTCATTGCATCGCGCGCACACAGGCGGCATTGCTCCTTGTTGCCGGCTTGGAACTAAACTCCCTGGATGAAACGCATTGAAAGGCAAGGAGAGCGCACCCCGTCCTCCTTCGGGGAGCCACGGGGCTGCCTTCTGGCCACAACTGCCTGCCACTCCCTGCCACGGTGGCAGGCAGAGTTCGCCAACGGAACAACCAACTTGGTAAGGAGTTGCGCGCTCGTAGCGGGGGTGGCTGCCACCCTGCCACCGCGCAGGGGGGGAGTGGCACTCGGCGGGCGGACTTCGGGATGGCACGCAAACTGATCTCGCAACGTCGTGCGCGCTTCTGCTCCAAGGGAGAGAGGGCGAGCGCAGCGCCGTGGCGTTGCGCCTTCTTGCCCGAACGAAACGCTTTGAGCCGAGATGCGACGGAATGGCCGATTTCGGAGGCAAAAAAGAGCAAAGCCCAAACAGGTTCGAGAGAGCGGGCCCCGCCCCGGCAGCCCATTGACTCGGGCGCGGCCGCGCGCGATAGTGAGGGACGTGGCGCTTGTTCGGGACACGATCCTCGTACGAGGGCACCGACCCATGCGTCCGTCCCACCTCTTCCCCGCGACCTTGCTCGTCCTCGCGGGCCTCACCCCTGCCGGCGCTGCCGATCTGTCCAAGATCGACCTCGCGCTGAAAGACGAGCCGAGCTACACCACCCGCGCGCCGAAGTACTGCCTGCTGGTCTTCGGCCCGGAGGCGAAGACGCGCGTCTGGCTGGTCCACGACGGCGACGTCCTCCACGTCCGCGCCTCGCCCGACGGCAAGTCGGCCCCGACCTGGCGACAGTTCAAAAACGCCCGCTACGGGGCCCAGATCGGCGACGTCTGGGAGGAAGGCGGCAAGGCCCTCTACAAGGGGCTCGCCTACTTCCCCGGCCGGGGCGAAAGGACGATCCGGGTCACCGTCGGCGGCAAGAGACAGGCCGCCGGCCAGGACATGCGGGGCGTGCTGACGTTCGCCGCGTCCGCGAAGGATGCGCCGGTCGTTCACTTCAACGGCCCCCTGACGCTGGACCTGTACCACGAGCAGCAGCCGTTGCGGAGCCACAGCGACGTCGAGATGACCGCGGTCGTGGGCACGCACGGGGTTGGCAAGGGCACGTTCGCCCTGTTCTACTGCCAGGCGTATCCCAGGGGCGCCTGGCCGACCGCCGTCATCGAGTTCCCCGGCAAGGAGAAAAGCGGCAGGCCGGTCACGGCCCGGATCAGGCTGAACGAGAACTGAGAGGCTGTGAATTTATTCCAGATCACCCCGTCAGCGGACCATCGAATAAGGACTTACGGCGATGATCGGGGATTAATTCACAGGCTCTGAGGGGAGTACTGCCTCAGCCCCGGGCGGGTTGATCGGTCGGTCGGCAGCGGCGTCGCCAGGGTCACGCTGTCGTTCGACGAATGGAAGGGCGTCAAGCCAGCCGTCGTCGAGGCCCTCGTGAACCCGGCCCCCCGAAGAGGTAAGTCCCACGAAGGGGGCAGGGCCCAGGCAGGAGGAGGCGAAGGAGACTTCGCCTCCTCCTGCGGTTCCTCGTTGAGTCGGAGATGGTCCCTTGCCGGGCCCCTGTTGCGCGAACGCCGAGATTTTCCCCTTGTCAAGCGGGGGGAGCTCTGACATAACTACTTCATCGCCAACGTCGCCCCGCTAGCTCAACTGGCAGAGCAGCTGACTCTTAATCAGCGGGTTGTAGGTTCGAGTCCTACGCGGGGCACTCTTGTAAGCCCTTCAGGAAGAAGGGTTTGTGCGTTTCCAGGCCCGTCCCTTCGCGGACGGGCCTGTCAAGGCCGCCTCCACCAAGCGCGCGAAAGGAGGGAGCGATGAGCGAGATACGTGGCATATTCTCGTCCGCACCCTCCTCCCGTAGCTCAGTGGTAAGAGCGGCCGTCTTATAAGCGGCCGGGCGCTGGTTCGATTCCAGCCGGGAGGACTGGCGAGGGCCTCTTGGCCTACCCCGTCCCTTTCTTGAGCCAGGCAGACCGGGGCGGGCGGCAGTGCTCGGGCCCGGGTCTTGTGCCAGGCTGGATCGAGCGGGATGTCGGGCGCCACCTCGTTGGCGTAACGGGCGCGTAGAGCAAGGACAGCGAGCGAATGGGAGTCAGAAGCGGCTGGAGTTCCCCCCCCTCACGGGACGAGCAGCCCCCTCCCCACCGATTGCTCTCCAGCCATCATACCGGCCAGGACCAGCCGGTTCACCAGTCGATGATGTTGGCGGCGACCCAACTCCTTGCCTCCGCGATGCATTGGTCGCAGGCCTCCCGCCGCGCGGCGGCAAGTGCGGGCGGGACTGTCCCGCCGCATACCGCCAGTTTCCTCCTATAGGCCTCGACGGCCGCCACACGGATCTCGATGGCTTCATGTTCTAGCCGCCGGAGCAACGCCTGCGGGACGGCTGCGTCGAGGCGGATGGCCTCCCAAGCAGGACGGGCCGCCGCCCGGTGCTCACCGAGTGAGTTCCAGATGTCGCTCGCTTCCTGAAAATCATGGACGGCCGCGCCCTCTTGGCCCCCTGCCGCCCTGTTCACGCCGCGCTGGTACAAGGCCCGGCCCCGAATCTCAGAGCGTTCCGCGTCCCCTGGCGGAGCGGGCCCTACTGCCTCCTCGTAGCACCCGTCAGCCCGGTCTCTCTCCCCCTCTTCGGCGGCCAGGTCCCCCTTCAGGATCGCAAGATCCAGATAATCCTTGTCATTCGGGTCGAGCAGCAGCGGCTTCGCTTTGGCGATGCACGCCTTTGTTTGGGCGAGCCGACCCGCCACGTAGTGCGTCCGGCCAAGCAGACTGTGGCACTCGCCCACCTCAGGGTCTGAGGGGCCGAATTCGGGGTGCGTTCGGAACCGTTGGAGGGCGTCCTTCAGGAACACAATGCTCTCATCGAGTAGGGCGTTGCGTTCCGGCCCCGCAGGGAGCTTCTCCGCCTCCATCCGCAACAACCGCCCAATGCACTTCTTGCAGAAGGCCGTGTTGCGCTTCCAGCCCACCTGCTCGCCGAGTTCGAGGCTCCTCTCGGCGACGACCCTTGCCTCCCCGAGCCTGCCAATCCTCTGGTAAACCCAGGAACGCCCGCAGATCAGCGCCTGCGCCTCCGCCTTCACCTCGCCTTCACCTCGCACTGACCTCCGCGCGGCTTCGATCGCCAAGTCTGCGACTTCCAGGACAAGGTGCTTATCCCCCTTCCGCTTCAGCAGTTTCTCGAAGGGCTGGTAGATGTTCTGGACGACCGCCGGACGCGCCGAAATGCAGCGCTTCGCCAGGGCGATAACGTTCCGGACCAACCCCAGGCAGGCGCTATCGTTCTTCCGCACGGCGACATAATCGAGGATGGCCTGTAGGGCCCGCGCCACGACGTCAGGGCCCCACAAAATAGGGACCACGCCAGGCAGCGGCCTGATGGACCAGACGCCTCCGTGTACAGACACCACCTCTTCCTTAGGCAGAGCTTCGAGCCCCGCAAGCAGCTCCTCCTCGGAGCAGGGGACCGCGCATGCCATGACCTCCAAGGGCAGGCCGTCCTGACACACTTGGAGCATCACGAGCGCGGCGGCGGTCGGCCCAGGGAGGCCGGTCGCGTCAACCGTCGGCGGCGTACTGAGGGGTATGCGCTGGGTAGTAATTTCCGCCACAAGGTCCCGGACAGGGAAGGTGGCTCGCTGCGGCACGGCTTTCATGAACTTATGAAAGAGGAAATCGAGCAAGCGGCTCGCGTCTGCCCCACCCGCGAGCAGCCCCGCGCGCATCTCAGTGTTCTCTTTGAGCACTCCTTCGGGGATGAATTCGAGCGCGGCGCGTCTGAGGAAAAGGTGGGGGTCCTTGCCCATTCTCGACAACAGCAAGGGCGCTTCCGCGATAGTCTCCATGCTCAACAGATCACGGAACTTCTGGGCGTTCCCGGCGGCTTCGCCCGCATTCCGTATCAGTTTTTCCAGAGATGGCAGTAGCACCCCGCCGCCCTTGCTGTAAACGAGGACGAACCGGGGCCCCGGAGTGGCGGTCGCCCCCTGTACCGCTCTGTCGAGCCAGTCGAGAAGGTCCTCGCGCGTGGGGTTGAGTTTGGCCTCGATGAGTGATCGCGGCGACTCGACTGCCAGGTCCCACTGCGTCGCGCCGCCCGGACCGCCCGCGCGCGGTTCAACATGAATCGCCCAGGTCCGAAAGGGCACGCACAGGGATCGCGGGATGAGTTCGAGCGCCTTCAACACCGCGTAATCGATTTGGTAATTCATGCCGCGGCCGGTGCTCGGACCGCCCACAGCCCCAGGGATCGTCGTGCCCGCCCCTTGGGGGGGGACGGACAGCGCGCCGCTCGAACGTTTTTTCGACATCCTGACGCCACCTTTTCGGAATTGTTTCGCCGCCTTGGCGCCTTCCGCGGAGTAGCCCTCCAGGCGAATTGTCTCAGAAGGAAGGTCGTCGTAGAAGGTCAGGTTGTGCGGACAACCGGGAGAAGCCCAAGAGGCCGCCACCATTGACCGGGGCCAGTCGCATTTGCTCTTTGCCGTTGTCCGGCCCGCGCCTATCTTAACAGGGAGCCGTACCAGGTGAGCCGGTGACGACTGCCAACGTGTGACCGTCATGGGTCCCTCTCCAGTTGCAGGAAGCCATCGGGGCGAGCGGGCTTTCGCGGCACGAGTCAGGGCGGCGCACCGTTCGCCTGCAACGGACTGGCCGGCAACGGCCATGCCCTCAACCTCGGGCTCGAAGCCGAGGTCTAGGCGACCGCCGACCTGCTGCGCGTCACCGAGGTTTGCCTGCCCTGCAAACAGAAAGGCCCCGCTCATGGCCCTGAAGAAGTCTGAACTGTACTCCTCGCTCTGGAGGAGTTGCGACGAACTTCGCGGCGGCATGGACGCCTCGCAGTACAAGGACTACGTCCTCGTGCTCCTCTTCGTGAAGTACGTCTCCGACAAGTACGCCGGGCAGAAGGACGCGATGTTCGTCGTCCCGCCTGGGACGTCCATCCCCGACATCGCCGCCCTCAAAGGCGACAAGGAGATTGGTGAGAAGCTAACGAAGAAAATCGAACACCTGTTCCAGAGCAATGGCCTGAGCGTGAACGATGTGCCCGATTTCAACGAGGAGGACAAGCTCGGCAAGGGCAAGGAGATGGTCGATCGGCTCTCGAACCTCGTCAGCATCTTTGACACGCCGGAGCTCGACTTCCGCGGCAACCGGGCCGAGGGCGACGACCTGCTCGGCGACGCCTACGAGTACCTGATGCGGCACTTCGCCACTGAGTCGGGCAAGAGCAAGGGGCAGTTCTACACGCCGGCCGAAGTCTCCCGCGTCATGGCCAAGGTCATCGGCGTTGGCACCGCCAAGTCCGGCGCCCCCACCATCCACGACCCAACGTGCGGCTCCGGGTCGCTGCTGCTCAAGGCCCACGACGAGGCGAAGAGCGTCACCGGCCGCGAGTTCGCCCTCTACGGCCAGGAGATGGATCAGGCCACCAGCGCGCTGGCCAAGATGAACATGATCCTGCACGACTGCCCGACGGCCGAGATCTGGAAGGACAACGTCCTGGCCGCCCCCCACTTCAAAGACCACGACGCGCTCAAGACGTTCGACTTCATCGTCGCCAATCCGCCGTTCTCGTTCAAGTCGTGGAGCAGCGGCGTCAACGTGGCGAACGATCCCTACGGCCGGTTCGCGTTCGGCGCGCCCCCGGCCAAGAACGGCGACCTCGCGTTCCTGCTGCACATCCTGGCATCCCTCAAAAGCACCGGCAAGGCGGCGGTGAACCTGCCCCACGGCGTGCTGTTTCGCGGCAACGCCGAGGCCACCATCCGCAAGGAAATCGTCCGCCGCGGCTATGTGAAGGGCATCATCGGCCTACCGCCGAACCTGTTCTACGGCACCAGCATCCCGGCCTGTATCCTGGTGCTGGACAAGGAGAACGCCGCCGCCCGCAAGGGCATCTTCATGATCGACGCCAGCAAGGGCTTCGTGAAGGACGGCAACAAGAACCGTCTCCGCGCCCAGGACATCCACAAGATCGTGGACACCTTCACTCGCGCCGTCGAGGTTCCCAAGTATTCGCGCATGGTGCCGCTCGCCGAGATCGCCAACCCAAAGAACGATTGCAACCTGAACATCCCCCGCTACATCGACAGCAGCGAGCCCGAAGACCTGCAAGACATCGATGGCCACCTCCGCGGCGGCATCCCGGACCGCGACCTCGACGACCTCGGCCGCTACTGGAAGGTCTTCCCCAGCGTGCAGGCCGCGCTGTTCCAGCCCGCCGACCGTCCCGGCTATTCGCAGTTGAAAGTGGAAAGCGGGCAGGTCAAAGCGACGATCTTCGGCCACCCCGAGTTCACCGCGTTCAACCAGTCCGTCACGGCGTTGTTCGAGGAATGGAAGAAGAGCAACCGGCCGAAGCTCACCGGCATCGCGGTCGGCGCCCGGCCCAAGGCGCTCATTGAAGTCCTCTCGGAGCATTTGCTGAAGGTATTCATCGCGGTCCGGCTCGTCGATCCCTACCATGTGTATCAGCACCTCATGACCTATTGGGCCGATGTGATGCAGGACGACGTGTACGCCCTGGTTCACGATGGCTGGACGAAGGCCGCGCAGCCGCAATTGCTCGTCGAGGACAAGGAGAAGAAGACCAGGGTGAAGCCCGACCTGGTGATCGGGAAGAAGAAGTACAAGGCCGAACTCATTCCGCCCGCGTTGATCGTGGCCCGCTACTTCGCCGCAGAGCAAGCCGAGATCGAGAAATGGGAAGCGGCGGCGGCCCAGGAGACGCAGAAGCTCGACGAACTCGAGGAAGAGCACGGCGGCGAGGACGGCCTGCTTGCCGAGGTGGTTGACGACAAGGGGAAGATCAGTAAGGCCACGGTGACGGACCGGCTGAAAGAGATCGCCAAGGATGCCGAGTTCGCCGACGAGCGGGCGGTGTTGCTGCGGTATCAGGGCCTGCTCGACGAGGAAGCCGCCGCCGAGAAGAAGGCCAAGGACTTGCAGAAGGAGCTCGATGCCAAGGTGTTCTCCAAGTACGGCGCGCTAAGCGAGGATGAGATCAAGCGGCTCGTGGTCGATGACAAGTGGCTGGCGACGCTGGCGGCGGACGTGCAGGGGGAACTCGACCGTGTGAGCCAGGCGCTCACGGGCCGCGTGAAGCAACTGGCCGAGCGCTACGCCGTGCCGTTGCCGAAACTGGCGGACGAGGTCGAGACCCTGTCCGCCCGAGTTGCGGCCCATCTTCTTCAGATGGGGGTATCATGGAACTGAAACCCGGCTACAAGCTGACCGAAGTGGGCGCCATTCCGGAGGCGTTGAAGGTCGAACCGCTGGGAGCTATCGCGGTTTTGGAGCGTGGAAAATTCACTGCTCGCCCACGCAATGACCCGAGACTATACGGTGGGGAATACCCCTTCATTCAAACTGGGGACGTGACCAACTCCAACGGTAGCATTGACGGCTATTCTCAAACCTTAAACAGAGAGGGCTTGCAGGTAAGGACTTGTAAATAAATAACTTGAACAAATGGCACGCTTTGTGCATAGCGACATTGTATGGAAAACACCTCGCTGATTGAAGCGGTGCGGAAGAAATACGAA
>JBBSEZ010000153.1:0-20615 GCA_038239195.1 Gemmatales bacterium
GGGAGAGGGGGGCCGGGGGGGTGAGGGAGGAAGGCCGCGCCCCCTCGAAGCCTTGCAGCCGCGCGTGAGCTGGGACCGCGTCCACAATCGCTTGCAGGCCTTGCCCGGGACGCAGTCGCTGGCCCTGGTCAACGGCGGGACCATCCCCGATACGGGCCAGTACGCCGCCTACTCGCGCACGGGAGTGCGCATCGGCGAGCTCGACGAGGAGTTCGTGTACGAGCGGCGCGTCGGCGACGCGTTCCTGCTCGGCACCAACGCCTGGCGCCTGGAGCGCATCGAGGCCGACCGGGTCATCGTCTCGCCCGCCGAGGGCGCCCCCGCCATGGTCCCCTTCTGGAAAGGGGAAGGCATCGGCCGCAGCTACGACCTCGGCCAGGCCATCGGTGCTTTCCTCCGCGAATTTGCCGAGAGGCTCGACGCCCCCGACGCGCTCGACTGGCTCCAGCGCGAGATGTTCCTCGATCGGAGCGCCGCGCGCAGCCTCACCTATCACGTCCAGCGCCAGGTCCTCGCCGTGGGACACCTGCCCACCGACAGGCAGCTCATCGTCGAGGCGTCGCGCGACCAGCTCGGCGACTGGCAAGTCGTGCTGCTCAGCCCATTCGGGGCCCGCTTGCACCTCGGTTTGCGCCTGGCCCTCGAGGCCCGGCTGCGACAGCGCCTCGGCTACCAGCCGCAATGCCTGCACCACGACGACGGCATTCTCATCCGCCTGACCGACACCGACGAGCCGGTGCTCGACCTGTTCGCCGGCCTGGCGCCGGACGACGTCGAGGGGCTGGTACTCGGCGAACTGGCCGACAGCGCGCTGTTTGCCCTTCGGTTTCGGCAGAACGCCGGCCGGGCGATGCTCCTGCCGCGCGGCCAGCCGGGCAAGCGCGCCCCGCTCTGGCTCCAGCGCCTGCGCGGGCGCGACCTTTTGCAAGTGTGCCGGCGCCACCCCGACTTCCCCGTCGTCGTCGAAACGTTCCGCGAGTGCCTGCACGATCACCTCGACCTGCCGCGACTGCGCGACCTGCTGGCCGACGTGGCCGCGGGGCACGTGAAGGTGGTCACGCGCCGGGCCGACGTCCCTTGCCCGTTCGCGGCGGGGCTGCTGTTCTCCTTCACGGCCGCGTTCATGTATCAGCAGGATCGCGTCGAGGGCGGGGGCGAGCAGGGCGCGGCGCTCGACAGGCAGTTGCTCGAGCAGTTGGTGTCGCCGCACGGGCAGGAGCATTTGCTCGACCCGCGCGCCATCTATCAGGTGGAGCGCCGGCTGCGCGGGCTGGGCCAACCGCCGCGCTCCGTCGCCGAGATGGCGGAGTGGCTGCGGCGACTGGGCGACCTTGCGCCCGGCGAACTGGAAGGGCCGATGGCCGGCTTTCTCGAACAACTCCAGGCCGAGGGCCGGGCAGTCTTGCTGGAGCTACCCGCCCGCTCCGAGCCGAGGCGCTGGGTGGCGACGGAAGAGGCCGACGCCTACCGGCGAGCCTTCGGGCTGGAGAAGGCCGCGCCGGACGAGGCGCGCGAGGCGGGCAGCGTTATCTTTGCGCGGTTCTTGCAGACGCATGCCCTCGTGGGGCTGGCCGACGTCCTCGCCCGGTATCCGTTTGAAGAAGCGTGGGCGCGCGCGCAACTCGAGGCATGGGCGAGAATGGGCCGGGCGGTGGAGGTGCCGCGCGGCGAGGGGGGGCCGATGCAGTGGTCGGCGCCGGCCAACCTGGAGCAGGTGCAGCGCGGCAGCCTGGGGCTGTTGCGGCGGGAGGTCATCACCTGCCCGGCGCCGCAGTTCGCCGACTTCCTGCTGCGCTGGCAGGGAGCCCACCCCTCCGAGCGGGTGGGCGGGGCCGAGGGCCTGGCCGAGGCGCTGGCCTGCCTGGAGGGGTTGCCGTTGCCCGCCGAACTGTGGGAGCAGGCGGCGTTGCCGGCGCGGGTCCCCGGTTATCAGCCGCGCTGGCTGGACGAGTGGATCGCCGGCGGAGCGGGGACGTTCGTCTGCCAGGGCGAAGGGCCTCTGGTCGCGTTCCTGGGCCGCGACACGCTGCGCCGGCTTGCCCCTCCTCCGCCGGCCGCCGACGCGCCCCCGCTCGACGAGGCAGCGACGACCGTGCTGGCTTGCCTGGAGAAGCGCGGCGCATCGTTCGTGACCGACCTGGCCGCTGACACCGGGCTGTCACCGACCGTCCTCCGCCCCGCGCTGTGGGCGCTGCTGCGGCGCTCGCTGGTGACCAACGATCGCTTCGACGTGGTGCGCAAGGGCGATCCAACGGCCTGGGCCGAGCCGCCAAAGCAAGGCGGGCGCGGGCCTTCTCTGCGCGACCTGCGCCGACGCGCGGTGCAACGGCCGGAGGGGCGCTGGGCCTTGCTGCCCTGGGGCCGGCCGGAGCCGGAGGCGCTGGCGGTGGCGCAGGCGGGGCTGTTGCTCCAGCGCTACGGGGTGGTGGCTCGCGAGCTGGCCGTGCTCGATCCGTGGCTGGCGCCGTGGCGCGTGCTCTACGAGGTGCTGAGCCGGATGGAACTGGCCGGCGAGGTGCGGCGCGGCTACTTCGTCGAGGGACTTTCCGGAGCGCAATTTGCCCTTCCCGAGGCGTCGCAGGCGCTGCAAGACCTGCACCTGCCCTCGACCGCGGCGGCGCCCGTGGTGCTGCTACACAGCATGGACGCGGCGAACCTTTACGGCTCGGGGGCGCCGTTCGACGTCGCCCTGCTCGACGGGGGCACGCGGCCGTTGCTGCGGAGGCCCGGCAACTGGCTGGTGCTCAAGGGCGGCCGGCCGCTGCTGCTGGTCGAGCAGCAGGGCAAGAAGCTGACGGCGCTCCCCAGCGCCAGCCGGGAGGACGTGGTCGCGGCGGTGGCCGCGCTGCCGGGCATCTTCGACAACAGCCGCGGGCTGGCGGGGCACAAGCTGACGGTGGAGGAGTGGAACGGCGGACCAGTGACGACGAGCCCGGGCCGCGAACTGCTGGAGGCGGCGGGGTTCGTGCGCGACTATCAGGGGATGGCACTGTATGCGGCGTGGCGATGATGGGCCGGCCTGCGAGGAGCTCTTCGCACGCGCGACCTTGCTTGTGCTGGTCGATGCGGTAGACTGATTGATGTCGCAGCGCTTCAGGTGTTGGGCGCAAGAACAGGTTTCGACCTCGTGAAGTCAACAGGAGGCTGGACAGAGACTTACGCGCCCGTAGCTCAGGGGATAGAGCATCGGTTTCCTAAACCGAGGGTCGCAGGTTCAAATCCTGCCGGGCGTACTGACGGAAGCGGAAGGGCCGCAACCACTTGCGGCCCTTCCTCGTTTCCGGGCCCCCTATTGGAGTTTCGCCCTGTGCCGGGCAACCGTGCCGGCCAGGGCTCACCCCGGCCAGATGCTCCCCACCAGCGCCACCTGAAAGCGGAGGGCCTCGACTTCGTGTCCGTCCGCGGCTGCACGGCGGGCGAAATCGGCCGCGTGAATCGCGCAGATCGCCGTCTCGTCGGCCGCGTGTTCGTCGTCTCCCTCCTCCGGGGCGAGCCCGACGGCCCCCCGGCCCACCTGGGCCGCCCAGTACGCCGCCTCGACGACCTGGAACGCGGCCCAGGCCGCGGCCGCGGGACCGAACGCCTCGGTGATGGGGCTGCCGGCCACCGCTTCGGCCGCCTGCTTCGCGAGCTCGGACGCCTCGTCCAGGGGCGGCCCTTGTTGCCCGTCGCTCCAGTCCTGGGCGGCCTGGACGGCCTGCCGGAGCGCGGCGTCGGGGACCATCTCCCAGGGGGTCGAGCCGGGCCCCGTGGGCGTCTCGCGCAGACACCGCAGGCTGAAGCAAACCCAGGCGCGGGCCTCCTCGGCGGTTCGGGAAGGGAGACCGCGGAAGGCGCCCCCTAATTGCGCCACCAGTGCGCACGCCTGTAGGCTCCTCGGTCGCCTCACGTGGACCTCGTGGGTTGAAGTCTTCCCGTTGCCCCGCCTTCGCGTCGGCCACCTCGGTCGGGGAAAGGCGTTCCGCTCTCCGCAAGAAGCCGGCGGCGTCTGGAACGGGTAGCGGCAGGTCGGACGGGAGGGCCCTGCACAAGAAGAGAGACGCCCACGAAGGCCAACCTGGGCCCTCGCCGGTTGTGCGAGTCGGCAGGAGGGGGCACGTCGTCCGCCCGTCGGGGACGGTTGCGATTGTTCTACGGCCGGGGGAGACAAATGCAAGCGGTCCCCCTCCGCGTCCCGGCGCCGTTCGCCTTTTCATGGCGGGCCACAATTTCTGGGCCCTCCCCCTGGCGAGCCGCCCCTTTGTGACCTAGAGTTGGCGGCTGGTTTCTTCCCTGGGGTAGGAGTTTTCATGGCGCGGGCCCTGATCATCGAAGACGAGCAAGTTCGTGCCGTGCTCCGGGTGGCCCTGGAGACGGGCGGGCACCAGGTCGCCGAGGCCGGGGACGGCTCCGAGGCGATCGGCGCCTTGCGGCGTGCGCCCTGCGACCTGTTGTTCTGCGACCTGTTCATGCCGGGCAAGGAGGGCCTGGAAACGATCCAGGAGTTGCGACGCGAGCTCCCGGCCGTGCCAATCCTCGCCCTGAGCGGGAGCGGGTTTCGAGGCACACTGAACGTGCTTCGCCTCGCGGGCCACCTCGGGGCCGCGAAACTGCTCGCGAAGCCTTTCGGCAGGGCGGTGGCGCTGGCCGCGGTGGAGGAGGCCCTGGGCGCCAACGCCCGGGTGAAACCGCCGTCGACGGTAGAAATCGCGCCTCTCCGGGCCTACAAATGAACGGCCCGGCTCAACCTCTCCGCTGACTACCTGTGGCTTGCCCGAGGCCAAGGAGGAGGACCGCATGAGCCGGATACTCGTCGTGGAGGACAGTCGAACCCAGGCCCAGGCGCTCCGGGACGTCCTGGAGGCGGAGGGCTCGCCGTCGCGGTCGCCACGGACGCCGAGCAAGCACTCGAGCTTTTCGACAGGTCGGGCTTCGATCTGGTCATCTCCGACGTCGTCATGCCGGGCCTGTCCGGCTACGAGCTGTGCCGGAAGCTCAAAGACCACCCCACCCGGGGGCACGTCCCGGTCATTCTGCTGACGTCGCTGACCGACCCGTCGGACGTCCTCCAGGGCCTCGAATGCGGGGCCGACAACTTCCTCACCAAGCCCTACGAGGCCGAGGCCCTCCTCGGCCGCGTCCGCTACATCTTCGCCCACAAGGCCCGGCGGGCCGAGGGGAAGTTCAAGTTCGGCGTCGAGGCGTCGTTCCTGGGCAAGACGTTCACCATCACGTCCGAGAAGGAGCAGATCCTCGATCTGCTGATCTCCACCTGCGAGGACGTCGTCCGCACCACCCGCGACCTGCGCGCCAGCCAGGCCGAACTGGCGGTTGCCAAGTTCGAGGTGGAGCGCCACAACGCGCAGTTCCTGCGAGCGCGCGAGGAACTGGAGCAGCGCGTCCGCGAGCGGACGGCGGACCTGGCCCAGGCGAACGCCGCGCTGCGGCAAGAGGTCGCCGAGCGCAAGCAGGCGCAAGCGGCCCTCGACGCGCAGCACGAGCTCCTCCTGGCCGTGCTGGAAAACGTCCAGGATGGGATTGTTGCCTGCGATGCCCGCGGGGCGCTGACCGTGTTCAACCGCGCCGCCCGCGAGGCCCACGGGCAGGCCGAACGGCCCCTGCCGGGCGAGGAGTGGGCCCGGCACTGCGACCTTTATCGTCCCGACGGCAAGACGCCCCTTCCGACGGAGGAAGCCCCCCTCGTCCGCGCCCTGCGCGGCGAGGTGGTCCGCGACGTGGAGATGGTCCTCGCCCACCCGGCGGGCAAGCCCCGCACCGTGTGGGCGAGCGGGCGGGCGATCCTCGGCCCCCTCGGAGAGCCGGCCAGCGCCGTGGTGGTGATGCACGACGTCACCGAGCGCCAGCGCCTGGAACAGCAACTGCGGCAGTCGCAGAAGATGGAGGCGGTGGGCCAACTCGCCGGGGGCGTGGCCCACGACTTCAACAACATGCTGACCGGCAAGGTGCGCGAGGTGCTGGATTACGAGGGCGCTTGCTGCCGGCCGGCCCTCGCCATCCCGGGGCTCGTTCCGTGAGCGGGCACGCCTATCGCACAGCGTGCGGCCGGTTGGCTTCGGGCTTGCGAACAGGTCCGTTCGCGCCGGTCCTGTGGCGCAAGCCGGGCTCGAGGCTCCAACGGGCCATCTCGCCTTCGCCTTGGGATGGACGGACGACGGCGAATTGGCCGAATGGGACGATGGCCGGGCGCTCCGCTCGAATTGCTCGCGCAGGAGGTGTGCAATGTTCCACAAACTCGCCCTCGGCGCGTTGGTCGCGCTCGAGATCGGGGCAGCCACGATCGCCGCCCAGTTCGTGCGCTCCGCCCTCGCTGCCGATCCTCTCTTGCCGGCAAGGTGCGAAGCGCTCCAGACGAGCGCCCCCCTCGGGACCGTTCGCCTCGCCGATCCGTTCGCGTCGGCGTTCGCGTTGAACGGCGATGATACCTGGGTCGGCCTGCCGAACGCGACGGGCGGGCCGAGCTTCTTCTGCTACAGCCTCGAGCCGTCGATCGCTTACGTTTCGGGCGCCTGGGCGTTTGACCCGCGCGTTCCGGCGGTCAACCTCTACGGGCCGGACGGGGCCCCGCTCGCCACGCTCCACGGGCTGAGGCCCTCGGTCCGCGCCGCGCAGGGTGGGGCCGTCAGCGGCTGCCATTGTGGGCCGGCGCCGGACTGGTCGTTCCTTCCCTGAGCGGCGCGGCGCGCCGAGCGGAGCTCGGCGGCTAAAATCGGCTCAGTCCTTTTCCAGCAACTTTTTCAGGGCCGGCAGGCGCTTCGTCGCCTCCTTGCCCGCCGCGCTGTCGGGGCTGTCGGCGCGAATCTTCTCCCACAGTTCGATCGCCGCGCGCAGCATGTCGGGCCGCATTTTCGCATACGTCGGCGGCAGCGTGCCCGAGGCGTAGGCGTCGAGCGCCCGCGCCCGCGCCGCCAGGAAGCGCCGCTGCTCCGCGAGGTCGTCGGCCTCCCACGGCTTCGCGGGCTTCTCCTCGTACTCCAGAAGAAGTGCCCGCGCTTGCTTCCCCGCCGCGGTGTCGGGCCAGCGGTTCATCGCGCCCTGCGCCTGCATCAGCCCCGCGTAGGCCTCGCGCCCGGCGAGTTTCTTGCGGCCCTCGGCCAGCAGCGCCAACGCCAGCGCCTCGCGGTCCGGGGCCGTCCCGCCCTCGATGCGGCTGGCCGGCCATTTCTTCGCCAGTTCCCGGCGCTTCGGCGCGCCCTCGTCCAGCCAGGTCAGCGCCTCGCCCAGCACTTTCTCCCCAGGGATGGCATGGCCCAGGCCAGGCTGCACCCAGACGCGGGCGCGCACGCCCATGCCTTTGAGCATCGGGCCGCGGAAACGCGCCACCTCGCCGAGGTTGAAGTCGGTGGTCCCCGTCAGGAGCGCCACGCTCAGCCGGTCGATGGCGCGATGCCGCAGCCAGGGCTCCTCGCGCAGGTCGCCGCTGGCGCCGATGGGCATGACGCCGCCAACGAGCTCCGGCAGGGCAAAGGCGATGGCGCAGGCGATTCGCCCGCCTCCGGAGAAGCCGGCCAGGTAGGTGCGGTCCGGGTCGGTCGGGTAGTTGCGGCGCACGTCGTCGAGCACGTCGAGGACGATTCGCACGCGCTTCTTCGGCGGGCAATCGTTGCCCGCGCCGCGCGGGGCGGCGAACAGGAAGCCTCGCGCCTTGCAGAGCTTGCCCAGTTGCTTCCAGCCCGCCGGGCCCGGGCTCGCCGAGACGAAGACGATGACCGGCAGCGCCTTCTTGCGGTCCTTGCGCGCCGGGACGTAAAGCTCGTATTCCTGTTTGGTCGAGTCGTATTCTCCCAGCCACGCCGCCGGCGGGGTGGCCCGACTCGGCGAGCCCAGGGCGAACGTCCAGTCGAGGCGCGTCGGCGCCCCCACCTTGACGCGCTCGTGGTGGCCGGGGCCCGGCGCGGCGGCACTCGCTGCCAGGGCCAGGAGCAGCGCGAGTGGCGCTGCCAGCCAGTGTCGGCATTTCATCGGTGTCGTCCTCATTCGGCCCGGCGGAGCCAGACGCGGTTGCTGTGGAACGTGCTCTGCCCGGCCATGTCGCCCAGAGCGTCCGACGTGGTCCAGTTGACGCAGCGCCCGCCGCTCAACTTCGCCCAGCGCCCCTTGGGCGAGACCAGCACCCCGCGCCGCACGGCGTCGGTGACGACGGCCTGGAGCCGGCACTCCCCGCGGCCGTTGCCGACGATCACCTCGTCCCCGTCGCGCACGCCCCGCGTCGCCGCGTCGTCGGGGTGGACCTCGACGAACGGGGGCCGGGCGCGCTCCAGCAGCCCGGGCTGGTTGGCCAGGCTACTGCTCACGAAATGATGCGACGCCCCCGTTAACAGCGTCAGCGCCTCGACCGCTCCGATTTGTCCGTCTTCCTCGCCGTTCGCGAACCGGCCGGGGAGGGGGTCGTAGCCGGCCGCCGCCAGCGCCTCGGAGAACAGCTCCACCTTGCCGCTCGCCGTCGGGAAGCGGCCCCCCTCGAACGCCGGCTCGGGGCCCAGCGCCAGGGGCACCACGCCCTCCGCCTGGAGGCGCTCGAGGCTGATGCCGCTGAAGTGCGGGTTGCCGCTGGCCGTGGCCGCCAGCACCTCGGCGATGACCTCGTCGGCGCTCTGGTGAAGCCAGGGCTCGTCGAGGCCCATTGTCTTGGCCAGGAGGCCCATCACCTCCCAGTTACTTTTGCACTCTCCCAGGGGGGCGATGGCCCGGGCGTTGTACGTCAACTGATGGGTGCCGTAGGCCTTGTGCAAGTCGATCTGTTCGAGCTGCGAGGTCGCCGGCAGCACGAGGTCGGCGAGGTCGGCGGTGTCGGTGAGGAACAGTTCGTGGACCACCGTGAAGAGGTCTTCGCGGCGCATCCCCTCGACGATCCGAGCGGCGTTGGGGCTCGACGTGGCGGGGTTGGCCCCGAAGACGAACAGCGAACGAATGGGTGGGCCTTTCGCCTCGCCGAGGAGCGCTGCCCCCAGCCGGTTCATGTTCACCAGGCGCCCCGGCGGGGGGCACTTCGACCAGTAGCCGACCGCCTCGCGGTCCCACGCGACGTAGCCGCTCGTGCTGTACGACAGCCCCCCGCCGGCCGTGCCGTACTGTCCCGTCAGCGCCGGCAGGGCACAGAGGGCCCGGACGTTCTGCCCGCCGTTGCGGTTGCGGTTGATGCCATCGGCGAACTTGATGAGCCCCGGCCGAGTGCCGGCGTAGAGCCGGGCCAGTTCGACCACGTCGCGTTCCGGGAGCCCCGTGGCGCGAGCGGCGCGCTCGACCGGCCATTCGGCAATGCGTTCTTTCAGTTGGGGCCAGCCGACGGTGTGAGCTTGCAGCCAGCGCTCGTCGTGCAAGCCCTCGGCGACGAGGACGTGGGCGACGCCCATCGCCAGGGCGCCGTCGCTGCCGGGCAGGGGGGCGAGGTGCCAGTCGGCGCCCGCGGCGCTGAGCGTGCGGCGCGGGTCGATGACGACGAGCTTGCAGCCGGCGCGCCGCGCCTGGCGCAGGAAGGGCATGAAGTGGGGGCCCGTGGAGGCGGGGTTGTGGCCCCAGAGGACGACGAGCTTGCTGTGGACGACGTCGGAGTAGGGGGCCGACCAGCGCTTGCCGAGCGTCGCCTCGACGGCGGTCTCGGCGGCCGCGCCGCAGATGCTGCGTTCGAGTTGGCTGACGCCGAGGCGGTTCCACAATCGGCCGCTGGCGACGATCATCTGCACCAGGCCGAGCGTGCCGCTGTAGCTGTAGGGCAAGATCGCTTCGGGGCCCGATTGGTCGATGATGGTGCGCCAGCGACTTCCGATCTCGTCGAGGGCCTCCTGCCAGGTGACAGGGCGCCACTGGCCGGCCCCCTTGGGCCCGACGCGCCGCAGCGGCTGGAGGAGGCGGTCGGGGTGGTAGACGCGATCGAGATAGGGACGGACCTTGGCGCACAGCCAGCCGCGCGTGATGGGGCTTTCGGGGTCGCCCCGGAAGCCGACGGCACGGCCGTCCTCGACCTCGGTGAGAGTGCCGCAGGTGTCGGGGCAGTCGTGGGGGCAGGCGCCGCGGACGGTCAGGGTAGTCATGAGGTTGCTCGTCGGGGCCGGCGAGGAGGTCGTGCCGTGTAGCATACGCGCGCCGGCCTCGCTTCGCCAGCCACCCTTGCGCGGCGCGTTGTCCTCCTCCAAGTCTGTCGCGCCCAGACTGTTTCGGGAGGGCCCCGCCAAGCCGCAAGCGGCGGGCCCGGCGCTGTTCCGCTTGCGGCTTGGCGATCCGCGCTCCCGGATCTTTGGCCCCACCCTCCAGGAGGCCTTTCCGGGAAAAGCGCTGCTTGCCCTCTCCCCAGGCGCGCCCCGCCAGCAGCACCAGCGCCAGCCCCGACAACGTTCGGCACAGGACCTTGTCCTCCAGATCGGGCGAACGGCTCTCCACTAAACCTTCGGGGGCGTCGCCGATATCGGAAAGGCGGGGCGGCATTCCCCTCCCCCCAGCAACCGCGTCACTACGCCCCACTCCGGGGAGCGCGCCCCCCGCCGGCCGAGCGTAAAGCGCGTGCCCGGCCCCAGCGCGATCGGGAACGCGCCCGGCAGCAACTCCACGCGCACGCACGCCAGCAAGCCCAGCGGCCCGTCGAGCTCGCCCACGGAGGGGACGACGTTCGCCAGCACCTCCGCCCCGCCGATGCACAGCATCCGCCGGGCCGCGTACAGCCCCGCGGTTCGCGACAGCAAGACCGCCTCGAACGCCCCCGCGGTGCCGATCGAGCCGGGAGTGGCCAGCGCGTGGCCGCGCTCCAGTTCGTTGGCCTTCAGCCCGCGCAAGCGCAGTCCCACCGTCTCGCCCGGCAAGGCAACCTTCTGGCGCCCCAGCCACTCGAGGCGCTCGACGTCCTCGTAGCGCTGGAAGTGCTTGCGGCGCGGGGCGAGCGGCACGTGCTCCTTCACGCGGGCCACCTGCTCCAGCCCCAGGACGCGCACGAAGTGCGGGCGGCTCGCCGGCCCGATCACCTCGACCACGTGGTCCGCCTTCACCTGGCCGCGCTCGACTTGTACGATTACCAGCGGCGGGCGGTGAGGCAGGGTCGCGACCTCCTCGACGCGCAGCAGCAAGGGCTCGTCCTCGACCGGCCGCACGAGCGGCAGCGACCAGGAATCGACCACGGCGAGCAGTTCGTCGAGGCAACGGCAGGCGCCCTCGTCTTGCCCCTGGCTTGCCAGGGCGGCGCTCGCAGAGCCACAGACCACGGGCAGGTCGTCGCCGGGCCAGCCCTGGCGCGTGAGGAAATCGCGCACGCGCCACTCGGCCCGGTCGCGCAGTTCGTGGCTGCCCATCAGCGCGTCGAGCTTATTGACGAACACCACGAGCTGCCGCACGCCCAGCCAGCGCATCAGGCGCAGTTGCTCGGCCGCCTGCTCCCTCGCTTCCGCGTTGGCGGCGACCACGAGCACGGCGCCGTCCATGCGCGCCTGGCCCGCGATCAGGCCGTGCAGCAGGTCGGTGTGATAGCGGCCGTCGAGGTGCAGGTAGCGGCGCGCCTCGGTCTCGTAGGGGGCCACCCGCAGCGAGTCAAGACGATCGCGGTTGCCTGGATAGCCGGCGAACGTGTGCGCCGGTCCCGGATCAGTGCCCGGCAGGCGCGCGCGGGCGCGCAGGACCAGGGCCTCGGCGAGGGTGGTCTTGCCGTGTCCGTGTTCGCCCAGGCCGCCGACGGCGGCCTCGGGCTTGCGAATGGCGCCCACGTTCTTCTCCTTCAACGAAAAACCGGCGTACGGCGACCTCAAACGTCGCCCTACGCCGGCGCTCCCCCTAGTGGAGGACCTTGACGACCGTGCCCGAGCCGACGGTGCGGCCCCCCTCGCGGATGGCGAAGCGCAGGCCCTCGTCCATGGCGATCGGCGTGTCGGCCGACAGATCGACCGTCACCGTCGCCATGTCGCCGGGGATGCACATGTCCACGCCCTCGGGCAGCGCCACCGTGCCGGTCACGTCAGTGGTGCGGAAGTAGAACTGCGGCCGATAGCCGCTGAAGAACGGCGTGTGCCGCCCGCCCTCCTCGCGCTTGAGCACGTAGACCTGCGCCTCGAAGCGCACGTGCGGCGTGATCGAGCCGGGACGGGCCAGCACCTGCCCGCGCTCCACCTCCTCGCGCTTGACGTTCCGCAGCAGCACGCCGACGTTGTCGCCGGCCTGCCCCTCGGCCATCTGCTGGTGAAACGTCTCCACGCTCTTGGCCACCGTGCGCCGCGGCTCGCGCATCAGGCCGAGCACCTCCACCTCGTCGCCCGGGCGCACCCGCCCGCGCTCGATGCGGCCAGTGACCACCGTGCCCTGGCCCTCGATCTGGTGGACGCCCTCGACGCTCATCAGAAACGCCTTGTCCACCAGCCGCTCCGGGATCGGAACGTACGTGTCCAGGGCCTCCATCAGGGCGTCGATGCAGGCGCACGCCTCCTCGTCCTCCCCGCCCGACTCCAGCGCCGCCAGCGCGTTGCCGCGGACGATCGGCACCTCGTCGCCGGGGAAGTCGTACTTGCTGAGCAGCTCGCGGAGCTCCATCTCGACGAGCTCGATCAGGTCGACGTCCTCGACCAGATCGACCTTGTTGAGGAACACGACCAGCCTGGGCACGCCGACCTGGCGGGCGAGCAGGAGGTGTTCGCGCGTCTGGGGCATGGGCCCGTCGTTGGCGGCCACGACCAGGACGGCGCCGTCCATCTGGGCGGCGCCGGTGATCATGTTCTTCACGTAATCGGCGTGCCCGGGGCAGTCCACGTGGGCGTAGTGCCGATTCGCCGTCTCGTACTCGAGGTGGGCGGCGATGATGGTGACGATCTTGTCCTTGTCGCGCACCGTGCCGCCCTTGGCGATCCCGGCGTAGCTCATGGCCTCGCCGCCGTAGAGCTGCGCCTGGCGGGCGCTGATCGCGGCGCTGAGCGTGGTCTTGCCGTGGTCGATGTGGCCGATGGTGCCGACGTTGACGTGCGGCTTGGTGCGGATGAAGACGTCCTTGGCCATGAAACAGCTCCGAAAAGGCTCCCTTTGCGCTCCCGTCGGCGAGCGGGCACCGCGCCCGCCGCCTGGCCGGGCAATGGTGCTGTCAGGACACGCGAGTGGGGAGAGATGTTCGGGCGTGGTAGGTGGTTAGCGACGCTTCGCAGAAGCGTCGCTAACGCGCCGCGATCCCCATCCGCGCGAGCCGTTCGCGCACCTCCTCGGGCGTGCCGCCCTGCACCGTGACGTGCCCGAGCTTGCGCCCCGGCCTGGCCTTCTTGCCGTACAGGTGTAGATGGGCGTCGGGGACGGCGAGGACCGTTCGCGGATCGGGAAGCGCGCCGATGAGGTTGAGCATGGCACAGGGCCCGACCGCGTCGGCGGCCCCGAGCGGCCACCCGAGGACGGCGCGCAGGTGGTTCTCGAACTGACTGGTGCGCGCCCCCTCGATGGTCCAGTGGCCCGAGTTGTGGACGCGCGGCGCCATCTCGTTGGCAATCAGGCGCTCGCCCTGCTGGAAGAGCTCGATGGCCAGCACGCCGACGTAGCCGAGCTCGTCGAGGACGCGCCGGCTGTAGTCGCAGGCCAGCGCCGTCAGCGCGGGCGACACGTCGGGGGCCGGCGCCAGCGAGAGGCGCAGGATGCCGTCGCGATGATGGTTCTCGACCAGCGGGTAGAAGGCGACGCCGCCGTCCCGCCCGCGCACGGAGAGGTGCGACAGCTCGCGCTCGAAGCGCACCGCCCCCTCCAGCAACAGCGGCGATCCGCCCAGGGCGCTCCACGCCGCGTCGGCGTCGGAACGCTGGCGCAGGAAGAACTGCCCTTTGCCGTCGTAGCCGAAGCGACGCGTCTTCAGAAAGGCCGGCGCGCCCAGTTCGTCGAGCGCGCGGTCCAGGTCGGCCCGACTGTCCACGGCCGCGTACGGCGCCGTGGACAGGCCGAGGCGGCGAAAGAGCGTTTTCTCGTGGAGCCGATCCTGGCTCGCCTCCAGCGCGGCGGGTGGAGGATAGATCGGCACGGCCCGCTCCAGGCGCCGGGCCAGCTCGACGGGAACGTTCTCGAACTCGTAAGTAACCAGTTCGAGCCCATTCGTGAAGCGCGCCAGGGCCTCCTCGCTGGTGTCGTCGGCGTGCCGCTCGCCCAGGCCATCGACGGGGGCCTCCAGCGCGGGCTCGAGGAAGCGACAGCGCAGCCCGAGCGGATAGCCGGCCAGCGCCAGCATCCGCCCCAACTGCCCGCCGCCAAGAACGCCGATCCTCATGCGTTTTCCCTGGGATCAGGATGGTCGAGCACCGCCTGCGTCTGGGCGGCGCGATAGGTTGCGAGCGCCTCGCGGAACAGCGGATTTTTGCGAGCGACGACGGCGGTCGCGAGCAGGGCGGCGTTGACGGCCCCGGCCCGGCCGATGGCGAGGGTGCCGACCGGGATGCCGGCGGGCATCTGCACGATCGACAACAGCGAATCGACGCCGTGCAGCGCCTTCGACTCGACCGGCACGCCGAGGACCGGGAGCAGCGTCTTGGCCGAGACCATGCCGGGCAGATGGGCCGCGCCGCCGGCGCCGGCGATGACGACCTCCAGACCGCGCCCCTCCGCCGAGGAGGCGTACTCGAAGAGCAGGTCGGGCGTGCGGTGGGCGGAGACGACGCGCACCTCGTACGGGACCCCGAGCTTGGCAAGCGTGTCGGCGGTGTGGGAGAGCGTTTCCCAGTCCGACTTCGAGCCCATGATGACGCCGACGAGCGGCTGCATGCGAACTCCGAGGGAGCGTGTGGAAGGAGAGGACAAGCCCCATTCTACCGTCCCTTGCGCTCTCGGCTACTTCAGAGGGCCCCAGAATTGCCCCTCCACTCCCCACGCCCGCACGCCCCCTGCCGTCCACCCGACCTTCCTGGAGCGGCGGCGCATCACGCACGGCAGCCCCGCCAGCGCCCGCGCCCGCCCCCACAGAAACGGCAGCAACTCCCCGCACCGCCAGCGCCGCCAGGCCTTCGCCGCGACCACGGCGAAGTGGAGCGGCAGCGCCCGCACCAGCGCCCCCGCTGGCAGGTTCCGCCAGAACAGCCACTCCTCGTTGCGCGACTGCTGCGCCAGCAAGCGCCGGCAGCGCTTTCCATACGACGCCGACACGCGATGATACACGCGCGACCCCGGCTCGTAGAACGCCCGCCACCCTGCCCGCTGCAACCGAAACGCCAGGTCCACGTCCTCGAAGTAGGCGCCGAACTCCTCGGGAAAACCGCCCACCTCCAGGAAGGCCGCGCGCCGGTAGAACGCGCTCGAAGCGCTCGCCCCGAACACCGGCCCGGGAGAGAGATGTTGCGGCCCCAGTTCTTCGCCGTGGCCTCGCTTTCCCGCGATCCCGCCCACGAAGTAGCGGTCGCCGGCGCTGTCCACGCGCGGGGGCCCCGGCCGATCCGGCGGGCCGCACAACACCAGCGGCGCGACTGCTCCCACGCGCGGGCCCGCGAAGCGGAGGAGCGCGGGCTCGGCCCAGCCGGCCGTCACCTCGGTATCGTCGTTGAGCAGTTCGACGATCTGGCCGCGCGCCGCGGCCACGCCCGAGTTGGCAGCCACGCAGAAGCCGCGCTGTCGCTCCAGGCGCACGATGCGCACGCCGGGAAACTCGGCGGCCGCGGCGCTGGCGCAGCCGGCCGGGGAACCGTCATCCACCACCAGCAGTTCCGTGCCCGGCGGGTTGTGGCGCTGGGCGCTCCGCAGGCAGAGGCGCAGGAGGTCCGGCCGGTTGTGGCTGGGGACCACGATGGACAGGCTGGGCAACACGGCGCTCCTCCTGCCGGCCGATCGTGCGGTGCAGCCGGCGCCGGGCCTCCGGCGCGCGGCCCGCGACGAGGTCCTGGACGATGCGGCCCAGGTCGGCGAAGTCCTGCTCGGCATCGCGCTCGTCGCGCCAGTGCGCCATCCAGGCGCGCAGGCCGGCCTCGCTGCGAACGATGCTCGCCAGGGCGCGGAACTGCCAGCGCGGCCAGTGCTTCCGGGCGTACGTCAACAGGGCGTGCCGGGTGATGACGCGCAGGTGGGACGGGACCGTGCGCAGGTGCAGCGGGGCATGGTGCGTCCCGCTGGCGCCCGGCTCGTGCCAGACGCTCCAGCCGCGCGTCCGCGCCCGGCGGCAGAGGTCCACGTCCTCGTAGTAGAGGAAGAAGTTGGGGTCGAGCCCGCCCAGATCGGCCCAGCAGGCCCGCCGCACCAGCAGACAGCAGCCCGTCACCCAATCGACCCGGCAGCGATCCGGAGAGGGAGGCGGGGTGTACTTGCGCCGCCAGCGCGGCAGCAGCAGTCGCGCGAGCGTCCCGGAGAGAGTCGGAAATCGGCCCGTCGAGAGCTGGCGCGATCCATCGGCGTTGAGCAGGCGAAAGCCGACGATGCCGGCGGTGGGATCGACCGCGAGCAGTTCCTCCGACCGGCGAACCACCTCTTCGACGAAGCCGGGCGGCAGCGTCATGTCGGGGTTGAGCAGCAGCACCCACTCCCCTCGGCTCAGCCGGCAGCCCTCGTTGACCGCGCGGGCAAAGCCACGGTTTCGCCGCCAGCGCCGCACCGACACCTCGGCGAGGCGCCGCAAGCGCGAGACGATGGGGTGGCTGGGCGAATGATTATCGACGACCACCACCTCGGCGTCGCCCTCGCGCAGCGAAGGAGAGAGGCGCAGTTGCTTGATGAGCTGGGCAGTGTCGCCCCAGTGGTGATAGTTGACGATGACCACCGACAGGCGCGGCCCGTCCCGGCGGGACGGCACCGCGACCGGCACAACGGGCGCGAGGAGTGGGGTGGGTACGGGCGCGTCCATCGAGGCCCTTCCTTGGGGGCGGCGATTCGCATTCCTTGCGAACGGGGCGAGTATAGCCGGATGGGGCAAATCAACACAATGCCGGGTATCGTCGTGGGGCCAGAAGCGCCGCAGGAAAAGCTGAGTCACGTTCGGCGCCGGCGCCCGTAGTAGGAGCGAGATGGGAACCAGGGCGTGCTCCACTGAATCTCGGTGTTCTTGCCCATGCGCCGGCGCCCGTAGTAGGAGCGAGATGGGAACCAGGGCCTCGCGTAAAGATACGGAGAACAAGCGATGACAAGCACCTACTGCCCCGCCTGCGACTGCCGCCTGTCCTCCGCCGAGCTGACCGAAGGGTGGTGCGAGAACTGCGGGAAGAAGTTGCCCGTCTCGCTGGCCGCGCGGGCCGCCCGCAAGTCACCCCGATCGGCGACCGCCCCCAAAGGCGAGCCGACGAGCCTGGGACAGGCGATGATGATCGGGCTTTTCTGCCTCGCGGTGCTTGTGGTGATCGGCGGCGCGCTCGACGGCGATCCCAAGTCGATCAGGACGATCGTGAAGATCGGCGGCATGCTGACGGCCTCTTTGGCGATTGCGGGGCTCCGCGGGCTGTGGGGGCTGGTGCGCGGCAACGCGGACTGACCTCACCCCCGCACCGCCCGCCCGACCGCCGCGATCCGTACCGCGAACGGCGGGTGCGAGCTGAAAAACTTGCTCAGCCCCGCCAGCTCTCCCGAGGCCCCCGCCAGGCGCTCCAGCAGCCGGGCCGGCGCGCTCGGGTCGAGCCCGGCCGCCAGCACCAGCCGCGCCCCAATCTGGTCGGCCTCCAGCTCCTGGTCCTGCGAATAGCCCTGGCTGAGCAGCGACGCCGCCAGCCCTGCCAGCGACTTCCCGAGGACGCCTCCCGCGAGCGTCAAGCGGCCCACGGCCGCGTGGAGCGTCGAGCTCGCCATGATCCGGTCGATGGCGTGGCGCTGAATGACGTGGGCCATCTCGTGCCCGATCACAAACGCCAACTCCGAGCGATCGCCGTGGCACAGTTCCAGCAGCGGGCGGGTGAGGAAGAGGAACCCGCCCGGCAGCGCGAAAGCGTTGACCTCCGGCGCCAGCACCCCGCGCACCTGAAACGAGTAGAGGCGCCGGCGCAGCCCCGCGGCGAGCTGCCCGCTCAAGTCGGCGAGCACCGCCTCGACGGCAGGATCGCGGTCGATCTCGGCTTGCTCGGCGAAGGCGCGGGCGAGGTCGCGGCCGACGGCGACCTCGGCCTGAGCGGCGTCTTCCGGCGTGCCGGCGAGGGAGCGATATGCCCAGTTGGCCTTGCGCAGGTTGCCGCCGACCATGCGGCCGAGGTTGAAGAAGAAGCCGGCCATCGAGGTGCCTCCGGGGGGTGTTTCTCGACTAATCAGTTTACAGCCGCCCGCGCTCCCCGTACACTCTGAACCAGCGATCCCCCCGCCCTCCCCGCCCCATCCCTCCCCGAGGTGGCACCATGTCCGCCAGGCCGCTCCTCCCGCTGGCCCTCGTCCTGGCCCTCAGCGCCGGCGCCCCCCGCGCAGCCGATTCGCCCCCGCCCAAGGCCGCCCCGCCCCTCCCCGGGACGAAGCCGCTCACGATGACCGGGGACGTCGCCTCGCAGATGGTCGAGGGCGTCGATAAGTTCTTGCTGCGCGAGATTGCGGGGTCCTCTCGCAGGAGGGACAGCGCCTGGAAGGCGGTGGACGTCTCCTCGCCGGAGAAACATCAGAAGTCGCTCGCGCCGAAGCGCCAGCGCCTTGCCCACGTGCTCGGCGTGCGCGATCCCCGCGTGCCGTTCGACGCTCCGACCCTGGTGGCGACCACGGCGCAACCGGCCCTGGTCGGCCGCGGCGCCAACTTCGAGGCCTTCGCCGTTCGCTGGCCCGCGCTCGATGGCGTCCACGGCGAGGGGCTGTTGCTCGTCCCGACCAAGGGCAAAGCCGTCGCGGACACAATCGCCATCCCCGACGCCGACGTGACGCCCGAGCAACTCGTTGGCCTGACAGCCGGCGTACCGGCCGGCTCGCAGTACGCCCGGCGACTGGCCGAGAGCGGCTGCCGCGTTTTGGTGCCCGTGCTGATCGACCGCACCTTCGAGGCGCGCAAAGGCCGGGCGAAGATGACCAACCGCGAATACCTGTACCGTCCCGCCTTCGAGTTGGGGCGCCACGTCATCGGCTACGAGCTGCAAAAGGTCCTGGCCGGCGTGGACTGGTTCGCGAAGGACGGTAAGGGCGCCCGCAAGCTCGGCGTCATTGGCTGGGGGGAGGGCGGAATGCTGGCCCTCTACGCCGGCGCCCTCGACACGCGCATCCACGCCGTTTGCGTGAGCGGTTACTTCGCCGACCGCCACAACGTCTGGCGCGAGCCGATCGACCGCAACGTGTTCGGGCTCCTGGAGCAGTTCGGCGATGCGGAACTGGCCGCGATGATCGCCCCGCGCCCTCTGGTGGTCGAAGCCTCGCGCGCCCCGGAGATCGCGTTGCCGAGCCAGGGCGGTGGCCCCGGGCGGCTGGTCACCCCGCCCCTGCCCGAGGTTCGCAAGGAGCTGGGGCGGGCGCGCCTCCTGGTGCAGGGCTTGAAGCTGGAAGCTCCGTTCGACCTCATCACCAACGCGATCGAGACGAGGACGCCTGTTGCCCCCGGTCCCGGAATGATGCCGTGCGGCGGCACCCAAACGCTCGACGCCTTCCTCGCTGCGCTCGCGAAACGAGCCAGCGCAACCGACGGGAAGGCCCCCGTCCACCTGCGCAAATCGTTCGATCCCAGGTCGCGCCAGCAGCGCCAGTTCCGCGAGGTCGATCGTCATACTCAGCGCCTCCTCGCCGAGTCGCCCTACGTCCGGGCGCAGTTCATGAGCAAGCTCGACACTTCCTCTCCGGAAAAGTACAGGAACAGCGTCGAGCCCTACCGCGAGAAGTTCGCCACCGAGGCCATCGGCCGCTTCGACCACAAGCTGCTTCCGGCCAACGCCCGCACGCGCACGTTCCTGGAGGGCGACAAGTGGACGATCTATCAAGTCGTCCTCGACGTCTACCCCGACGTGATCGCCTACGGGCTGCTCGTCGTGCCAAAAGGAATCAAGCCAGGCGAGAAGCGCCCTGTCGTGGTCTGCCAGCACGGCCTGGAAGGCCGGCCGGAGCACGTCATCGGCAAGGAGGGCTTCGCGTATTACAAGGCCTTCGCCACCCAGCTCGCCGAGCGCGGCTTCATTACGTTCGCGCCGCAAAACCTCTACCTCTTCGGCGACCGCTTCCGCACCTTGCAGCGCAAGGCCAACCCGATCGGCAAGAGCCTCTTCTCGATCATCGTCCCGCAGCATCAGCAGATTACCGACTGGCTCAAAACGCTGCCCTTCGTCGATGGCGAGCGCATCGCCTTCTACGGCCTGAGCTACGGCGGGAAGTCGGCCAGGCGCATCCCGCCCCTGGTGAGCAACTACTGCCTGTCGATCTGCTCGGCCGACTTCAACGACTGGGTCTGGAAGAACGCCTCGACGCGCAGCAAGTACAGTTACGTCTGGACGATGGAGTACGAGATCTTCGAGTTCGACCTCGGCAGCACGTTCAACTATTCCGAGATGGCAGCGCTGATCGCGCCTCGCCCGTTCATGGTGGAGCGGGGCCATTTCGACGGCGTCGCCCCCGATGAGCGCGTGGCGTACGAGTTCGCCAAGGTGCGCCACCTCTACCAGGCGCGGCTTGGCCTCCGCGACCGCGCCGAGATCGAATGGTTCGTCGGCCCTCACACGATCAACGGCAAGGGAACCTACGACTTCCTGCACAAGCACCTGAAATGGCCGAAACGTTGAGGCCGTTACCTCGCCGAACAACCGCGTAGGGTGGGCCGAGTCTTCGAGGCCCACGCGGGGCGCAAC
>JBBSEZ010000154.1:0-20394 GCA_038239195.1 Gemmatales bacterium
CGCCGCGGGGGGGCGGCCCCGGCGGCCCGGCGGGTTGTGCGGGGCGGGGGGGGGCGCCCCCCCCCGCAAACCCCCCGGCGGCTCGCCGTTGCGCGATGGCCTACTTGAGGCTCGCCAGCGTATCGACGAGGTTCGTGACGCTCGGCTCCATCCAGTTGAGCAGCAGGGCCGGCGCCACGCCGAGCACCACCGACAGCACCACCAGCGGAATGATGCACGACAGCTCCGGCACCGTGACGTCGGGGTAGTTCTTGTACGTCGGGTTGGTGCCCATGAAGACGCGCTGGAGCGTCCACAGGATGTAGGCCGCCGTGAGCACGACCGTCAGGGCCGAGAGGATGGCGAACAGCTTCCCGACCCAGGCGGCGCCGTCCGGCGCGAAGCTCCACGTCGAGAGCACCACCATGAACTCGCCCACGAAGCCGCACATGCCCGGCAGGCCCATCGCGGCGAAGAAGATGACGGCGCTGATCCCGCCGTAGAGCGGCATCGGTTCGTACAGGCCGCGGAAGTTGTCGAGGTTGCGGTGGTGGGCCCGGTCGTAGATCACGCCGACGCAGAAGAACATGCCCGCCGAGGTGATGCCGTGGGCGATCATCTGGAACATCGCCCCGTTCATTCCCCAGGCCCAGTAGGCGCGGTTCTCCGGGGAGGACCACACGGCGATGCCCAGGATCACGTAGCCCATGTGGCTGACCGAGCTGTAGGCGACCAGCTTCTTGAAGTCGGTCTGCGCCATCGCGGCGAAGGCGCCGTAGACGATGTTGATGACGCCGAACAGCGCCACCCACAGCGCCAGTTGCTCGGCCGCCCACGGACAAATGGGATAGGCGATGCGGATGATGCCGTACCCGCCCAGCTTGAGCAGCACCCCGGCCAGGATCATGCTGATCGGCGTGGGCGCCTCGACGTGGGCATCGGGGAGCCAGGTGTGGAAGGGAAACACCGGCACCTTGATGGCGAAGCCGATGAAGAGGAGCACGAACATCGTGTACTGGAAGGCCGGAGTGAAGAACGGCTGTTTGAGCCGCCCGGACACCCCTTCGCGCGTGGCCGCGAGGTTGTCCTGGGCGCGCTGGAGCCCGCTCCGGGCGTCCTCGAAGTAGGCGACCGCCGTGACCGACTTGAGCTCGCCCTGGATCGCCTCGGCGTCCCGCTTCTTCTGTTCCTGCTCCAGCGCCGTCAGGTCGCCCTTGGCGTTCGCAAGCCTGGCGCGGGCCGCCGCAGCCGCTTGCTTTGCCTTCTCGACCTCCTCGCGGGCGCGTCCCGCCGGGGCCTTGTGAAGGTCGAGCTTGTCCTTGGCGGTGGCGACGGCGGCCTCGGCCCGCTTGAGGCTGGGGACGCTGGCGGGCAAGGCGCCCTCTCCGTCGCGGTTGCGCAACACCTCGAGGGCGGTCCGGCCGACGCGGGCGAGCAGCACGAGGTCGAACGAGTTGACGACGACGCCTTGCTTGGCCTTCTCCACGGCGGTCGCGGCCTGGCGCTCGGCGGCGGCCGCCTGGCGAAAGGCCGCCAACTCGGCCCGCGCCTCCTTGAGCGTGGTCTTCGCGTCCTTGGCCTTGGTCTCCAGGCTCGCCTGGGCCGCGTTGCGCGCCGTCCGCGCCTTGTTGTGCGCCTCCACCTTTTCCTTGACGGCGGGGACGTTGGAGCGCTCGACCTCCTTTTGCAATGCCGACCCGCTGACGAAGTCGTGGACGTCGGTGAAGTAGAAGCCGAGCAGCGCGATCAGGATGAGGACGCTGCCCAGGAGCGTGTAGAGGAAGAACTTCACGGCGGCGTATTCGCGCCGCGGCCCGCCCCAGACGCCGATGAGGAAGTACATCGGCAGGAGCATCACTTCCCAGAAGATGTAGAAGAGGAAGAAGTCGAGCGCCAGGAAGGTGCCCAACATGCCCGTCTCGAGGATCAGAAAGAGCATGCAGTAGCCTTTGACGAACCGCTCCGTGCTCTCGTAGCGCTTGATGTTGAAGCTGGCGACCATCGCCAGGAAGCACAGCAGCGTCGTCAGCAGCACTAGCGGCATGCTGATGCCGTCCACGCCCAGGTAATAGTAGATGTTGAAGCGCTCGATCCACGGGTAGCGGGCCACCCAGTTGTCGCTCTTGGCGGGCCCGGCGTCGGCGGTCTCCGGGCTGACGGCCGCCCGGCCTTCGAGCTTCTCGGCGCGCCAGTCCAGCGACCCCTTCTTGCGCGCGGCGGTCGCGTCGCCGCTGACGTGGCGGTCGATGGTGTCGTTCTTGAAGTGGATGAACATGCCGATGCTGACGCCCAGCGTCAGGGCGGTGCCGGCCAGCGACCACCAGCACATGGCCTGTTCCTTGCCGCGCGGGAACAGCAGCAACGCCAGCGCGAAGGCGCTGGGCAGGAACACGACCACCGACATCCAGAGCAGGTCTTCTTCAGCCATGGGAGGGGGCCTACCTCGTTTAGCCGCGGTTCGCATCACCGCGCGTTGCACACCCGAACGTGACGGTCGCGCGGTTATCCGAACCGCGGCTAAACCGAACCACCGGAAGGAATCATCCGCCCGCCGCCGCCTGCGCCAGGAAGTACGACAGCGCCACGAAGATGCCGACCGCCGCCAGCACCAGGAAAAGTACGTAGTTGCGCAGGTAGCCCGTCTGCACGCCGCGCAGGCGGGCACCGACCGCCCAGACGGTGTCGCCGAACAGGTTGACCGACCAATCGACGAAGCCCGAGTCGAACTTGCCGCTCCACCTCGCCACGCGCACCGTCCCGCGCGCCACGGCGTGGAGGATGCCATCGATTCCGAGCAGGTCCACCTCCCGGCACCAGCGCCCGATCACCAGCACCGGCCGCACCAGCATCGCGCTATAGAGCTCGTCGAAGTACCACTTGTGTGCCAGGAAGGCGTGGACGCGCGGAAACTGCTCCTTCGCCTCGGCCGGGTCGAGCACGTGGTTGAAGTAGAGCAGGCTGGCGAAGATGAGCCCCAGCGCGACGACGCCGAGGGCCAGATAGCCTGCCAGGTCGTGGTACGCGTGGGCCTGGTGCTCCACCGTCGCCTTGTGCTTCTTCGCGGCCGCCGGCTCCTTGGCCGCGCCCTCCTCGTGGTCGCCATGCCCCGCATGGCTCCCACGTGAGTTCGCCCCGACCTCGCCGAAGTCCGCCTTGACGGAAAGCGGCTCGGAGAGAGAGAGCAGGTGAGAAGCGTGACTGGCCTTGGCGTCCCACACCGGCCAGCCCCAGCCGATCGCCACGCTGCACGTGGCGAGGGCGATGAGAGGCACCGTCATGGGCCAGGGCGATTCGTGGGCGTGTTCGTGGACGTGGTGGTCCTTCGGGGCGCCGGTGAAGGTCATGAACCACATCCGGAACATGTAGAACGTGGTGATCCCCGCCGTGGCCAGGGGCAGCAGGAACAGCAGCGCGTGCTCGGGGTGGACGCTCACGTAGCCGAGCGCCTGGGCAAGGATCGAGTCCTTGCTGTACCACCCGCTGAAGAACGGAATGCCCGCGATGGCCAGCACGCCCATGAGCATCGTCAGAGCGGTGATCTTCATCTTGTCGTAGAGCCCGCCCATCTTGGTCATTTCCTGCTCGTGATGGCAGCCGTAGATGACCGAGCCCGAGCCGAGGAAGAGCAGCGCCTTGAAGAAGGCGTGCGTCATCAGGTGGAACAGCCCCGCCACCCACCCGCCGATGCCCAGCGCCAACATCATGTAGCCGAGTTGGCTCACCGTGGAGTAGGCGAGCACCTTCTTGATGTCGGTCATCACCACCGCGATGGTGGCCGCCACGAACAGGGTGATCCCGCCCACGTAGGCGATGACCAGCAGCACGTCGGGCGTGAAGAGCGGGTAGCAGCGGCCGACGAGGTAGACGCCGGCCGCCACCATCGTGGCGGCGTGGATGAGGGCGCTGACGGGCGTGGGGCCTTCCATCGCGTCGGGCAACCACACTTGCAGCGGGAACTGGGCCGACTTGCCGACGCAGCCGAGGAAGATGCCCAGCCCCGCGACGACGAGCAGCCAGTACGGCATCGCGCCGAACTCGTCGGGCTTGCGATCGGCGGGGAGGACGACCTTTCTCCCCTTGTGGGCGTTGTCGAAGTGTCCCTTCGCGCCCTCGTCCATGTTCGGCCTGGCGGGGAACAGCAGGACCATGTCGCCCTTGCCCGGCTCCATCGTCACCAGGCCGGGCTTTCCTCTCACCGTCTCGGGACTGCCGCGCACGATCTGCCCGGCAAGGTCGGCCTTGTTCCCGTGGGCGTCCTGTACCGGGTGACGCACCTGCTGGAAGATCCCCTCGAAGTTGAAAGTGCCGATGAACGACCACACGATCAGCAGGCCGATGATGAAGCCGGCGTCTCCGACGCGGTTGGTGATGAACGCTTTGTTGGCCGCGTTGGCGGCGCTCTGGCGCTCGAAGTAGAAGCCAATGAGCAGGTAGGAGCAGACGCCGACCAGTTCCCAGCTCAGGAAGACCTGGAAGAGGTTGTCGGCCAGCACCAGGTTGAGCATGGAGAAGCAGAACAGCGACAGGTAGAGGAAGAACCGCCCGAACCGCCCGCGCCGCTTCAAATGGGCATGCGCGTGCGCTTCGTCGTGGATCGGGTCGTGATGCCCTTCGGCCTCGTGGCCCCAGTGCCCGGACGCATCGACCTGATGGTCCTCGACCTCCTCGCCTAGCTCCTCGCTCATGTAGCCCATCGAGAAGAGATGGATGAGCGTGGCGATAAACGTCACCATGACGAACATCAGCGCCGACAGGTTATCGATGTAGAAGCCGAGCGAGAGGATGGTCCCGCGGCTGGGGTCGGCCATGCCGGCGGGCGAGACGCGCAGCCATTCGCGCTGGCCCTTCCAGGCGGCGGTGCGGCGATCCTCCCAGCTCCCCAGGGCTCGCTTGATCTCCTTTTCCTGTGCCTCGGCAGCGGCGGCGGCCTTCTCCTTTGCGGCGTTCGCTGGCTTCGCCTCTTTGCGCAGCGCCGCGAGATCGGCCTCGCGCGCGGCGAGCCTGGTCTTGTCCTGCTTCCGCGCGGCCTCGACCTCTTCCTCGGCGGCGGCGACCTTGGTTTCGAGGCCTTCGGCCTTCCTACCAGCCGCCTCGGCGCGCGCCTCCAGGTCGTTCAGTTCGGCCCGAAGTTCCTTCACCGGGCCGGTGGTCCGGTGCTCGTACTCCCTCTGCTCTTTGTGGTAGAGGATGAAGCCCGTGAGGCTCAGCACGAACGAGCCGGCGATGGCGCTCAGGGCGACGTAGGCGGCGCCGCGCCCCCGCTTGTCGCCGCCGAGGAGGTTGTAGAGGGCGAGCCCCGCCGCCTGATCTCGGTAGCGGCGGCACAGACACCACGCGGAACTGGCCAGGAGGACCAGCACGAACGAGGCCAGGGGCAGCAGGGTGGCCGCGACGAAGAAGAGACCGGGACGGTTCTCGTAGATTTCCCGCAACATGGCGACCTTTCTTCATTAGTTCTTAGTTCTTAGTTCTTAGTGCTTAGCAAAGAGGGCCCACGCCACGTTCTGTCTTTGCTAAGCACTACGGACTAAGAACTAAGCACTAAAGGCTAGCCCTTGAGCTCCTCGGCGGTATCGACGTCCACGGTCATGTGGTTGTTATAGAAGTTGAGCACGATGGCCAGCGCCACGGCCGCCTCCGCAGCCGCCAGCACGATCACGAAGAGCGCGAAGATCTGCCCTTCGACCTCGAAGACCGGGTTGAAATGGGCGAACGCCACGAAATTGACCGTGGAACCGTTGAGCACCAGTTCCACGCCCATCAGCACGCCGATGGCGTTGCGCTTGGTCGCCATGCACACCGCGCCACACGTGAACAGCAGCGCGCCCAGCAAGAGGTAGTGATTGAGGCCGATCGCCCACCCGGAATGGCCCGCCGCGTCGTCTGCGGCGAACACCAGCGTGGACAGCAAGGAGCTCGCGTTCATGAGCTGGCACCTCGGCGCTTCTTGGCGCGGGCGAGATAGGCGGCGCCGATCAAAACCACCAGGAGATGGACCGAGACGATTTCAAAAGGCAGCAAGTAAGCCATGCGCTCGCGCTGCCGACCGGACTTGCCGGGCGGCAGGCCGGTCATGTCGGCCTGGGCAGTGGCCCGCCGTTCGCCGAGCAACGCCACGCCGAGGTGCTTGCTGGCAATCAGTTCCCGTCCCTGCTCAGCCCCCTCGGCCCTGTGGGCCGCTTCCGGCGCGACCGGCGTGGCCAGCAGGCTGACGGCCAGCACCCCGTAGAGCAGCAGGCCGACGGACAGGGCGATCAGCCACTCCGCCGCGCCGATCCGCATGTTGATGAACGGGCCCTGCGCGGTGAGCATGACGCCGAAGACCACCAGCACGAGGGTCCCGCCCACGTAGATGAGGAGCTGAGTGGCCCCGATGAAGTCGGCACCGAGCAGGAAAAAGATGCCCGCGGTGCCGGCCAGGGCGAACAGCAGCCAGGTGGCGGCGCGCACGATGTTCTGCGTGAGCACCATCGCGATGGCGCTGGCGCCGGTGAGGGCGGCCAGGATGTAGAACAAGGCGTTCGTCAGCACGTCCATCGGTCACGGGCCTCGGCGAGCGGGGGGCGTTAGCCCCCTGTTGATGAGCCGGCGGCGCCTGCCCCCGGAGCGTTTCCCTCACGGCTTGCCGGCCACGCCAGCGTCATTGGGGCGAGGCGGCGCGACGTTCAGCGCCCACGGGCTCGCCACCCCCGACACCGGCAACTTGCTCGGCGTGGTCACGACCTTGAAGGCCAGCCATGCGAAGGCCGCGATGCACAGCGCGCTGAGCCCATAGGGGAAGTAGGGGCCGACGAGCGGGCGCACGGCCACTTCCCAGACGCTCACGCCCAGCAGCAGGACACAACTGATCGGCAGCAGATACTTCAGGCACGTCATCATCACCTGATCGATGCGCAGCCGCGGCAAGGTCCAGCGCACCCACATCATTACGAAGACCAGCACCCAGGCCTTGAGGACGAAGACGTGCGCGTTGATGACGTTGCCCACGTTGAGCACCGGGTGGGGCCAGGAAAGCGCCCGGCTCAGCTCGAAGGGAACGAGCCCGCTGTTCCAGCCGCCGAGAAACAGGAGGATGGCAATGCCGCTGACGGCGAACATGGCGGCGTATTCGGCCATGAAGAAGAACGACCAGCGGAGCCCGCTGTATTCGGTGTGGAAGCCGGCGACCAGTTCGCTCTCCGCCTCGGCGAGGTCGAAGGGGGCGCGCTTGCACTGGGCGGTCGCGCAGGTGAAGTAGGTCCAGAAGGCGACGAACGTGAAGGGGTCGTGGAAGAGATACCAGTTCCAGAAAGCCCCGCCCTGGTTCAGCGCGATGCGGGTGAGGTCCATCGACCCGGCCACGATGACCGGCACGAGAACGCAGATGGCCATCGGCACCTCGTAGGACACCATCTGGGCGGCCTCGCGCATGCCGCCGAAGAGCGCCCACTTGCTGCCCGAGCCGTAGCCCGCGAGGATGATGCCGAAGACCTCGGTGGACATGACGGCGAGCATGAAGAAGACGCCCACGGAGAGCGACTTGGCGACCCAGCCGTCGGCGAAGGGCAGCGCGATGAAGGCGCCAAAGGCGCCGCAGAAGGCGATGTAGGGCCCCAGGCGGAAGAGCATGCTGTCGGCGTCGGTGGGGATGAGGTCTTCCTTGACCAGCAGTTTGAGCCCGTCGGCGAGAGTCTGGAGCCAGCCGAACTTCCCGCCGACGCGCGTGGGGCCGAGGCGATCCTGGATGCGCCCGGCGACCTTGCGTTCGAGCCAGATGAAGAAGACGGCCGAGGCCGCCACGAAGCCGACCAGGATGCTGGCCTGCAACACGGCGCTCAGCCCGCCCGCCCAAACGGAAGGCAGGCCCAGCCGGGAGAGGAGTTCGGACACGTCGCCAGCCCCTTCCACCGCCAGAGGACACGTTGTAGGGAAGCCCGGACGGGCGTTAATCTATCGGGGTGGGGAGAGGGTGGCAAGCAGTCGTCACGGAAGGAAAAATCATCGCATGTTCCGCCATCCGCAAGCTCGGCCGGGGCTCGTTCTGAATGGGCGCGCCCCGCGCCCGCAGAACCACCCCCTCCCACTGCTCTTACGCCTCGGGGCCGACGCGCCCGCCGAGGCCGACGCGCAAGGCGAACTGGCCCGCCCCCCGCGCGTGGCGCTTGTCGAGGCGGCGCTGCTGGCCGCGGACGAGCCGCTGACGGCCCGCCGCCTGGCGGTGCTGGCTGGATTGCCCGACGCCGCAGAGGCGCGCCGGCTTGTTGAGCAACTGCGTGCGTTGCTGGACAAGGACGGTTCCGCTTTCCAGGTCGAGGAGTTGGCCGGCGGCTACCAGTTGCTCACGCGGGCGGAATTTCACCCGTGGCTGGTCAGGCTCCGCCGCGCCGGCAACGAGGCCCAGATGACCGCGGCGGCGCGCGAGGCCCTGGCCATCGTGGCGTATCGCCAGCCGATCGCGCGTGCCGACGTCGAGGGTGTTCGCGGGGTGCAGAGCGGGGCCGTGCTTCAGCAGTTGATGGAGAAGGGCCTGGTGCGCATCGCGGGACACGACGATTCGCTGGGCCGGCCCCTGCTTTACGCAACGACGCGCAAGTTCTTGCAGGTGTTCGGGCTGAGGTCGCTGGGCGACTTGCCGCAAGCAGAGGGACTGGCGCCGCCCACGATGAAAGAGGCGCCGGAAGGAGAATCGTAAAAGGGCGAGGCCGCAAGTATTCCCGAGGGAACGACTTGCGGCCTCTTGGGCTCTGGGAAAGACCAGGTTCACGGGTAGACGTAGACACCGCCAGGAGCGCCGTAGTAGCTCCGGTAATAAGGGGCGGCGTAGGAGTTGTAGGCGGGGGCGCTATACGCGTAGGTGACGGGGGGAGCGTAGCCGGAGTAGCCGGAGTAGGCGTAGGGCGCGGCGTAGTAGCTCCGGTAAGGCGCGTAGGAGTAGTTGTAGCCCGAGTAGTAGGGGGCCGTGTAGTACGTATTGTAGCCGTAGGCCGGATAGCCGGAGTAGCCACCGTAGTAGCTCCGGCGGTACTGGGCCTCCGCCTGCGAAGGCGCAAGCACGACGAGCGCCGCGCCGGCGAACACGAGGGACAGCAAGAACGAACGCATGGCATGGTCCTCCTGGGTGGAAATCATCAGGGAGGCGACCGTCTGACCTCCTGATCCATTCGATGTGCAAACTCGGTGCCGCCGTAAGCCCCCTCGACCCCACCCCTCGCGATCCTGACAATTCGCGCGATTTACACGATTTTTTTGCCAATGCCATTGTTATGGCCTAGATTCTCAACACAATGCGCTTCGGGCGACCCGGGAGCGTCACCATTCTTTCGCATCACGATCATTCGAGCAGCAACGCCTGAGCCGGCCTGAAGCATGCGGGGGCGTTCGTTGAAGGGCAAGGGCATGGCATCCAAACAAGCCCCCGCTACGCGTCGTTCCTTGGACGATTGTCCCCGCCCGGCCGACGCGTTGTCGTGCGCCGCAGGCCCCTCCCAGCCGCGCACCCGCCCGTCTCCGGACAGCCCGCTTCCGTGCGACGAGCAGGACGCCATCTCCTGGGCCAGCTTCCTCGACGCCCGCCCCGAAGCGTCCGCCCGAATGGCCGAGGCCGTCGGGGGCCTGCCGGAAGTCGGCAGCACCTTTCTGGGCTTCCACTTGATCGCGGAACTGGGCCGAGGAGCGTTCGGCAGGGTCTTCCTCGCGCGCCAGGGGGAACTGGCCGATCGCTACGTGGCCTTGAAGGTGACCGCCGACGCCGGGGGAGAGCCGCAAACGCTGGCCCAGTTGCTCCACACGAACATCGTCCCGGTCTACTCGATCCATCGCTCGCATCCGGTCCTGGCGACCTGCATGCCGTACCTGGGCGCAACCACGCTGGCCCACGTCCTCGAAGGGCTGCGCGGCTCTTCCCAGCATCGCGTGGGCGACAAGGCCACCCACGCCCGGAAGGGGCCGGGCTCGGGACGGCAATTGATCAGCACCCTCCAGAACCATGCCGACACGATCCCGCTCCCCGGCCACTCCCGGCTGCCCAACACCCGGGTCACCGCGACGCCAGAAACGCGGCCCACGCCCCCCGTGGCGCGGCGCGGCTTGCCCCCGCGAGCGCCGGGCACGCGGGCCATTCTCGACATGCTGAGCCGGGTAAGCTATACCGAGGCCGTGCTGTGGTTGGGGGCGCGCCTTGCCGACGGGCTGGCGCACGCCCACGAGCGCGGCATCGTGCATCGCGACCTCAAGCCGGCCAACGTGCTGCTCACCGATGAGGGCCAGCCCATGTTGCTGGACTTCAACTTGGCCGAGGACACCAAGGTCGGGAGCGGCCCTCTATCTCAGGTCGGCGGGACGTTGCCCTACATGGCCCCCGAACACCTCGAGGCCTTCCGTGGCCGCGCCGTCGCCGTCGATGGCCGCTCCGACGTCTACTCGTTGGGCGTCATCCTCTACGAACTGCTCGCGCACCAGCACCCCTTCGCGCGGGCGCACGGCCCCTTGAACGAGATGCTCCCGCGCATGCTGGCCGAGCGCTCGGGCCCGCCCCCCAGACTGCGGGCCCACAACGGCGACGTGCCCGCAGGGGTCGAGTCGATCGTGCGCCATTGCCTGGAGCCAGACCCCCAACGGCGCTACCAGTCGGCGCGCGAGCTCCAGGAGGACATCGACCGCCAGCGCGCCAACTTGCCCCTCCGGCACGCGCCGAATCCTTCCCTGGGCGAGCGCGCGGCCAAATGGGCCCGCCGCCATCCGCGCCTGACCTCCTCCTCCGGCGTGACCGCCGTGGCGACCCTGCTCCTGGGCGTGCTGCTGGCCGGCTTCGTCTGCCGCGGCCAGATGCTGGCCCGCTCCCAGGCCGTGGAGGCGCTCGCCGCGTTTCGCACCGAGCAGCAAGAGGCCCAGCTCTTGCAGATCACGCGCACCGGCGACGTCCAGCAACTCCGTCGGGGCACCGAGCTCGCCCGCCAGTCGCTGGCGCGCTACCAGGCGCTCGACGGGCCGGACTGGCAGCAAGCCCCGGACTATCGCCACCTACCTGCCGAGATGCAGGCCCACTTGCGCGAAGAGGTCGGCGACGCCTTGCTGTTGCTGTCCGGGGCCGCCCACCAGCTCGCTGACCTGGGCTCAGCCGAGCGCCAGGAAGAAGAGCTCCGCGAGGCCCTGCGCCTCGCCCGACTGGCCGAGCCTTGCTACCCCGACGGGACTGTCCCACGCGTCCTGTGGCGCCGGCAGGCCGACCTGGAGGGCCGCCTCGGCCGCGCCGACGAGGCCCTGCTCCTTCGCGCCAGGGCTGGCGAAGCTGGGCTTCGGGGAGCGCGCGACCGCTACCTGGAAGGGGCCGAGCACGCCGCCCACAACCGATTCGGCGAGGCCGTCCCCCTTCTTGAAGAGGCCACCCGTCTGGAGCCGACTCACTTCGCGGCCTGGTTCGTGCTGGGCCACTGCCACGCCAACCTGGGCGCGGACGCCGAGGCCGGCGCCTGCTTCACGAACGCCCTCGTCCTGCGCCCCGACCACGCGCTGTCCCATTTCAACCGCGGACTGGCGCGCTTGCGGCAGCAGGCCTACCACCGGGCTGCTCAGGACTTCGACGAGGTCGTCCGCCTCGATCCCGACTATGCCGACGCCTACTTCAACCGGGCCATCGCCCGGCATCGGCTCGGGCGGCACAAGGACGCCCTCGCCGACCTGGACCGGGCCCTGGAAGGGAAGATCGCTCACACGCGCGTCTACTTCGCCCGCTCCCAGTTCCGCCACCAGGTGGGAGACGTCGAGGGCGCCGAGGCGGACTACCAACAGGGGCTGAAGCTCGCGCCCAACGACGAGGATGGTTTCATCGCCCGTGGCGTCGCGCGCCTGACGCGCGATCCCGACGGCGCCCTCGCCGACTTCGAGGCCGTGCTGAAGCGCAACCGACACTCGTACCCGGCGCTGAGCAACAAGGCCTACGTCCTGGCCGAGAAGCAAGGGAAGTTGCCGCAGGCCCTCGCCGTGCTCGACGAGGCGCTCGAGCGCTACCCCAATTCGGTGCCCCTCCGCGGCGGGCGGGCCGTCTACCGGGCACGCCTCGGCCAGCGTGGCGGGGCTCATCGCGACGCCCGCGCCTGTCTGGCGAGCGACAGCAGCCCCCAGACGCTCTACCAGATGGCCTGCGTCTTCGCCCTGACCTCCACCGCTCAGCCCGACGACCGGCGGGAGGCTTTGCAACTGTTCGCCTCTGCCCTCCGCAAGGGCTTTGACCGCTTCGACGAGATCGCGCGCGACAAGGACATGGATGCCATCCGCGCTCGCCCCGAGTTTCTGCAAGCGCTCCGTGCCGCCCAGGAACTCAAGGGCCGGGAAGGCCCTTCCCTTCGCCCTGGAACGTGAACGGTTTACGCCCCCATCTCGACCCCCTCCGAGCAAGCCCGCTTCATCCCGTGGTCCGCGCATCGCCGCCGCCCCGCTTGGAGAAGGCATTGTCATGGTCCGCTTTTGTCGGCTCGAGCTCGAAGTGCTGGAAGACCGCCGTGTGCCCGCGACGTTCGGCATCCCGTGGTCCGATCCCAGCCACCTGACGCTCAGTTTCGCGCCCGACGGCACTTCGGTGCTGGGGCGAGCCAGCAACCTGTTCGGCTCCCTGGGGGCCACGGTCTCGACCAGCGCGTGGGAGCGCGAGGTCCTCCGGGCGTTCCAGACCTGGGCGGCCAGCGCCGAAATCAACATCGGACTCGTGGCCGATGGCGGGCAGGCCCTCGGCACCGCCGGGCTCGTCCAGGGCGATGCGCGCTTCGGCGACCTCCGCATCGTTGGGCGGGCCCTGTCCCCCGAAGTGCTGGCGATCACCACGCCGTCGGGCGAGGGCAGCACCCTGGCGGGCGACGTCATTTTCAACACGGCCCAGACGTTCGGGATCGGGCCGACGAGCGCTCTCGACCTCTACTCCGTGGCCCTCCACGAGGCCGGGCACGCGCTGGGCATCGCCGACAGTTCCGACCCGACGTCCGCGATGTACGAGGACTACCACGGCGTGCGGACGGGGCTGAGCGCCGCCGACGTCAGCGCCGTGCAGGCCCTCTACGGGGCCCGCCAGCCCGAGGCATTCACGACGGGCGTGGGTGGCCAGGCCACCCACACCCAGACGGGGGGGAAGGGGGGCAACGATACCTTTGCCACCGCCGCCAAGCTCGCCCCCTCGACGACCGTGTCCGCGGAGATCGCCGCACCCGGCGAGGCCGACTTCTACGCGGTCAAAGTCCCCAAGAACGCATCGCGTTTCAGCGTAACGCTCCAGGCGTCGGGGCTGAGCCTGTTGACGGCGCGGCTGAGTGTCTTCGACGCCAACCAGCAGCTCGTGCAGTCGGCGGTGGCGACCGATCCCACGAACGGGAACCTGACGATCTCGCTCCCCTCGTTCGCCCCGAGAGGCACCTATTACCTCAAGGTGGAAGGCGCTACGACGGACGTCTTCGGTCTGGGGGCCTATCGGCTGCAGACCAACTTCGGCAACGCTTCCGGACAGGGCGAAAACAACTCGGGCGATGGCGACAAATCCGACGACGGGAAGTCGGAGGACAACAACACCGGCCCCGCGACCACTCTGTCGAGCACCGTCGTTCCGGATGACCCGCGTTTTACCTACTCCGTCCAGGGCGCTTTCCAGAGCGCGGGGAACGCGCACGTCTACCAGTTCCAGGCGCCCAGCGCTCGGGCGGGCTCGTCCCCGGCGACGATGACGGTCACCGCCTGGGGCCTGAGCGCCAACGGGCCGAGCCCGCGCCTTCTGGTCTACGACTCCCACCGGAACCTGCTCGTGGGGCGCGTCGTCACCAACGACGACGGGTCTTACTCGCTGAGGATCGCGGGCGTTGCGCCCGGGAGTGCCTACTACGTCGTGGCCATGACCGACGGACACGCCTGGACGGGGCCCTCGGGAGGTTACTTCCTCGGGGTCGGTTTCAGCGCGAGCGCCCCGGCGCTCCCCCAGGTCGCCGCCGGCACGCTGAGCGCGGCACAGGCGCAAGACTTCCGCACCTTGACGGTGACGGAGGCGCAGTTGTTCCACTTCGAACTGTCGGCCGACGGTGGGACGGCCGGGACGGCCAACGGCCTGCGGATGACGATCTTCAACCAGGCGGGCGAGGTGATGGCCACGCAGCTCGTCCTGGCCGGGCAGTCCGCCGACTTCAACGTTCTGCTCGGGGCGGGCACCTACACCATCTGCTTCAGCGCCGGGACGCAGAATGGCTCGGCGCTCCAGCCTCTCGCGTACTCCCTCACGGGCACGAACGTGAGCGACCCCATCGGCCTGGGCCCGGTTGATCCGACGCTCAACGGGGCCTCCAGCGCCCCGCCCGTCTACACCTTCACCGTGTATGCCTACACCTATTACTCCGACCTGTACAACACGATCCTTGCGATCAATGACCCGTACAGCAAGTCGGTGTGGAACTGAGCATCGAGAGGCGTAAGCCCCTGTTGCTTGTTGGCGAGCGGGGGGCGTGAGTCCCTGTTGGGGCGCCTTCAACAGGGGGCACAAGCCCCCCCGCTCGCCTCATTCTGTTCGTGCCACTAACCACTTTTCTTCTTCTTGAGTTGCGCCGTCGAGATCGCGTAGAGGTCGAGCCCGCCCTTCCCGCCAGGGCGATCCGAGGCGAAATAGAGCAGCGCGCCGTTGCGGCTCAGGTTGGGCGAGCGGTCCCCCGTCTTGCCGTCGGGGTGATTCAGCGAGGCCAGGGCCATCGGCTTGCTCCAGCCGCTCGCCCCGCGCGTCGATGCGAATAGCCCCCAGCGGCCCTTGCCGAGGGGCCCTTGCAGATACATCGTCTTGCCGTCCGGCGCGAGCGTCGCGTGGTGGAAGTCCTCTGGCAGTTCCTTCACCAGCTCGGGCTTGCCCCAACCCTGCGGGCCACCCGCCGCCGGGCGCTTCGCGACGAACACCCGCCAGCCCTCCTCCGTCCGCCGGCTGAAATAGAGTTGCTTGCCGTCCCCCGTCACCCAGGGGTGCAGTTCGTCGGCCGCCGTCGTGATGGGGTTGATCGGCGTCGGAGACGACCAGGCTCGGCCACGATCCTGCCTCACGGCGACGTAGACGTCGAAGTTCGTGCCCTTCTTCTCCTTCTTGGTCGCGAAATAGAGATACTGCGGATAGCGGCCCTCCGTGGCATACGTGCTGCGATCGTCGCCTTCCGTCGAGACGTAATCTTCGAGAACCTTGCCCTTCGGCCAGGCCTTGTTCAGCGCGGCGCGGCGCGCCACCATGATGTCCACCTTGGCCTTCCGCAGAGCGGAGTAGTAGAGCGTCAGCCCCCCATCGGCCACGTGCGGCTCGTCCTCGTCGGCCTCCGTATTGCAGGTCAAGGGGATCGGCTTGAGCCGCTCCGGCTCGTCGGCCGGCGCCGGCAACACACCGGACAACACGGCCAGGGAGAACGGCAACGCCCAGATCAGTCTCTTCATGGCGAACACTCCCTCTTTGGAAGGATGAAAGGTGAAGGATGAAGAAGAGGTCTTTCTGGGCTCATCCTTCCTCCTTCCTCCTTCTGAAGCTAGTGTATCATTCCAGGGGCCTGTCGAGCAAAGGCCCAGCTTGCCCCGCCTGGGCAGCGGATAGCCGGCGCACCTCGGAACGGTTGCGGCCGTGCTGCTTTGCAAACTGCAGCGCCGCCGCGGCCGCCTCGGTCATCGCGGTGTAGTCGGCCGGTATCCCAATGTCGGCCACGGCGAAGCCCAGGCTCACGGTGATGGGGATGGCGCGCCCGTTGTACTCGATCGACGCTTCGGCCACCGTGGCGCGAATGCGTTCGGCGAGAGTCAGGGCGCCTTCCTCGTCCGTCTCGGGGGCGATCACCAAAAACTCCTCCCCGCCGAAGCGCCCGACCGAATCGACCCCCCGCACCGAGGTGGACAGGACGCGGGCCAGCGCCTTGAGCACCTCGTCGCCGCCGGTCAACAGGTGGTTGGTATTGACCTGCTTGAAGTGATCGACGTCGACGTAGCCCAGGGTCAGCGCGCTGGGGTAGCGCGCGTGTCGCTTGAGCTCGAAGCGCGCCAGTTCCTCCATCGCCCGGCGGTTGAGGAGCCCCGTGAGCGGGTCGGTCAGCGCCAGCCGCTCCAGCTCGCGGGTGCGATGGTGAAGCATCGCATTGGCCTCCTCCAACTCGCGCGTGCGGCCGGCCACGCGCCGCTCCAACTCGCGATTGAGCCGGCGGAGCTCTTCGAGGTAGTGGCGCCGCTCGCGCTCGAGCGCGAACTTGTCGGCGGCGTTGCGCAAGACCTGCAACAGGTCCTCGGTGCGCCACGGCTTGAGGAGGTAGTGGTAGACGTGCCCGCGGTTGATCGCCTCGATGGCGTCCTCCAACTCGGCGAAGCCCGTCATGAGCAGGCGCACTGTCGCGGGATAGTTCAGGCGCACCCACTCCAGGAGCTCCGTGCCGGTGCGGCGGGGCATCTTCTGGTCGGTCAGGATGAGGTCGATGGGGCGCCTGGCGAACACCTCGGCCGCGGCGTCCGCGCTGTCGGCGGTCACCACGTCGAAGTCGGGGGCCAGCAAGCCAGAGAGGGGCGAGAGGATGTAGGGCTCGTCATCGACCACGAGGAGCGTGTACTTGCGGTGGCCGCGGGCTGCGAGTTGCGCCTGGGCCTTCTCGATGACGCCATCGACCTCGCGCCGGCCTGGGGCGAAGGCGAGGCGCAGCAGGCGGTCCTGCTGGCCGAGCTCTTCGACGCCGAGGCGGCAAGAGGCACACTCGGCGAGATGGCCCTCGAGCAGTTCGCGCTCGCGCTCGGAGGCCTCGCGGTCGAACCGGGCCGAGATGAGGAGCTCAAACTGTTCGCAGTCCATCTTGAAGGTCCCCGACGAGGTCGCTGCGCGGGCCACGCGAGAAAGGAGCTCAAGAAGTTCCTGGCCCCGGGAGCTGAGGGGCACGGGGCGCCACGAAGGGCACGGGCGGGCCTTCCCTTGGCCGAGCCCCCGAAGGGCCCGGCAAGGCCCCGAGGCGAGCTCGCAACAGGGCCCGGGCGCGCGTCAGGCGAGCATTCGCGGTCGCGGAGGAGACGTCGAGCACGTCGGCCAGTTCGCGATACGTGAGGTCCTGGTAGTAGTAGAGCATCAGAACGGTGCGACACTCCTCGGGCAGCGCCTCCACCTCGGTCATCAGCCGGCGCACCTCGTCCTGCTGTTCGAGGTTGGCGCCGGGAGAGCTCGCGGCCCAGGCGCGGTTTGGGGCCGGGGGGCCAAGGGCGCTGAAGGGGGCTTGCGAGTTTTGCCTGGATTTGAGCCAATCGCGACAGACGTTGATGGCGATGCCCGACAACCAGGGACCAAAGCGCTGCGGCTCGATCAGCGAGGCCAGTTCTTGCAGCCCGCGCAGGAGCGTTTCCTGGGCGAGGTCCGCGGAGACGGCGCGTCCGACCCGGGCGTGGCACAGCGCCGTGATGCGCCCCGCCCAGCGGGCCACCAGTTCGCCGTACGCTTCGGTCCGCCCGCCGAGTACCTGCCGGACCAATCCTGCGTCGTCCATTTCCCTATCCCTCGAGGCCGGCCCGGGGCCGTGCGCGAGAGGCCCGTCCGTTAGTAGACCAGGAACGCGAAGGTAATAGCAGGAGCAATTCCGATACCGCCGCCAGGGGCCGGTAGCGCTCGGCGGATCGCCTCGCCGAAGACGAGCACCAGCACGGCGACCGCGGCCAGGAACGCAAGCATTGTCATCCGTCACCTGCCTTTCGCAATCGAAAGCGAGAGAGGTGCGGGCCCCACGGGGGAGCGGGCCCGGCCTGCATGGTGGGGAAGACAAGGGGCCGATGCAAGGAGAGCTCGGTCACTTTCGGGGCCCACAGTTGGCCCTCGAGGGCCCGCAATCTCCATTTCCATCAAGTCACTCCAGAAAGCGCCTCTGGAGCTCCGGGGCCGGGATGCGACAAGCGTCGAACCGGCCGAACCAACGGTAGCGGTTGCGCGCAAACACCTCGTAGGCGAAGTCGCGCAGAAAAGGCGGGACCAGGAGCAGGGCGGACAGGTACGGCCACCAGCCATCGAGTCGCCGCGCGATGCGCAGCGCCGCCGTGGAGCGCGTGTAGCACTCGTCCCCCTCCACGAGCACCAGCGTGTCAAAGTTGTCGGTGCGCAGCCCGAAGCGGCGCAGCAACCGCTCTCCGATGGGGGACTGCAAGGAGGCGAACTGGACGCGGGCAGCCCGGTCCCGGTCGATGATGAAGTTGACGCTCGCGTCGCAAAACTTGCACGTGCCATCGAACAGTACGATCGACTCCGTCATTTTCCTCCTCTTGTTGGTCCCGATCTCCCCCCAAGCAATTCTCGGAAAGGCCGAGCGTTTTGTCAAAGGCCCTCTCGCTCGAGCGCCGCGTACCTCGACGGCACGTACTTTGCAATCCACCTTCACCCGCCAGGGCTTGTCGCCAATCCCTCAAGGGGCTCGTTCCGCCTGGAGAGCCGGGCCCAGACGTTCGAGCGTTGCGGAATCGCGGGAGAGAAACATGCAGCCGGCCCTGCACGACCCGACACAACTCGATCCCGAGGCGCGGGCGTTCTACGTCGAAGCGATGGACTTGCTCGCCGCGGAGAAGTTGCCCTTCCTGGTCGGCGGGGCCTACGCGCTGGCCCGCTACACCGGCATCGTGCGCCACACCAAGGACTTCGACGTCTTCGTCCGCCCCGTGGACTGTGAGGCGGTCCTCCAGGCCTTTGCAAACCGAGGCTGGCGCTCCGAACGGACGTTCCCCCACTGGCTCGGCAAGGCCTACCACGGGGAGAACTTCCTCGACGTCATCTTCAGTTCGGGCAACGGCATCGCGGAGGTCGATGACGGCTGGTTCGAGCATGCCGTCGCGGGGACTGTCCTCGACAGGGCCGTCCTCCTCTGCCCCGCCGAGGAGATCCTCTGGTCCAAAGGGCTCATCATGGAGCGCGAGCGCTACGACGGCGCGGACGTCGTGCACCTGTTGCGGGCTTGCGCGCCCAAACTGGACTGGCGGAGGCTCCTCCAGCGCTTTGGCCCAAATTGGCGGGTGCTGCTGAGCCATCTAATCCTTTTTGGATACATTTACCCTACCGAGCGCTCTCTCGTCCCGCACGACGTGCTCCAGGAAATGCTCGCCCGGTTGCTGCAGGAGCAGAAGGCCCCCCCCGGCGGAGAGAAGATGTGTCAGGGGACGCTCCTTTCACGCGAGCAGTACTTGGTAGACGTCAACGAATGGGGGTATCGAGACGCGCGACTCACTCCCCGCAGCACCATGAACGAGGGAGACGTCGCCCAGTGGACTGCCGCCATTGGCACAGACATGCCTCCCGGCGAGCCGGTTGCAGCGACCGAGCGAGAGGCATGAGCGCAGGAGAGGTGCGACAAGAGGGCCTATTGGCATGCGAGTTGCCTTCCACACTCTCGGCGCCTGAAGGCAGGCGGCCCCAACTTACACGTCTGGAGAGGGGGAAAGGCCCTCTTTCCAGTGCTCCGTCTGGAGAGAGACCAACTCGTGGCCGAGGCCCGACACCTGAGATGCGGAAAGGGAGGGCGTTAGCATGGCGAGCCGAAGAAAGAGTGGCACCTCCAACGAACGTGGGGAAGCACACCTCGACGTCCCCAGCAATCGGGGCGACCTGCCCGCGGAATCATTGCCGCACGGCAACGGCGCACAACCGATCGCGGATGGCCCCTCCGTTGCCGGGACCAGCCGGGGCAGGAAACGCGGCACGAGCGCCCCGACCGTCGTTGCGACGGTCGTGACCACCGAGCCCGAGCCGGCCCCGGCCAAGCCGAACGTTCGGAAGCCTCGGGCCCGCAAGCCGAAAGCTTCGGCCCCGGCCCCGGTCCTGGTCGAGACCGCTCCGGCCCTTCCGCTGATCGCGCCAGCCCTCGCCGTGGAAGTTGCGGGCTCGGTGTCCCTAGAGGAAGTGAACCGGGAACTGCGGCAGGCAAAGGAAAGGGCCGAGGAAGTGCAAGGGGAACTGGCCACGGCCCGCAAGCAGATGGAAGGCGCCGGCCGGGAACTCGAGGCGATCCAGTCGCGTTCCGTCGCGATGAAGAAGGAGCTCGCCGACGCGGAGAGCGCGCTGCCGGAGCTTCGGCGGACGCTGCAAGAGTGTCGCGCTCTGCGCGAACAGCTCGCCCCGACCCGCAAGGAGATCGAGGGGACCGCCCAGGAACTGGAAGCGATCAAGGCCGGCTCGCTGGCCGCCAAGAAGGAGCTCGCCGACGCGGAGAGCGCGCTGCCTGAACTTCGGGCAGCACGCGAGCAGGGGCAGGGGCTGCGCGACCAGATCGGGGCAGCCCGCAAAGAGGTCCAGGCCGCCGCGCAAGAACTGGAAGCGATCAAGGCCCGGTCGGTGGCCGCCAAGAAGGAGCTCGCCGACGCGGAGAGCGCGCTGCCGGAGCTTCGGCGGACGCTGCAAGAGTGTCGCGCTCTGCGCGAACAGCTCGCCCCGACCCGCAAGGAGATCGAGGGGACCGCCCA
>JBBSEZ010000155.1:0-20292 GCA_038239195.1 Gemmatales bacterium
CGACGGGGACGGCTGGCGCGCGGGCCTGCTGCGCGTGCTGACCGACGACGACTGGTGGCGCGCGTTGCGCGCGGGAGCGGTGGAGGCGGCGGCGCCCTACACCTGGGAGCGCTGCGCCGCCGATACCCTGGCCGCATATCGCAAGCTGACGAGCCCGCGGCGCGCGGCGGCGTGACGGGCGGGCCGGGGTTTTGTAGACTAATCTTGTTCCCCGGCCCCAGGCGCTGCGCGAGGCGAACGATGATCCCGGTCGAGCTGCAAGCCGAGCAATTGAAGCAGGAGTGGACCGATCAGTACGTCGAGGTCGCTGCCGACCGTCCGGAGCTGAAGCGTTTCGCCGGCATGGTCGGGCGCGTGGTGACGGTCAACTTCAACAACAAGGCCCTGGTCGATTTCGACGACGGCGGTTGGTACGACATCAGCGCCTCGGAGGAGTACTTGAAGAAACTGCCCCCCGAAGAGGGCAAGAAGCGCTTCAAGGGGGCCGAGAACAGTGCCAGGCCCTTCCCGACGAAGCAAGGGTAGTCCGTCTGTGTTGCCCCTTGCGGCTTAGCGATGGGCCCGACCGCCAAGCCGCAAGCGGCGAATGACAAATGGGAAATGATCCTCCTCATCGACAACTACGACTCGTTCACTTACAACCTCGTGCAGCGCCTGGGGGAACTGGACGCGAGCGTGGACGTGCGCGTCTACCGCAACGATCGGATCGCGCCCGACGAGGTGGAACGGTTGGCCCCGACGCACGTCATCATCTCCCCAGGCCCCTGCACGCCGCGCGAGGCGGGGGTGTCGAATGAGGTGCTGGCGCGATTCGCGCCGCGCGTGCCAATCCTCGGGGTGTGCCTGGGGCACCAGTGTATCGGCCACGTCTTCGGCGGGGAGGTGGTGCGCAACGCGCGCATCATGCACGGCAAGACGTCGCCGATTCACCACGACGGGCAGGGCGTCTTCGCGGGGATGTCCAACCCGTTCGAGGCGACGCGCTACCACAGCCTCGTCATCAAGCGCGAGACGTTCCAGCATCCCGATTTTGTTGTCTCGGCCTGGACGGAGGAGGGGGAGATCATGGGGGTGCGCCATCGCACCTGGCCCCTGCATGGGGTGCAATTTCACCCCGAGAGCTTTCTCACGGTGGAGGGGCCGCGGCTGCTGCGCAACTTCCTCGACATGCGGGCGCCTTGAGAGGCGGCGCGATCAGGCGACGCACCCCCACGATGGATTGCGCATACTTCTGCGCGACCAGCAGGCGCTCGCGCGGCGTCAGCGACAACATCCAACGAATCAACGTCAGGTCCACGCCGTCCTCGCTGTGGGTCGGCCGCGGCGCCTCCTCCGGGCCCGACTCGGGGTTGGTTTCCGCAGGTTCGCTCACGACGCACCTCCTCGCTCAGAACGTCTTCTGCAATTGAATCAGATTGTCGCCGCGGTCACCGTCCCAGCGGATGCCGATGATGTCGTATTCGTTGTTGATCGCCAGGTGCAGCATCGCCCGGTGTTGATTGTGACACTCGAAGCGGATCGACTCGTAATCGTTCTGCCTGGCCCAGCTGTGCATCGCCTCCATCAACTGCGAGGCGATGCCCTGGCGCCGGTAGGCCGGCAGGACGCCGTAGAACCAGGCGAAGAAGACGCGCGGCTTCAGCTCGAAGCCGAGCGCGAAGCCCGCCGCCCGCTCGTCGAGCCGCGCCACCATCTGCACGACGTTGTGTCGGCCCAGGTAGCGGCGATGGAAATGCTCCGCGTCGGTGTGCGGGCGGAAGATCTGGTTGTAGAGTTGGCCGATGACGGCGAGGTCGTCCGGCGCGAGCAGGTCGATGATGACGTCGGCCATGGGTTGGGCCCCCCTTCAGCCCGCTCGTAGCGACAAGCGTCTCGCTTGTCGTCTTTGATCGAGGTGGACAGGCGAGCCGCCCGTCCCACGCGGGACAGGCAACGTGACCTGTCCCGCGAGCAGACGGCGCTTCACCGCTCCGGACGATGGAGCCCCTCGACGAGCTCCGTCCACGAGGGCACGCTCCAGTTGGACAGGTCGTCCAGCTCCTCGCCTTCGGCTTCCGCGACGGGGACCAGCTCGGCGCCCACCTCTTCGGGCTCGGGGGCCTCTTCTTCGGGGCCTTCCACGAGGCGCTCCTCCTCGGGCCCTTCCGCGAGGTCAGGGGCACGGGCGACTTCCCTCGCGGGGGCTGGCGCCACATCGCGCTCGTCCCCTTGCTTTCGGCCGCGCCCACGGCCGCGCCGCCGGCGCCGCCGTTCGCCACCCTGTTCGCCGGGCCCCTCCCCGCGTGGGCCTTCTGCCGGGCCCTCGGCGCTGGGGGCCATCTCGCTCTGCGGTGCGGCCGGCGCCGCCTCCGGCGCTTCCACCGAGAGCGCAGGGGCTGGCAACTCCGCCTCGGGGGCCCGTTCGGGCCCGGCCGCCTCCGCTAGCGCCCCCCCGCGGCCCCCCCGCCGGCGCCGCCGGCCGCGCGGCGCATCTTCCTCCTCCGCCGCGGGCGCCGTCTCGGAAGGCGCCGCCGCAGGATCGCCGGGCGGGGCCTCTTCGGCGAGGAGAGCAGGCTGTCCCCGAGAACCGCGACGCCGGCCTCGCGCGGGCGGGCCGTCCTCGACCAGCGCGGGCACCGGGCCTGGCCCCGGTTCGGCTTCGAAGACCGGCGTCGGTTCGGCCACCTTCGCTTCCTCGGCCCGCGGCGCCGGGGCCGGCTCTGGACGTGGCGCGGCCTTGCTCGGCTTCGGCGGGGCTGCGGGCGCCGGCTCGGACGGGAGGCCCAGGTCTTCGAGGATGGCCAGCCAGCGCTGGCGGTCGTTGGGTTCGCTCATGGGTTTCTTTCTCGGCGTTCGTTCGGCGGGCGCGCTCGTCCTTCTCACCAGCCCTCATTCTAGCAAACGCCGCTCCGAGTGAAACGCTTTGTGTTTGCCTGCCCGCGCCGCTCCTCCCATAATGAACCGATCTCTCCCACGCGCGAACTTGTCGATCTCCTCCTCCCGCTCTCGAGCACGAGGTAGCACCCATGCGACGCCTGGCGGTCCCCCTGTTGTTGGCAGCCGGCCCGTGTCTGTTCCTCGCCCCTCTGACCGGCAAGGCCCCGCCCCTGCGCCCTCGCCCCGCGATCGTCGCGCCGGACTTCCGCCCCGACCCCCGCAACGTCCAGCGCTATGGCCCCGCCTACCGCTACTCCCAGGCCGGTTGGATCGTCCTGCACATCGAGGGCGCGCCCTACGAGCGCGGCGTGCAGCACGGCCGGCTGCTCGCCCCCGAGATCGCCGCCCACGTCCGCTGCTTCGCCGCCAATCAGGGCTCGAAATCGCCCGCCCAGGCCTGGAAGCAAACGCGCACCCTCACCAACGCCCTCTTCGTGCGCCGCTACCACAAGGAATACCTCGAAGAGATGAAGGGCATCGCCGACGGCGCCAGCGCCGCCGGGGCCAAATTCGACGGGCGGCCCATCGACCTCCTCGACGTCGTCGCCCTCAACGCCTGGCCCGAGATCGAGAGCCTCGACAGCGCCCTCGACGCCACGCCCACCGGCCTCGAAGGCAGGCGCTTCAGCCCCGACGGCCCCGCCCCCGTCACCCGGCCCAAGCCGATGCGCTGCAGCGCCTTCGCCGCCACCGGCGAGGCGACGGCCGACGGCAAGGTGGTGTTCGGCCACATCACCATGTTCGGCCTGTACCCGTCGCTGTTCTACAACGTCTGGCTCGACGTCAAGCCGGCCAATGGGCATCGCGTGCTGATGCAGTCCTACCCCGGCGGGATCCAGAGCGGCCTGGACTATTACCTCAACGACAAGGGCCTGCTGATCTGCGAGACGACCCTGGCCCAGACGCGCTTCGACGCCCGGGGCGCCCCCATCGCCACGCGCATCCGCCAGGCCATGCAGTACGCCGACACCATCGACAAGGCCGTCGCCATCCTCGCGAAGGAGAACAACGGGCTATACACCAACGAATGGCTCCTGGCGGACGTCAAGACGAACGAGATCGCCCTGTTCGCCCTCGGCACCCACAAGAGCAAGCTCTCCCGCAGCTCCAAGAACGAGTGGTTCGGCGGGACCAAGGGCTTCTACTGGGGGTGCAACAACGCCAAGGACCTTGCGCTGCGCCTGGAGACGATCAACAGCGTCGGGGGCCGGCCCGCCAGCGCCGTGTTCGTCCCCTCCGAGCGCGACAAGAAATGGCTCCAGCTCTACGACAAGCACAAGGGCAAGATCGACGCCGGGTTCGGCAAGCTCGCCTTCACGACCCCGCCCCTGGCGGCCTTCCACTCCATCGACGCGAAGTTTACGACCACCGACCTGGCGAAGGAGCTGAAGACGTGGGCCCTGTTCGGCCCGCCCCTGGGGCGCACCTGGCACCCGACCTTCGAGGAGCGCAGCAAGTATCCCGAAGTGCGCCCGATGGCCAGCAACCCCTGGACCATCCTTCACCCCGCCGCGCCGGAGCATGGCAAGTTGTCGGGCCCGCCCGTCGTCGATCTGCACGACCCCCTGGGCAAGAAGAAGGCCGACAAGGAGGAAGACAAGGCCCCGCCGACCGTCGCCGCGTGGCACGGTACGCTGCTGCCCAAGGGCGACGCCGACGTCTGGCTGGCGACGGCGTTCCCCGCCTACGAGCGCCACGTCGCGCTGGAGAACGCGCTGAAGAAGCGCGGGGACGGCAAGCTGAAGGCCGCCGACCGCGACCGGTTGGCGGTGTCGCTGTTCGGCTACCGCGCGCTGTACGAGCTGGGCGCGCGTGCCAGGCCGGAGGCGCCGTTGAGCAAGACGAAGATCGACGTCCGGCAGAACGACTGGCACAAGGTGGCCCTGGGCAAGGGCGTGCTGCTGCTGGCCGCGCTGCGCACGAAGATGGGGGAGGCGGAGTTCGAGAAGATGATGGACGCCTTCGGCCGGGCGAACGCGGGCAAGGCCGTCTCGACCGAGCAGTTCCGGGCCCACGCCGGCAAATGGCGGGGCGCGCCCGGCGGAGCGTTCTTCGAGGAGTGGCTGGACCGCACGGGGCTCCCGGCTGGGACGGGGAAGGGTGGGCCGTTCTCGGTGCTGTCGTTCTGGTCGGAGATCGAGGAGACGATGATCGTCTACGGGACCGGCGACGAGGTGCCGACGAATCGCGAGGCGGCCGAGGCGCTCCAGAAGGCGCTGTTGCGGCGCGGCGCCAACGTGCTGGTGCCGATCAAGAGCGACCGGGAGGCGACGGCGGCGGAGTTGAAGTCGCACCACGTCTTGCTGATCGGCCGGCCCGACTGCAACGCCGTGACGGCGCGCTGCCGGGAGGCGCTGCCGGTGTCGTTCGGGCATCGTTCTTTCGCGGTGCGAGAGGAGGCGTTCGCCCACGCGGAGAGCGCGGCGATCGTGGCGGGGGAGTCGCCGTTCAACCGGCGCTTCTCGGTGGTGGCGATCGCGGGGCTGAGCGCGTCGGCGACGCTGCGGGCGGCGCCGGTGCTGGGGGAGCGGGGGCTGGAAGCGGGGGAGGTGGTGGTGCTGCCGCACGGGGGCAAGAGGCGGGCACTGGTGGTAGGACGGTGAGATGGGCCGAAGGGCTGAGCCGGGAGAAACCTTGGCTCGGTGCCTTGCTCGCTTCGATCGGCAGCAGTTTGAGGGCCTCCCCGTACTCGCTGCCTACTTCAACGAACTGGCCGGGGGACCGATGAACGGGCACGCCCCCTGGTGGACAGCAACATCGAGCGGGGCCAGGGCCTGCTCGAATGGAAGCGCTGGCTCGACAGACACCCGGCCTGTTGGCGGGCCGCGCCCAGAACACGGCACTCAATCTGCTCTGTAAAGGGCGTGGAGTGGCCGCGAGCCGGGTGCCCGGGACGGGCAGGCCCGGGGGCGCCCTCACCCCCGCGAGCAAGAGTGTCTCATGCCATCCTGTCCGTCCCCTGCTGCGACGGCGAGCCCTCCGTCCGAGTTGGCCCCTCCGCCGGAACTGTCGGCGCGAGTGGCACACCTGCGCTACGTGAGCGATGAAAGGCCCGGCATCCGCCGGGTGCGCTCCGGCAAGGGCTTTCGCTACCTCCAGCCCGATGGCCAGGCCCTGCGCGATCCAGACGAACTGGCTCGCATTCGGGCGCTGGCGCTGCCGCCGGCCTGGCGCGACGTCTGGATCTGTCCCCAGGCCAACGGCCATTTGCAGGCGACGGGGCGCGACGCCCGGGGGCGCAAGCAGTATCGCTACCACTCTCGCTGGCGCGAGGTCCGCGACGAGGCCAAGTACGGGCGCGCCCTGGCGTTCGCCCGCGCCCTGCCGGGCCTGCGCGCCCGCGTCGAGCAGGACCTATCCCTGCCCGGCCTGCCGCGCAACAAGGTGCTGGCCACCGTCGTGCGCTTGCTGGAGGTCACGCTCATCCGCGTCGGCAACGAAGAGTACGTCCAGCAGAACGGCTCGTTTGGGCTGACGACGCTGCGCAACCGGCACGCCCACATCGAAGGGGGGACCGTGCAGTTTCGGTTTCGCGGCAAGAGCGGGGTGCGGCACTCCGTCGAGGTCGATGACCGGCGCCTGGCGCGCATCGTACACCGCTGCCAGGACCTTCCCGGCCAGGAGCTGTTCCAGTACCAGGGCGAGGACGGCGCGCAGCACCCGGTGGGCTCGGCGGAAGTCAACGACTACCTGCGCGAGGTGACGGGCGAGGAGCTGACGGCCAAAGACTTCCGCACCTGGGCCGGCACGATGCTCCTGGCCCAGGCGTTGCGCGCTTGCGAACCGGCGGGCTCCGAGACGGAGGCCCGCAAGAACGTGCAGGAGGCGGTCAAGGCCGTCGCCGCCCGCCTGGGCAACACGCCGGCCGTCTGTCGGAAGTGCTATGCCCACCCGGGCGTCTTCGAGGCCTATCTGGAGGGGGGACTGATCGCCGTGAAAGAGGCGGCGAGCGAGGGGCCGGCGGGGCTCACGGCGGAGGAAGCAGCGGTGGTGGCGCTGCTGGAGGGGCGGCAGAAGGGGGCGTGATGCAGGGCAGGCGGTAGAACGAATGAGTATCCATCGACGAACTGCCGCCGTCAGGGATCGCGAAGGAACTAGCGCCCCGAGACGGAGGCTTGGTGCTCTCGGAGGGCGGGCCGAGTCTTCGAGGCCCACGCGGTCAGCGCTCATCCCCCCGCCGGCGCCGGCAGCACGTGTCCCAGCCGTTTTAGCGCCCTTTCATCTGGTCCGCCGGGGACAGTCACTTCCTGTCCCTCTGCCCGGGTAAGGGGGCTGGGACAGTCTGCCCGGAGCGCCTGGACGTTGGGCCTGCCACTCACGCCGCAGATGACAGGCGCCAACCCGAGCTCCTGCCCCTGCCTCCTCGGGCGCGTACAATGCCCGCATGGCCAGGAAGCGCAAGCCACCCGCCGAGCCGACCGTCACCTTCTGGGGCGCCACGCGCACCGTCACCGGCTCGATGCACCAGGTCGAGGCATGCGGACAGTCGCTGCTGCTGGACTGCGGACTGTTCCAGGGCCATCGCGCCGAGGGCCTACTCCGGAACCGCGACTTCCCCTTCCGCCCCAGAGACGTCGATAGCGTGCTGCTCAGCCACGCCCACGTCGATCACTGCGGCAACCTGCCCAACCTCATCAAGCAGGGCTTCGCCGGGCCGATCTACTGCACCCCGGCCACGCGCGCCCTCGTCGCCGTCATGCTCGGCGACTCCGCCAAGATCCAGGAGGAAGACGCCGCCTACCTCAACCGCAAGCGCCAGCCGGGCGAGCCAAAGGTCGAGCCGCTCTACGAGGGGCCTCACGTCTACCGGACGCTGCTGCGCCTTCAGGCGGTGCCCTACGACACGCCGGTGTCCGTCGGCCGAGGGCTGGAAGCAACCTTCGTGGACGCCGGCCACCTGCTCGGCTCCGCGATGATCGGCCTGCGCATCGACGGGCCGGGTGGCGAGCGCCGGCTCACCTTCACGGGCGACCTCGGCCGGCCGGGCCTGCCGATCTTGCGCGATCCAGCGCCTGTCCCGCCTGGCGAACTGCTCATCGGCGAATGCACCTACGGCGGCCACGTTCACGAGCCCGTCGAGGAGACGGCCGAGCAGCTCGGCGCGGTGGTCCGCCGCACGGCGGCCCGCGGCGGCAAGCTCGTGGTCCCTGCGTTCAGCGTTGGCCGGACGCAGACGATCGTCTATTTCCTGCACCAACTCATGAACGCGGGGCGGTTGCCGGACGTGCCCATCTACGTGGACAGCCCGATGGCGGTGCGGGCGACGGAGGTCTTCCGCGCCCACCCGGAGTGTTTCAACGCGGAGGCGCTGCGGCTGCTGGAGGAGGGGACCGACCTGTTCGGCGAGCAGCGCGTGTGCTACGTCGAGAAGGTCCACGAGAGCATCGCGCTCAACGCTGAGCCGGGGCCTTGCGTCATCGTGTCGGCGAGCGGGATGTGCGAGGCCGGGCGGGTGCTGCACCACCTGAAGCGCGTCATCGAGGACCGGCGCAGCACGATCCTCATCGCCGGCTACCAGGCGGCCAACACGCTGGGCCGGCGGATCGTGGAGCGCCGCTCGGAAGTGCGCATTTTGGGGAGGGCGTTTTCGCTCCAGGCCGAGGTGGTGGTGCTCAACGGGCTGTCGAGCCACGCCGACCACCCGGGGCTGCTGAGCAGCCTGGCCCCGCTGGCGGGGGTGGCGCGGCAGGTGCGGTTGGTCCACGGCGAGCCGGAGCGGGCGGCAGCGCTTGCGGAAGGGCTGCGGGCGGCGGGCTTCGCCGACGTGTCCGCGCCCGAGCGGGGCGAGAGCGCGACGTTTTAGGCAAGCGGCGCGAAAAAAGGGCATGTAGGGCGGCTCTCCCGAGCCGTCCTGCCGGACGGGGGACGGCTCGGGAGAGCCGTCCTACGGGGAGAGTTGGTCCTGCCGATCGCCTTAGCGCGGCAGCGCGAGTCCTGCCGGATGATCTGGGGCCCGACCTATTGGAGGGCCTGGGCCAGTGCGATCAACCGTCCTGCCCTGCCTGGGTCCCTTCGTGACGCACGCCAGCGGATTGACAAGCAGTCCGCAGGCGACCCGACACCGCTTCACAGCTCCTGCTTCACTGACCCTGTGTGAGATTCGGTCGGCTGCTCTGCCGATCCATTAGTGGATGGAGGAGAGGCCGTCGTCGCGACCGTCTGTTCGGCGTCCTGATCCCCGAACAGGCGGGCGACCAGGGCCCGGCCGCTGCGGTCGATAATTCCCTCCCGCACCAGGAACTCGAAGTGCTCGCCCGAAGTCATCGGCGCTTCCTTGAGGGCGCGCCGCGCTTCTTCGGCCAGTTGTTTGGGGGAAGGTGTCTTGTCCATACTCATAAGCCTGGCCGAAACGAAAACGGAATGCAACAGGCATTTCGGACAGCGATCTGCACGTCCGCCTCTCGCGAGAAGCCTGCACCGGGGTAGGCCGGGTCGCCTTCGAGGAAGGCGCCCCGGACGGTGCAGCGCCTGGTTCGCCGGCCTACACCTTCTCCCACATCACTGCGGGATGCAATTCGCCGTACTCCCAGAAGTGGCGGACGACGCCCAGTACCCGTGTCAAGTCAGGGCAGACATAACGCGGATCGACGTAGTCCCGCAGGTTCTCGTGGCTGTAAATCTCCACCGCTTCTGTGCTATCCCTGTCCGGTTCGTGGTAGCGAAAGCGCCCGTTGCCTGGGTAATAGGCAGTCAACGTGTAGGCGCCCGGGCGACCCTGCACGGTCAGATGCCCCTCTGCGAGCCCGCCCTTCGGTGCGAGGGTGAACAGCGGCCGCTCGGCGCCGCTGAGGGCACGGACAGAAGCCACAATCTCGGCCCAGTTGGGTGGTGGAAATCGTGGCCTCTGGAGCGAGACCAGGTGGCTAAAGGTCATGACAACGCACCACTTCTCGCCGACTACCGGGGCGAACGCCACGCACAGCAGCCGGTTCACGCGGGCGCGGCGTTGAAGCTGGAATAACCGTCATTCGCGGGGCCGGTCTGCTCCAGTCTCTGGTTCGACGTCTTTGTTGCCTCGGCCCCTTGCCAACGCCTCTCGGGCACGGGCCCGCCACTCGCGCTGGGAGGGCACCACGCCGACCCTCCCCAGCGGCTTGAATTGAAGCTGGGGGTCGGCGACGTGTAGCAGGGCCAACAGACGATCTCCGTAGACCAAACGGAATCGCGAGGCACAAGCGATGACGTCCAACACGACCCAGGCTCGTTCACCTCCGACTCGCGCGAACGACTCCCAGTGCGAGAACACCAATACCAGCCCGCTGCAATCCCCGAGCTCGATGGACGCCAGGCAATCGTTGAAAGCATCGAGATTGCGACCGTAGTGGTCCGGAAAGTTGAGGGCAGCGGCGATGGCGGTGTGGAAGTCATCCTCGCTAGCCCACGTCGAACAGTCTAGCGCGACGCATCGATAGCCATCCGCCTCAAGGTCACGAACCTCCTCAACCATCCTCGCTGGGTCAGCAAAGCGCGTCACAGGGCTGAGGCGCAAAAGCTCGAAACCAGCGTCGCGCACCTGTCGCCTCCTCCGCACCCCAACGACCCGAGCTCGGCAGCAACGCCGCCGAAGCGCCGCTCGCCGTTGCCCTTCTCTCGCCCTCGCCTTGGCCCGGCCCGCGTCGTTGTCTGCTGTTGCGGTTTGTCAGGCGTACAACAACCGCCCGCGTGGCGAGGGTATAGGGCGACCTAATTCCTGCACCGTCTCTACCCACTCCCGGATCACTACCTCGACGTTGGCAACCGCTTCTTGGTAGCTCCCCCCGTCTGCCGCGCACCCCGGCAGTTCCGGGACCTCGGCGATGAACGCCTGATCTTCCCTGCTCCAATACAGGATGATCTCGTACTTGAGGTCACTCGCCATCGTCCTCCTCCGCTTTCGCTGGGCCTGTCCCTTCGCCGGACGTCACTTCCGTTGCGGGCTCCTCCGCCTCGGCTGCCCCTGCCAAACCATTCGCAGTCAGCACGCCTCGGACTTGCTTGACCTGCTCCCCTCCCTGTCCCGCAGTCTCGACGCCCTCACCTCTTGGACCAGTAATCCGCTCCCAACGCGCCACGCAGTTCCTCCAACAAGCGTGTCATTCGCTGCCGCAACTCCGGCACCTGATCGGCAACCTGCTGCCGGCTGCACGCGATGCAACCGTACTCCTCGTCGGTATCGGGGTCGCTCTGGCGGAGAAAGAGACGATCCCCCTCCGCGTACGCTACAAACCCCCAGCCCTGGTCCTCGTCCTGAAATAACTCGCCCTCACCGTCAGCCGTCAGGGCATCGAGTACGGGGACGGCTTCTTGCCACGTGTCGTACCACGGGAACGCGATCGCGAACGCACCGGGAGAGAAGAGCAGAGGCCGGAGCCAGAAGTACTGCCGCTGCCGATCGACTTTCTTGCCGTGGGCGGCGATCTTCTGGAGAACGTCCTGATAGTACCGGATCAACTCACCGGCAGACGGCACGAGGCTCTGGGAGAGAACGAAGTCGCCGTAGCGATCCACCTGCGGTTGGTACAGCGGCTCGCGGAGTTGCTGCCACTGTTCCGGCGAGAACCCGTTCTCCGGGCCGTGGTAGAAGGAGCGCACGCTCAGGAAGCCTACGGCCACGGTGACGGCTTCCACCGGCGTCGCCCGATTCAACCACTCCGGCCAATTCATGCTTTCATCCCCTCACGACTTCGGCGCCTTGATGAGCGCCTCCGCCTCGCGCCGCCACAGGTCGTTCTCCTGCCGCTCGTGCCACGGCGCCTCCTTCGGCAAACGCGCCACCCCCTGGCTCAGCCACTTGCGCGCCTCCTCCAGCCGCCCCAGTTTGTGGTGCGCCAGCGCCAGCAGCAGCGCGTCGCGCGGCCCCAGTTCCTGGCCGGGCTGTCGGCTCGCCTCCAGCATGCGCTTCGCCGCCTGCTCGTTCTCCGCGCTGCGGTACAGCAGGAGCGCCAGCCGCCGCAGGTCGGCCGCGGCGGGCGCCTTTTCCACCGCCTTCTCCGCCTGCAACAGGAGCCCGCCCAGGTTCGGGCCGTCGGCCAGGGTGCAGGTGCGCGCTACCCAGCGCGCCGCCTCGCGGTCCGCGCTGCGCGCGAAGCGCTTCTTCAGGCGCTCGCACAACTGGCCATAGCCAACCTTGTCGCCCGCCGCCACCAGGGCCACCGCCTGCTGGTGCCACAGCGCCGGCTCGTTCCGCCCGAAGCGGATCGCCTTGCCGAGGTCGTCGGCCGCCTTTGCCCACTGCCGGCGCTCCGCCTCCGCCGCGCCGCGCTTCAGGAACAGGTCCGCACGCCGGCCCTCGCGATCCAAAGCCTTGGAGTAGTCGGTAACCGCCTGTTCCCAGCGTCCCAGCGCCGCCGCCGCGTCGGCCCGGCCCACCCACAGGGCCACGCTCCCGGGGCCCTCCAGCGCCTTGTTGTAGTCGGCCAGCGCCCGTTCCCATTGCCGCAGCCCCGCGAAGGCGCGCGCCCGGCGCTCGTGCGCGTCCGGTGGGGCGCCCCCGCCGTCGAGCAGCGCGCTCAAATGCAACACCACTCCCCTCCACAATTCGCGTCGCTCGCACTCCTCCCCCGCATGCTTCTGCCAGGCCCGCACCAGGGCCGCCGGCGGGTCGAAGTCGTCGCGGGACGACTTGTCGAGCTTCGCCCACACCCTGGCCAGTTCCTCGGGCTCGTGGGCGACCAGCAGGGCCACGCCCTCCACGCGCCGGCCCGAAACCGCCTGCGCCAGCGCCGTCAGAGACTCCGGCTCGCGCTTATCGACGCGCAGCCAGCGCGACCACTTCGTCCCCGGCGCCCCCTCCGTGACCAACTCTCCCTCGGCCGACAGCGCCACCGAGCGCACCGGCTGGTCCTCGGGAGCGTGGCGCAGCGTTGGGCTGATCGGCTCGCCCGTGCCGGCGTCCCAGATGCGCACGTCGCCGTTGGCGCAGCCGGCCACCACCCACTGTCCGTCGGCGCTGAACGCCACCGCGCTGGGCGCTGCGCGGGGAACCAGCGGTGGCGTCGGCGCCTTGCTCGTGGCTACGTCCCAGATGCGGGCCGTGCGGTCGGCGCTTGCCGTCACCAATCGCTTGCCGTCGGGGCTGAACGCGGCCGCCACCACCGGCCCGTCGTGCGCCAGCCACCCCGTCACTGCCTTCCCCATCTCCACCTCCCACACGCGCGCCGTCTCGTCGGCGCTGCACGTCACCAGCCGCTTGCCGTCGCGCGAAAAGGCCACGTGCTCGACCGGCTTCTCGTGCTTCATCGGGTCGCTGACACGCGTGCCCGTGGCGATCTCCCAGACGCGCGTCTGCCCCTCGACGCCACAGGTGACGACGTGCTTGCCGTCGGGCGCAAACAGCGCCCGGTCCACGTCCTCGTCGTGGACGATCGCCTTGCCCACCATCGCCCCTTTGGCCACGTCCCAGACGCGCACCTTCTTGTCGGCGCCGAGGGTGAGCACGCGCAGGCCGTCGGCGCCGAACGATGCCGACTTCACCTCGCGCAGGTGCTCCAGCGGTTCGCACAGCGCCTTGCCGCTCTCGCAATCCCAGACGCGCACGTTCCACGTCGGCACGTCGCGCCCCGCCCCACGGTCGCCCTCGGCGGGCTGCGTGACCGTCAGCACGCGCTTGCCGTCGGCGCTGAACGCCGCCGACCTCACGGGCCGCTTGTGCTCGAGCGCCTTGCCCAGCGGCTTCTTGCTCCGGGCGTCGTGGACCTGCGCCGTCAGGCCCCTGACTCGGACCACCCGCTTGCCGTCAGGGCTGAAGGCGCTGCCCGGCTCGTCCTCGGCGGCGCGCGGGGCGAGCAGTTCGGTCATGGTCAGGTCCCAGTTGCGGAAGGTACGGCCATCGAACGTCCAGGCAGCGGTGCCCGTGGCGTTGAAGTCCGCCGACCGCACGGGCCCGTTATGGTGCAAAAAAGTTGAGGCACGGTCGCCTCGCGACCAGTCGCTCAGGCGCACGGTCCCCCGATCGCAGGCGGTCAGGGCCTGGCGCCCGTCGGGGCTGAACAGCACGCGCGTGATGGCGCCGGGGTGAAACAGTCGCCGGCCAACCGCCTCGCCCGTGGTGGCGTCCCAGGCCCCGACGGCCCGGTCGGTCCCCGCCGTGAGGACGTGGCGGCCCGAGGGGCTTAGCGCGGCGGCCACGAGGGGAGCGCCGTGGTTCAACGGTCGCGAGCGCGGCTTGCCGGTGGTCCCGTCCCAGACGCGGGCCGTGCCGTCGGCGCTGGCCGTGAGGATCGACGTGCCGTCGGGACTGTAGGACGCCTGTACGACCGAGCCGGCGTGCTCCAGCGTCAGGACGGAGTTGCCGGTCAGGAAGTCCCAGGTGCGGGCGCTGCGGTCGAGGCAGACTGTCAGGACGTGCTTGCCGTCGGGGCTGAACGACGCGGGGCGCACGGCGATCTGCGAGGCGAGGGCCTCGCCGACCGCCTCGCCGCTTGTGGCGTCGTAGATGCGCACCTCCGCCTCGTTGGGCGCCTTGTCCCTGGCGCTGACCGTGAGGAACTGCTTGCCGTCGGGGCTGAAGGCGACCATCGCCACGGGGCCGTCGTGAGGTAGAGCGGGGAAGAGAATGCCCTTCTTCTCGACGTCCCACACGTAGACGTTGTTGGCGGCGTCGGCGCTGACGGCGAACTTGCCGTCGGGGCTGAGGTCGGCGCGGCGCACGGCGGCGGGGTGGTTCATCTTCTGCACGCGGTCGCCGGTGGCGACGGCCCACAGGCCAAGGGTGCCGTCCTCCCCCGCGACGAGCGCGCGCCGCCCGTCGCGGCTGAGCCGGACCTCGTTGGCGCCCTTGTCGTGGGCCCACAGCGCGCTGAGGCGCGGGCAGCGGCTCAGCACGGCGGCGAGGCGCAGGCGGTGGGCCGTCTCGGGCAGCCCTTCGCCCCGCGCCTGTTCGAGCGCCCGAGCGAACCAGAGCGCCGCCCCGGCAGGATCGCCCGCGTCGAGCAATTGCGAGCCGGTGGCGACGTAGAGGCTCGCCATCCGGCCCGCCATCGCCTTACTGCGCTTCAGGGCCTGGTCCCGTTTCTCGCCCGCGTCGCGGGCAGCGCCCTGGGCCAGGGCCCGCAGCGTGCTCTCGTCGTTGCGCAGCTTCGTTGCCTGGGCCCTGGCCTGCTCGGCGCTGCGGGCGCGCTGGTTGGCCTGGTCGCGCTCGCCGGCGACGAGGGCGGCCTGCGCCTCGATCCGGGTGACCTGCTTGCGCGCGTCTTCGACCTTGCCCTCGGCATCCTGCGCGACGCGCAAGGCGCCCCCATCCTTGCTCAGTGCCACCTGGCGCTGCTCTTCGGCGAGGCGCCGTTGTTCCTCCGCCTCGGCGAGGGCGGCGCTGCGCACGCGCCCGGCCTGGACCAGCAGGGCGATCAGGACGACGAGGACCAGCCCGAAGGCCCCGGCGGCGGCGAGGGCGACCGGGTTGCGCCGCGACCAGCTCACCGCACGCGCCAGGCGTGCCGTGGCCCCCACGCGCACCGGCTTGCCTTCCTGGCAGCGCGCGAGGTCGTCGGCCAGGGCCCCGGCGCTGGCGTAGCGGCGGCGCGGCGAGCGGTGCAGACACTTGAGGCAGATGGCCTCGAGGGCCGGGGGGATCGACGGCTGGAGCTGGCGCGGCGGGACCGGCACGCCCTGCATCACCTGGCGCAAGGTGTCCTGTATTGTTGGGCCGAGGAAGGGCGGCCGGCCGGTCAGCAGAGCGTAGAGCGTCGCGCCCAGGGCGTGGACGTCGCTGACGGGGCCAAGCTCGCGAGCGCGCCCGGCGGCCTGTTCGGGGGAGGCATAACTGGGGTCGGCGGGGAAGAGGCGATGGGGGTCGCTGCGCAGAAAGACGGACAGCCCGAAGTCGATGATGCGCGGGGCCCCCTCGCTGGTGAGCAGGATGCTGGCGGGGCAAAGGCCCCCGTGCCAGACCTGATGCTGATGGGCACGGTCGATGGCCCTCGCGACGGCCTCGACGATGCGGGCCGCATCGGCGGGGGGGAGGGGCCCTTCGGCGAGCGCCTCCTGAAGGGATCGGCCCGCAGCGAGCTCCTCGGCGAGATAGGGCTGGCCGTCGTGGTCGCCGGCCTCGACGACGGGGACGATGGCGGGGTCGGCGAGGCGGGCGGCGCGCGCGGCGTCGTTGCAGAAGGCGCTGAGGTCCTGCGGGCAGGCGAGGACAGACTCGTTCAGCAGGCGAAGGCGCACCTCCCCGTCGCGCAACAGGTGGCGGGCGCGGTAGATGGCGCCGAGGCGGTCGCGGCCGACCTCGGCCAGAAGTTCGTAGCCAGGGAGGAACGGAGAGCCAGGGAGAGCGTGCGACATGGGATCGCTCCGTGCGAAGAGGGGCGGGGTTGAGTATCGCACCGCGAGGGCGCGCCTGTCAAGGAGGTTGGTTGCGCTGCTCTTCTTCGGCCGTCGCCGGGGCCTGGGCGGCATCTTGGTGGTCGATGAGCTCCGTGGCGATCGACAGGACCATGCCCCAACCGTGCGTGGGTGGCCCGGCCACCCACACCCATCAGGCGCCCGAGCAGTTTGGCCTCCAGCGCCGCCGCAAATGACTTGCGGCAATCGTCGGGCCCGAAGAATTCCTCATTCGTCAACCCTGCGGGCAGGGCAACAAGATAGTGGGGAGCCCCTCGCGGGTCATGGAATCGGAGCGATGATTTCCACCCAGACGATGTGGATCAGGGACACGTAGGCCCGGCGCTCTTGGTCCCCTCCCGCCGGGAGATCGATGCGAACGGTCGTCGCGCCCACGATGGCGACGTCCGGGTGACGGACCTCGAATGTCGTCCCACCTGTCAGGTGGATGCGAAACGGCTCGATCGGGTTGCCGCGCAGCAATTCGCGCGCATGTTACGTGCCTCCCGGCTCGGTCGCAGCCGCGGGCGCGAGCAGAGGTTCGGCGCGAGTGATCTTTTTGTAAGGCACCATCACCACCGATTCGTAAAACGGGTCGGCCACGCCCGGCGTGGGGATGCCAATGTCCACGTAGTGTTGCCCCAGCAAGTTTATGTCCGGGAAGCGAACCTCGAAAGAGCGACCGTCGTCGAGATGGACGCGGAATGGCCGAAACGGGCGCTGCTTCAGCAAGTCTCGAAGTTCCTCGCGCTGCATGACGACCTCCTTCCCGGCGCTTTCCCCGCCTCGCATTATCGTCCACCCCATCGCCCAACGGCAAGAGCGCTCGGCGCGGCCGCGCTGCGGGCCCGGGACGCTCTCCTTGCCGCCGAGCCTGCGGGCCCTTATCATCCGCCAAGGACGTCGATCCCCTTGTTCCAGCCGGAAGCGTCACTCCATGATCAACCTTTGCCCGCAGCGCGGCTGTGACGCCTGCTACGACCTGGGCTCCAGCGACGTCGGCCGGACCTTTCGCTGTCTGAAATGCGACGCGCTGCTCGAGGTGGAGCAGCGCGGCCTGAAAGTCCTCGCCTCGAGCGGGGAAGGCCCCGAACCGCGGGCCGCTCGGGCGTCCCCCTCCACGCGGCAGGAGAACTCACGCATGTCCTCGATCGTTCGGGAAGGCAACAGCGGCGGGGGCATCCTCGGCCTGCTCGCCACCTGCGTCTTCACCTTCGGCGCCTTGCTCGTCATCCTGTTCCTGTTCCTGCCGATCATCGACCAGGCCTACGTGTCGCGCCAGGCCGCCGTCATCGACGCCGGCGAGCGCCGCGAGCGCCGCCTCGACGAGGAACTGCGCACCAAACAGCGCGAGCGGCTCCGCGACGAGAAGCCCGACCCCGACCTCAAAGGCAAGGACGACTCGCGGTCGAAGCGCGAGCAGGAGGAGAACGACGACCGCAAGAAGGACCGGGAGAAGTGGGACAAGCGCAAGAAGGTGCTCGAGAACGAGGTCGAGGACACGCGCACCGGCGCGCGCCGGGCGGACTACGTCTACTCGATCGGCATGCTGTTCGGCCTGCTGACGCTGGCGGTCGGGGCCATCGCCTTCCTGGCGCCGTCGCAATCGACGCCGCGCAAGGTCGTCGGCGCCATCGTCATCACCGTGCAGATGGTGGTGATCTTCATGCTCTACATGATGCGGGGCTCGATCCGGGGCTTTTGACCCGGCCGCCCGTCCCACGAGAGAGCCCCCATCTCGTGGGACCGGCAACCTGCTTGTCCCGCGGGTCACTCGCACGCCTTGAGCGCCATCAGCGCGTACGCGCTGCCGGCGTGGCTCACGTAGTGCGTGCGCTCCGTGTTGAGCGATTTCGTGAACCACCGCCCCGAGGCGCGCTGGTTGGCCTTCAACCACGCCACGCCCTTGACCACGCTCGGGCCCTTGGCCGGCAGCCCGGCCTGGCGCAGCACGTAGACCACGAGCCCCGTCGCGTAGCCATCGCTCGGCGCTCGCGGGTTGTTCTCGCGCCCGTCGAAGCCGCGCCAGTCGCCCAGCGAGGCCAGGGCCCAACCGCCGTCGGGCCGCTGGAGCGCCAGCAACTCCTTCACCGTCTGGTCGCGCTCCGCCTTCGTCATCAGCCCCTCGACCTTGCGCGACGCCCACAGCAGCCAGGCCTTGTGGTGCAGCGTCGGCGGGGGCGTCTTGCGGAAGTAGGCCTTGAGCTTCGCCAGCCCCGCCCTCGACTTCTCGGTCGCGGCGTAGTTCTCGGGCGCCATCGCGACGCCCAGCGTGGCGAGGACGGCGCCGTAATAGTCGTCGTGCTCGAACGGCGGCCAATCGCACTTGATCCAGTCCCAGGCGCCGTGCTTCTTTTGCAGCGCCCACGTGCGGTCCAGCGCCTTGCGCGTGTGCGCGCTCAACTTCCCGGTCGTCTGGGCGTCGTGGAAGGCCAGGGCCGCCGCGACCGTCACCACGTAGGCGTCGCCCTCCGGCTGAAGCTCCTTGACGCCGCTCTCCCACCCGTCCACCTGCTTCTCGAAGAACGAGCGCACCAGGGCCTCGCCCGCCGACTTCTGCTTGAGCGCGGGGCGCGCCATCAGGTAGGGGACGTTGGTGTGGCAGGTGGCGCACTTCCGCTGGCGCGTCCAGTTGACCGCCGCCGCGTCGAGGAACTCGGCGCCCTTCGCCAGCGAGAACGCCTTGGCCAGGGGCTCGTCCGCCCGGTTGGGCGCCGGCTTCGGGAAGTCTCCCTTGCCGCCCTTCGGCGCGGCGGTGTGCGCCGCCGTTCCCAGCCCCCAGCAGACCGCCACGGCTAACAGTCGTCGCATCACGTGCTTCCCCCTCGGTGGTTCAGATCGCCTCGCGCTGCACATCGTAGCAGAACGCCGCGCGAGCGCGAGGCAAACACCGGCGCGCGGCGCCGTCTACTCCCTGAGCGGAGGCCGAAGGCGGAACACGACGCGCAAAATCGCAAGGGAGGGAAAAAGGCCAAGGGGACGCCAAGGCGCTGGAAGAGGGCGAAGGACAGATGCGGAACATGCGCAGGCACCTGCGAGGCGAAAGGCGAGTTGTTCGGGCTTCCACGGCGCCCGGGCCGCCGTGGTACGATGCGGGAATGGAGGCACCCATGATCCCACTCACCGAAGAACAGACGCAGGCCCTCGAGCAGCAGAAGGCCCCCCCTGCACCTGGTCAACCCGCGCACGCAGGAGGTTTTCGTCCTGATCCGGCAGGACGTCTACCAACTAACCTGCGGCATTGTCGGGGGCGGGAAAGGGCACGTCTGGGACGACGAGGCCGACGACCTCATCCGGAAGAGGCAATGAACCGCGGAGACGTTGTCGAAGTCCACTGGCCTTACAGCGAGCTTTCCGGGACGAAGGGCCACCCCGCCGTGGTCGTGCGGGCCGACTTCCTCGACGAGATCACCGACGACGTGGCCCTGGTGAAGATCACGGGCAGACGGTTCGCCGTCCGCGGCACGGAAGTCACGCTGGGCCCGGCGGCCGAGCCCGCCTCGGGCTTGAACAAGGTGTGTTACGCCTGCTGTTACGAGTTCCTCACCCGCGACGAGGCGGTGACGGCCCCATCATCGGTTCACTGTCGGGCGTCGCCATGCAGCAGATCGACGCCTGCCTGGAGACTTGCCTGGGCCTGCCGTAAGCTCACAACGAGTTCGCGGCATCGCTTTCCGAGCCGGTCGATCGCGTTTTTGGTGCCCCGGCCGCGGGGCTGATCGACGGTGGTTGGTCGGTGGGGCGCCGCCTACTTCTCGACGTCGCTCGCCTTGCCCTTGAAGAACATCGCCCCCAGCGGCGCCAGCGTCAGCACCGCGATACACGGCTGCCCGTGCCACGACTCCGCCTCCACCCCGCCTTGGTTGCCCTGTCAGGGCCAGCGCATCCCATGGCGCCCAAATTAACAACCCGTGACTATCTCCTGAAGATCAGTCCGAGCCCAAGGTTGCCTTGTAACGTTTGGTAGCGATGCTGTCCTTGTCGGGGTGGCGCTGCAATAGGACCAAGGCCAACTTGCGAAGCAAGGCGACGTTCTGGGCAACGTTCCGGTTGCTGATGGAACTGTCGTCTTCGCCA
>JBBSEZ010000156.1:0-20204 GCA_038239195.1 Gemmatales bacterium
CAGCGAGCAGGTCGAGGAGATCAAGAACCTCATCTCCAAGCAGGGCCGGCTCGAGTTCCGCATCCTGGCCAACCGGCGCGACGAGCCGGAGGCCCTCCAGGCCGCCCGCGATTACGTGATGGACAAGAAGAACCTCGACGAGCTTACTCGACTCCAGCAGCGCGCCGAGGCCCCGCCCAGCCCGCGCAGCAAGGCCGACGGCAGCCTCTTTTTCCCCTGCAAGGTATCCTCGGAGCCACACACCTATAGCTGGGTCGAACTGGGCAAGTCGGAGTTGTGGACCCTCGGGCTGAACAGCGACTCGCTCAAGCGCAACCAGCAATTGTGGAGCGCCATCTTCGCCATCGCGCCTCCCGACAAGGCCGACGAGCTCCAGCAGTACAAGACCGACGCGGCCTTCAAGAAGAAGTGGGACGACGAGAAGCGAAACGAGCCGCGGCACTGGGCCGTCACCAACGCGGTCGTGAACTTCCCGCAACTCGACCCCCAGTGGGTGCTCTACACCCGCAGGATCACCGACTGGACCACGCGGCTGATCAAGGACAAAGAGCAAGGCAAATACTTCGAGTATTTCTTCCTGGTGCGCGACCCCCTCAAGGGCCAGGAGATCACCGGCGACTACCTCGTGAGTGCCAACCAGGAAGTCGGCGGGAAGGAGGGTGGGCTCGCCATCGCCTTCACCTTCAACACGGAGGGCGGCAACCTCTTCCACGACGTGACCACGCGCAACAAGCCCGACCGCGAGGGCGGCTTCAAGCGCCACCTCGCCATCGTGTTCGACGGGCAGATCGTCTCCGCCCCGACCCTCAACGAGCCGATCCGCACCCGCGGCCAGATCACCGGCACCTTCACCCAGCAGGAGGTGACCGACTTCGTCCGCATCCTCCGGGCCGGGGCCTTGCCCGCCACCTTGAAGAAGGAGCCGGCCAGCCAGAACAGCATGGGGTCGACGCTCGGCGAGGACACCATCCGCAAGGGCGCCCTCTCGATCGTGTGGGCCTTCGTCGCCGTGCTGGCGTTCATGATCTTCTACTACCGCTTCGCCGGGCTGGTGGCCTGCACCGCCCTGTTCGCCAACCTGCTCCTCACCGTGGCGTTCATGGTGCTGGTCAACGCGGCGTTCACCCTGCCCGGCCTTGCCGGACTGGTGCTGATGCTCGGCATGGCCGTCGATGCCAACGTCCTCATCTACGAGCGCCTCCGCGAGGAACGCGAGAGGGGGGCGAGCCTGGCGCTGGCGATCCGCAACGGGTATGACCGAGCGTTCCCGACGATCATCGACACCCACCTCAGCAGCATCTTCACGGCCATCGTGCTCTACGTGGTGGGCAACGACCAGTTGAAGGGCTTCGGCATCAGCCTCACGGTCGGCCTCATCATCAGCCTGTTCACGTCGCTGTACATGACGCGAACGATCTTCGAGATCTGGCTGGCGAAGAACTGGCTGCACGACCTGCGCTTCGGGCGGCTCAAGTTCGGCACGTTCGACCTGCACCACGCCAACATCGACTTCATGCGGATTCGCTACTACTGGTTCACCGGCACCATTATCCTGACCATCCTCGGCGGGGGCCTGTTCATCTACCGGCTCGACTCCAACGAGAAGACGGGCAAGGTGAGCGTGCTGAACATCGACTTCGTGGGGGGGATGGCCTACACGGGCCGGCTCAACCACCCGATGACGATGGAACAGCTCCGCGGCAAGCTCGAAGGCGGGGAGACCACCTTGCCCGACCTGACCCTCGAGCAGATCTACCTGACCTCCGAGTCGGGCGGCGGGGAAGGCAGCCGGCTGTTCACCCTCCGCACCTCGGAGAAAAACCCCAAGAAGGTCCGCGACTACATCAACGATCGGCTCGGCGACGACCTCAAGCGCATCTACGTCAACTACGACGTCGCCGAGGGCGACCGCGAGGTGACGCTGACCTTCTTCAAGAGCAAGGAGGCGGCGTCGGCCCCGGCGAAGGCGAAGCCCGACGACCGGGAGTTCGCCTCGACCGAACAGGTGCGCCGGTTGCTGGGCGAGGAGTTTGCCCGGCTCGACCTGCCGCGCTCGGCGATGCAGCTCGAGAAGGTCAAGACGAACCGGGACGGCCTGTCTTCCGAGATGAAGGTGAAGCTAACCGAGCTCCTGCCGGGCGCCAAGGTGAGGGAGGCGCTCGCCCGGGCCAAGCAGGAGTTCCAGGACAACCCCCAGCCGGAGCGGCTCGAGCAGTTCGACAAGCAGCTCGCCGACAACACCAAGGAGCGAGCGCTGTACGCCATCCTGGCGAGCTGGGCGGCGATCTTGCTCTACTTGTGGTTCCGCTTCGGGAGCTGGACCTTCGGCGCCGCGGCGGTCCTTTGCCTGATCCACGACCTGTTCTTCACGCTCGGCGCCATCGCCGTGTGTCACTTCTTCGCGGGCAACTGGTTCTTCCACCACGTCCTGGGCATCCAGGACTTCAAGATCGACTTGCCGTCCATCGCCGCCCTGCTCACCCTGGTGGGTTACTCGGTGAACGACACGATCGTGGTGTTCGACCGCATCCGCGAGGTGCGCGGGAAGAACCCGGCGCTGACTTCCAAGATGATCAACGACAGCGTGAACCAGACCCTGAGCCGCACGCTGCTGGCGTCGATGACGGTCTGGGTGGTGGTGATCGTGCTGTACGTGTTCGGCGGCGAGGGCGTCAAGCTGTTTGCGTTCGTGATGGTGGTCGGCGTGATCGTCGGCACCTACAGCTCAATCTACATCGCCAGCCCGCTGCTGCTGATCTTCGGCGAAGGCGCCCACGCGGCCGAGTCGGACCGGCTGCGGGCGCTACAGCAACCGGTCCAGGACGTGCCAAGGTGACAGGGTGAGGGGGTGACAAGGTGAGGGGCCGTGGCGGGGAGTGATCCCGCTACGGCCCTTGCTGTTTTCCCCCTCACCTTCTCACGCCGGGGAGAGGACGGCGCAGACGCCGCCTCTCCCCGGCGTGCAGTGCAATTAGCAGTGGCAGTCGTAGTAGTAGACGTGGTAGCAGCTGCCTGAGCATTTGATGCAGGCCGAATAGCCGCGGTTCTCCAGGTAGCACTTGGCGTTGCAGGCGGCCCGGTACGAGTAGTACCGGCCGTAGCACTTCCACTGCCCCGCCCGGGCGTTGTCCCCGAGCGAGCTGGCCAGCGAGGCGCTCGGGGCGCGGTCCGCCGCCTCCGTGGCGGGGGCGCTAAGGCCGCCGAGGAAGGCGGCCGTCAGGACGATCATCGGCAAGGTCTTGCGGAACATGCTGCACTCCTGTTTTCCAAGGCGGGTGGCGGCCAGCCGGGGCCGCCCACGTGGCCCGCCTCTACCTTGCATGGCGTAAGCGGCGGGCGATCGGGATCAGAAAAATGTTGCTTGCCGCGCCCCGAGCCGCGAAGATGCTGGAGCGGGGCGGTGCCCGATCTGTCGAGGCGTGCGTGCCCTGCCGGCTCCGGGAGCGTTCGCATGGCCGATTCCGAGCAAGAGCGACCACAAGAGTGGATCGAGCGCTTGAAGAGCGGAGACGCCGGCGATCGGGATGCGCTCATTGCGCACGTCAGCGATCGGTTGCGTCGTCTGACGCACAAGATGCTCCAGGACTTCCCCCGCCTGCGACGCTGGCTGGACGCCGACGACGTGTTCCAGAACGCCGTGCTACGGCTGATGCAAGCGCTCCGCAGCGTCGCCCCGACCTCACCCCCGGAGCTGTTCCGGCTGGCCACGCGGCAACTCCGCCGCGAACTGCTCGATCTCACCCGCCATTACTTCGGCCCGGAAGGGCTGGGGGCCAACCACGACTCGCTGCCCCCGAAGGCGAGCGATTCCAGTGGCGGAGCGCCGCCTGCGTACGAAAAGTCGGAATCGACCTACGACCCGCAACGGCTGGCGGCCTGGGGGGAGTTCCACCAGCGGGTGGAAAGCCTGCCCGCCGAGGAAGGGGAGGTCTTCGACCTGTTGTGGTATCAGGGGCTGACCCAGGCCGAGGCGGCAGCCCTCCTGGGCGTCTCGGTCCCCACCATCAAGCGGCGATGGTTGACGGCCCGCCTCAAGATGCAAGAGAAACTGTCACCACTCGGGCCCATATTCTGAGCAAGAAGCACCCACGGAGCTATTCGTCATGGAGCGCAACTCCAAGGTCATCGACCTGCTGCTCGAGTATGAAAGCCTCTGTCGCATAGGTGCAACCCCCACGCCGGAGGAGCTCTGCCGGGAGCACCCGCACTTTCTCCCGGAGGTGCGCCAAGGCATCGCCAGGTTGCAGGCCGGCCAGCGCGTCTTCGACGTGCCGGGGGGGCTGGACACGCCGCCGGCCCCGCCGAGCTCGGAAGGCACGACCGAATCCTGGGCGACCACGCCCGCCGGGGCGGGGCCAGGGGCGAGCGCCGGGGCCGCCGGCGCTCCTCTGGTCCCGGGCTACGAGGTGCTGGGCGAACTGGGCCGGGGCGGCATGGGCGTCGTCTACAAGGCCCGGCACCTCCGGCTCAACCGCCTGGTCGCCCTCAAGATGATCCTGGTCGGCGAACACGCCGGCCCCGAGCACCGGCTGCGATTCCTGGCGGAGGCGGAGGCAGTGGCGGCGCTGTCGCACCCCGGGATCGTCCAGGTCTACGAGTTCGGCACCCACAACGGGCTGCCCTTCTTCGCCCTAGAGCTCTGCCCCCGAGGGAGCCTGGCGGACCGGCTCGACGGCACGCCTCAGCCCTCGCAGAAGGCGGCCCAGTTGGCGGAACAGTTGGCCCGCGCCGTGCAGGTCGCCCACGAGAAGGGCATCATCCATCGGGACCTGAAGCCGGCCAACGTACTGCTGGTGGAGGACGACGCCCCCAAGGTGACCGACTTCGGTCTGGCCAAGCGGGTGGAGGGGGATGGCGGGTTGACGCAGACGGGAGCGCAGCTTGGCACGCCGTCCTACATGGCCCCCGAGCAGGCCGAGCCACGACGCGGGCCCATTACCTTTGCCACCGACGTCTACGGGGTGGGGGCCATCCTCTACGAGTGCCTGACGGGCCGCCCGCCTTTCAATGCCGAGACGGCCTGGGACACGATGGTGCAGGTGCTGTGCGACGAGCCGGTGCCGGTGCGGCGCCTTCAGCCCAAGGTGTCGAAGGACCTGGAAACGATTTGTCTGAAATGTCTGCACAAAGAGCCGCTGCGCCGCTACGCCAGCGCGGCCGACCTGGCGGCCGACCTGGGGCGCTTCCGTGCGGGCGAGCCGATCCGGGCCCGGCCGGTCGGGCTGCCGGAGCGCGCGGTCAAGTGGGCCCGGCGAAGGCCGGCGCCGGCGGCGCTCCTGGCGGTGGTTCTGCTGGCGACGCTGGTGCTGATTGGGGGCGGGGCCTGGTTCACCGTGAAGCTCGATCAGAAGGCGACCGCGGAAGCCGTGGCCAGGGAGAACCTCGCGGGGGCGCTGGTGGAGTTAGGCGCCCAGAAGAAGGAGGCCGACGATGCCAGCGCCAAGGCACAACGTCAGGCGGAGCTACTCGTGGAGCAGCAGAAAGAGACCAAAAAGCACCTGAATTGGGGTGAGGGGCTGCTGCACGTCAATCGCATTACCCTGGCGGATCGCGAAGCCGAGATGGGCAACCACAGCCGGGCAAACGAGGTGCTGGAGAAATGTAGCGCGGGGCGGCGCGGCTGGGAGTGGCACTACCTGCGCCAGCGCACGCGCTGCGGCCTCCCGCTGAAAAACCTGATGGGCCACCGAGACGCCGGCAAGAGCGGGGGCTACAGCGTGTACAGCCCGGACGGGTCCCGGCTGGCCTCCGCCAGTTCGGATAAGACAGTGAGGGTCTGGGACGCGAGCAGTCGCGACAGCCTCCTCACCCTCAAGGGCCATACGGATGATGTCAACGGCGTGGCCTACAGCCCGGACGGGTCCCGGCTGGCCTCCGCCAGTTCGGACGGGACAGTGAGGGTCTGGGACGCGAGCAGTGGCGCCAGCCTCCCCACCCTCAAGGGCCATACGGATGATGTCAACGGCGTGGCCTACAGCCCGGACGGCTCCCGGCTGGCCTCCGCCAGTTCGGACGGGACGGTGCGGGTGTGGGACGCGCGCAGCGGCGCCATCCTCCTTACTCTCAAGGTCGATGCCGGGACCGTCAAGAGCGTGGCCTACAGCCCGGACGGCTCCCAGTTGGCCTCCGCCAGCCAGGACGGGACGGTGAGGGTGTGGGACGCGCGCCGCGGCGCCATCCTCTTCACCCTCAAGGGCCATACGGATAAAGTCAACGGCGTGGCCTACAGCCCGGACGGCTCCCGCCTGGCCTCTTGCAATTTCGACAAGACGGTGAGGGTGTGGGACGCGCGCGGCGGCGCCGGCCTGCTCGTTCTCAAGGGCCACGCCGGCGCCGTCCACAGTGTGACCTACGCCCCGGACGGCTCCCGGCTGGCCTCCGCCAGTTCGGACGGGACGGTGCGGGTGTGGGACGCGCGCGGTGGCACCAGCACCAGCCTCCTTATTCTCAAGGGCCACACCGACCGGGCCCACGGCGTGGCCTATAGCCCGGACGGCTCCCGGCTCGCTTCCGCCAGTTGGGACGGGACGGTAAAAGTGTGGGACGCGCGGAGCGGCGCCGACCTCCTCACCCTCGAGGGCCACTTCCGCCACGTCTATGGCGTGGCCTACAGCCCGGATGGCTCTTGCCTGGCCTCCGCCAGCCGGGACGGGACGGTGAGGGTGTGGGACGCGCGCAGCGGCGCCTTTCGGCTCACCCTCGAGGGCCACACCTCCCCGGTCGATCGCGTGGCCTACAGCCCCGACCGCAAGCGCATCGTCGCCCAAAGTGCCCCCCGACGGAACGGCAAGAAAAGTGAACTCGTCTGCTGGGACGCCTCGACTGGCGCCCGCATCGTTCCTTGTGTCGATGCGCCGCCCAAGCCCGGCCAACGCCTTGCTCCCAGCCCCGGCGGGCAGGCCAGCGCCTGGATCAGCGGCCGCTTTGTTTTCGCCCGCTCCCTGAAGGCCGACAGCGCCGCCGCCAGGGCGCGCCGCCAGGCCCAGGACGACCTCGACACCCTCCTCTGGCGCCGGCACCACATCGCGGCTGCCGACGCGGCTGACTGGTACGCCGCCCTCTTCCACCACGACTACCTTCGCCACTCGCAACCCGAGGCGGACCTGCCGCACAAGCATCGCTCCGCTGTGCTGACCCGTGCGGTGAGGCTCACTCCGAAGGACGTCCAGGCCCAGCTCGCCCTCGCGCGTGTTTGCATCGCCGAGGGCGACGCGGCGGGCTATGGCGAGCATTGCGCCGCCGCGCGCGCCCAGAGCGGCACCGACCTTGGGCTGGCCCGTCAAGTGGCCTGGGCCTGCGTCCTGGCCCCCGACGCCCTGCGCGAGCTCAAACCGTTGCTGGAGGCCGCCGAGAATGACGCTGCCGATGGTAAGGACCACCAGTCGCTGCGCACACTCGGCGGTTTACTGCTGCGAACCGGCCAGCACGCCGACGCCGTCCAGCGCCTGGACCAGGCTCGGTCCGTGCGCGACGCGCACGCTACCCCTGCCGAGGAGTTACTGCTGGCGATCGCCCTGCACCACCGCGGCCGGCACGACGAGGCCAGGCGCTGGCTCGCGCGGGCCAACTTCTGGCTGGACGCGCCGCGTGAAGCAGGCCGGGCAGGCCGCTCCCTCGCTGCCCTGCCCGCCGGGCCCCTGCGCGCGGTGCCCGGACTGCTCGCCGAGAGGCCCGACCCGCGCGAGTTGCTGTTCGGCTGGCAGGCGTGGCTCGACCTCCAGGTCTTGCGGTGCGAGGCGAAGGCCCTGCTCGCGGCGGACCGGCGCTGAGTAAGTTCCGGAGACCGGGGCAGCGCGTCACGGTCTCTGCGGTCTGGGATAGGAAGGGAACAGGAGCAGAAGGGAACGGATCGCAGGGACGGCTGCCCCCCAGCGAGCGTCGGGGCCGGCCGGACGCTTCTGCGAAGCGTCGCTAACCTCGTCAAATGACCGTCCCGTCGGGAACGATCGTCCCGCGCGGGATGCTGACGATGCCGTCGCGGATGACGTAGTTGTCGCCCTCGTCGTTGAGGATGCCGCGCCGGTTGGTGATCTGGACGTCGCGGCCGATGCGGCACTCCTTGTCGAGGATGGCGCGCTCGATGACGGCGCCGTCGCCGACGACGAGGTTGGGCACGCCGCGGGCGCGGTTGGCGGCGCGGTCGGCGTCGGTCTCGAAGCGGTCGGCGCCCAGGACGATGGTTTCGCGCAGGACGACGTTCTTGCCGATGCGGCTGCGGACGCCGATGACGCAGCGGTCGAGCTCGGCGCCGTCCTCGATGACGCAGCCATCGCTGATGAGGCACTGCTGGAGGTTGGCCCCGCCGATGCGCGAGGCGGGCAGGAAGCGCCCGCGCGTGTAGATGATGCCCTCCGGGCTGTGAAAGTCGAAGGGCGGGTTGTCGCTGGCCAGGGCGAGGTTGGCCTCGTGGTAGGCCTTCACCGTGCCGAGGTCCTCCCAGTAGCCGTCGAACAGGTGGGCGTGGAGGTGGTGGGTGCGGAGGCTGCGCGGGAAGACTTCCTTGCCGAAGTCGGTGGCCAGGGGGCGGACGTTGAGCATGTCGAGCAGGGCCTTGCGCGTGAAGACGTAGATGCCCATGCTCGCCAGGAACGGGCGGTTGTTGCAGCGGATGCCGCGTCGCTCGATCCATTCCTCGGGGGTGCGCGCCGAGTCGATCGCCTCATCGGTCTGCGGTTTCTCGACGAACCCGGCGATGCGGCCCGTCTCGTCGAGTTGCACCACGCCCAGGCCGGGCACCTGGTCGCGCGGCACGGGGAGGACGGCGAGGGTGGCGTCCGCCCGCGACTCGCGGTGCGTGCGCAACAGCTGGCCGAAGTCCATCCGGTAGAGCTGATCGCCGGAGAGGATCATCACCTGCTGGCAGGAGTCTTCGAGGACGTAGCGCACCTGCTGGCGGACGGCGTCGGCGGTACCCTGATACCAGTCGGTTGCCTCGTTGGTCTGCTGGGCGGCGAGCACCTCGACGAACCCGCGGCTGAACGGGTCGAACTTGTAGGTGTTGGAGATGTGCCGATGCAGGCTGACCGAGAGGAACTGAGTCAGCACGTAGATGCGCTGGAGCCCGCTGTTGATGCAGTTGCTGATCGGGATGTCGATCAGCCGATACTTGCCGGCGACCGGCACCGCGGGCTTGCTGCGCAGCTGCGTGAGAGGGTAGAGCCGGGTGCCTCGCCCGCCCCCGAGGATGAGGCTGAGAACGTCTTGCATGAGCGCCTCTCTGAATCGTTGCTCGCCCGAAGAACCGGAGCAAACCGGCCGCCACTCTTCGCACATGCTACCACGTGGCGCCGGCGCTTGCGAAAGAGCATTTAATGAGGAAATCGCCCTCGTGGGAAGGACGGTGCAGCGAGCATGGGTCGTTCCGCCGGGCGCGCCTCAGCGCAGGCTTGCCGCGAGGCGCTCCGCGAGGCGCTCCGCCTGCTCGACGCAATCGTTGAGGGCCACCCCACGGTAGGCGTTGCCCGCCAGGTAGAGCCCGGGCAAGGCAGCGGCGCGGCGGTCGATCCAGGCGACGCGCTCCAGGTGGCCGACGCGGTACTGCGGGATGGCCCGGTCCCAGCGGACGATCTGGTGAAAGACCGGCGCCGCCCGGACACGTAGGGCCTGCGCCAGTTCGGCTCGCACGGCGCCGAGAAGCCGGTCGTCCGGCCAATCGACGATCTCCGGGCGGTTCCAGCCGCCGCACATGGCGCGTAGCAACACCATGCCGGGAGGGGCGCGCTCGGGAAAGATCGACGAGCACCACTGCACGCCCAGCACGTCGCGCCGCGTGCGCTGGGGCGACAGGTAGCCGAAGCCGTCGAGGGAGCGGCCCACGTCGCCGGCCCGGTAACCCAGGGCCACGACCGCCACGCGATTGTAGGGAATGCCGGCGATCTTCTCGGCCAGATCGGGCGCCTCGTCGGCAAGCAGTTCGGCCTGCCGATGCGCGGGGCAGGCGAGCACGACGGCGTCGGCGGCCCACGTCTCCTTGCCGGTGCAAGCGACGTCCCAGCCGCGCTCGTTTCGGCGCACGCCCCGGACGGAGATGCCGGTGAGAGGGGGCGTGCGCAGGGCCCGGCGCAGCCCTTCGACCAGGGCACCAAGCCCTTCGCGGAACGACCACGTGGTCCCGGCGCGCCGGGTTGGGGCCCCACGGCGCGCGTGGGCCATGCCCTTGAGGACGCTCCCGTGCTCGCGCTCGAAGGCGGCCAGGCGCGGGAACGATGCCTCGATGCTGAGCAGTTTCGGGTCGCCCGCGTAGATGCCGGTGACGAAGGCGTCCGCCAGGGTGGACGCCACCTCGCTGCCGACGCGGCGGCGGGCGAACGAGTCGATCGACTCGTCGGTGGTCCCCTTGCGGGGTGGGCGGAAGCGCTCGGCGAGGAACTGGAGCTTGGCCACCCAGCTCACGACGTCGCTGCGGATAAAAGAGAGAAAGGAGGTCGGCAACAGGCGCAGCCGGCCGTCGAGGAGCAGGAAGCGGTTGCGCCCGGCCGCCTCGCTGGCCGGCACGAGCCGGTCGGCCAGCCCGAGCGCCCGGCACAGGTCGAGGGTTGCCGGCTTGTTGTCGAGAAAGCCGTTGGGCCCGGCCTCGACGCGGAAGCCATCGCGCTCGAGAGTGTCGATGGCCCCGCCCAGACGGGGGCGCTCCTCGAGGACGAGTACTTCCGCGTCGGGGGCCATCCGTTCGAGGCGATACGCGAGGGCCAGCCCGGAGATGCCGCCGCCGACGATGAGGACGCGAGGCATGGGCCCTCCCACCAGAGCGAACTTGACGCCCAACGCCCAGACCGCCGGCGTTTGCCGCCGACGATCGATGAATCGGTCCCCTGGAGGACGGTTAAAACCGTCCTCCAGGGGCCGACCTCCGGGAGCTTATACCCTTCTTCTCCATCCTGAACGGCGCAGCCTCGACCGCGATCCGTGCCGGAAGGGAGGTGGACAGGTCTACGAGCAATCCACCCCCAGAAGCGCGCTTGCATGCGGACAGGCCAGAAGCCGTCACTTCTTCGGCTTCGGGGCCAGCGGGAGTGGGGCGATATACCACATCTGAATGGTGGGCTCGCGCGCCGAGGTGCGGAGAGGCCCCCCTATGGTGAATAGCGTGGTGCCCTCCGGCGCCAGCGCGAAATCTCTGATGTTCCCGAAGTCTTTGTTCAGTTCCCGAGGGGTAAGCGGGGCCGGGCGCCGCATCAGGTAGCCCCCGCGCGCCTCCCGGCTGACCTGCCAGTCCCAGACCTCCAACCCATACCGAGGCCCCGCGGCGGCGGCCACGAGCGTCCTCCCGTCGGGCGTGAACGCCAGCGAGGTGGCCCCGGGCTGGAGCATGACGGGGGCGCGCTTCTTCTCGCGCTCTTCGGCACGGTCGAAGACCCACAGACGCCGGTCCTCGCCCGCGCAGGCGCACCACTTGCCGTCGGCGGAGATGGCCACGGCGGTGATTTTGTCGAGGTGCTCGTGCAGCCGGGAGGCGAGCTTGCGGGTGCGCAAGTCCCACACGCACAACGAGCCGTCGCGTCCCGCGGTCAGCAGCCAGCGCCCGTCCCGCGAGACGGTCAGCAAGGTCGGCTGGTGCTTGCCCTCGATGGTGCCGACGCGCTTGCCCGTCTCGATGTCGAACAGGGCCGCCACCTCGCGCGCGCCGCCCAGCAGCAAGGTCTTGTTGTCGAGGATGGCGCAGGTCTTGTCGGGCCACCACCCCCTCACCGGCCGCCGGAGCCGGATGATGCGCTCCTGATCCCCCGACCTCACGCCCCAAACGTGCGCAACTGCTTCAAACACGGGTGAGGGACCGCGCACGTTCATGCCGTGGAACGCGACAAGCCTTTTCCCGTCCGGGGTGAACGCCAGGGAACAGACCGGGCCGACTCCCCCCGTGGGAATGCGGCTCACCTCCTTGCCCGTCTTGCGGTCCCAGAGGTAGATGTTGCGATTGCCGAATACCGCCACGGTCATCCCATCATGGGAAATGGCAATCGTGTCAGCCCGCCCCTTCTTGAGCACTTGCCATGCCGGATCGACCAGGTTCTGCACGTCGGCGGGCCCTGCCGCAGTCAGGTGCGCGGCGAGCGCCAGCACGAGCCCGCACGCCACGCAGGTTCGGGTTTGGATCACGGGACAACTCCTTTGTTTTGTGCCCTGGGCCATCCTACCCTGAGCGCATTCACAGGTTACAAGCCTCGATCACATGCAGCGGGGAAACCATCCCCGAAGAGCGCTCTAGAACCGGCGCCCCTTCGGGAAGAAGGTAATTGGTGAAGGGGCCTGTCGAGGGCGCGAACCATCGATGGTGACTCCATCAGGCTTCCGGTCGTAACAAGGGAGACATAGGCAGTCTGGGCAAGACGATTTCCGTAACTCTGCGTAGCTTGGGAAAGATGGATGGGAACTTGGCCGCAACGGAAGCCTGATGGAGTCACCACCGAACCGTCAGGGCACTGCTTGCGGGCCAAAACGACGTCGCCGGGTTAGAAGAGGACGGCCCAGCCAACCCGGTCGGGCACCATGAAGCTGCCCCTGGATTCGGCCTGGATCAGCGTTTTGGCCACCTGGGCGGTGAGAGGCCCTGTCGGGCTTAGCGGTGGCCGAAACGCTGATCGACTGCGGTGTTAGGCGGTTGGGCCTGGGCGCCTCTTGCCCAGATGTCCGCCGCCAGAACAGGTGGCAGCGGCGGGCCGATTGCGTCATCCCCAGACCGTTTGCGTCAGGGGCCAGGACGTGCTGCTGTCAAAGGTCGAGTCGCCGCTGTAGACGGCGGTGATCTGGTGGTTGCCCAGGGCTAGCGAAGACGTAGTGAAGCTCGCGGTAGTCCCCATCATCCCGGGCACCAGGCTAACCGTGCCCAGCAAAGTCGTCCCGTCGTAGAAGCTGATCGTGCCTGTGGGACTCCCGACCATACCGCCCGAGACCGTCGCCGTGAAGGTGACCGCCTGCCCCGGCGCGGAGTAGCCCTGGCTGGAGGAGGCCCAGGTCATGGTGGCCTCCTGCTGAACCATCTGGTCCACAGGCGAGGACGTGCTGGCGAGGAAAGTAGAGTCGCCGCTGTAGACGGCGGTGATCTGGTGGTCGCCCAGAGCCAGCGCCGACGTGGTGAAACTGGCGGTGGCCCCCATCATCCCGGGCGTCAGGGTGACCGTGCCCAGCAGGGTGGCGCCGTCGTAGAAGCTGACCGTCCCCGTCGGGCTCCCGACCATGCTCCCGGAGACCGTCGCCGTGAAGGTGACCGCCTGCCCGAGCACCGAGTCGTTCTGGCTAGTCGCCACGACGACGTTTTTCTGACTGCGGACCAAAATGACGCCGCCACCGGGGTAGAGCACGTCCCAGCCGGTAGGGCCCGGCACGTTGAAGCCGCCCACCAATCCGCTCCTCGCCGCGACGACGCTTCTCTGAAGGCCCATCGCTGGCGCGTACCCGCCGAGCAACTGAACCTGGAGAGACCCAGCGATCGTCGCCTTCCCGGCGACCCGGAGCAGGCCCCAGGAATTGGCGTCCGCGGCAGACACCCGGAGGGTGGCGTCGGCGCCTTGTCGGTAGTCGCTGTTGATCGCGAGGGTGTTCCAAGTGTCTCCGCCGACCTGGACCACGCCAGCAGAGTTCACCAGCACTCCGGTGACCGTGCCCCCTCCCCGGAGCGTCCCTCCGCTGAGCAGGTAGGTCTGGGGCGTTATCATGTCGCTGTTCGTGAGGTCCATCGTGCCGCCGGCCAGGTCCACCCACCCGCCGACGTCTTGCGTGAGGCCCTTGGCGAATTGCATGGTTCGCCCGTTGAACAGGATGTCCCCGGCCGTCCAGATCGGGATGTCGAACATCGTCGAGCCGGCCCCGGCGGTCTTGCTCAACTGACCGCGGGTCGGGCCGTTCTCGTTCCGGAACTGCGAGTTGCCGTCGGTGTCCTTCATCGTCACCGTATCAACCTTGACCTCGAACAACGCCCGGTTCGAGATGGTCGAGTCGGTCAAATCGATGTTGCCGCCGTCCCAGACCGTCGCCGAGGAGAGGATTAAGACGGCGTTGGTCAGGGTCTTGGGGGGGGGCGGGCCCAGCCCCCCAGTCGAGAGCGATGCGCCGGCCATGACCGTGACGCCGATGTTTCGGAAGCCACCCCGCGTCCAGGTGAGGCCCGCGTTCGTGGTCAGCGTGCTCACGGCCGCACCCTGGCCCTCGATAGAGCCGGTCAGCGACAGGGCACAGTTGATCTGGAGGGCCTGGTTGGCCGGCACCAGCAGCCTACCTGAAACCACCAACTGCCCACCTCCGGTAAACGTTGTCCCGGCGTTGCAGAGGGCGGAGGTTCCGACATCGAGGGTGGCGCCTGCGTCGATGAGGATTGGGGCCGCAAACGAGTTGGTGCCGAGGGACAGGGTGACCGCACCCGATTTTGCCTCGAACGGCGCCGCCTGGGGAGGGGCCACCAACTGCGTGAAGTTGCACTCCAACAGGAGGTCGTTGCCCGGCGCCAAGTCCGCCGTGAACGCGCCCGCGTTCACGAAGGAGCCAGAACCGGCCATTCGCTTGTCAGACGGGAGGACGAGGAACTGGTTATTGTTCTGAATGCTCGGGGAGTTGAACAGGGTGATCTGGCCAGCCGCCCACGTTGTGGTCCCGTTGTTCGTCAGCGTGCTGCCATCAAGCGTGGTGGGCGCCGCGATGCTGAGCGAGGAACCGGTCGCGATCAGGCATGACGCGATGCTCACGGTGGTGGGCGCCGAGACGTTCATGAAGCCCGGGTCGGGCCCAACGGTGAGGACGTTCAGGCCGCCCGCCCCCGACAACGTCCCACCGCCCGCAGCGAAGTGGCGAGTCGTGAGTGTGTTGCCGGCGGCGACGGTGATCGTCGGCTCGAATTGGTTCAGGTCCACCACGGTGAGGTTGCACTGGATGCTCAACTGGCCCTGGTAGACCGGGCTCAAGGTAATCCCCTGCATCGTGAAGCCAATGGCGCCCAGCCCAGCGTCGGCAATGGCGTCCTTGTTTGGGGCCGGCCCATTCGCGCCATCGAAGAGGACCGTATCACCGGGAGTCGGGGTGACGCCTTCCAGGTAGTTCATCGGCGAACTCATGAAGGAGTCAGCCGCTCCCCCGTCCCAGTGGAGCATGATGGCGGGCAGGATGCGCTCCCCCAGTCTCTCGACCCAAGGCAAGGCGTACTTCGGCCCTCTCGGGGCTCGCGCCTTCTTGAAGCGTTTCAGCAAACCCTTCAACATCGATTCTCCAGAATAGAAGGAAGACGAGAGGAGCAACTTCCGGACCCGAGTTCTATCGGCAACGCTGCGCGAACGGCATCTGCTCCGCCGGTGTGGCGGGAGCCTGAGAACGCGATTGCAGCCAAGAAGAACCCCGAACTTGAGCGTTCGGTAGTTTGGCAATGTTAGTTCAGTGGTTTGTACAGCAGCGTGAGGGTGCCCATCTTCCCCACGACCCCGAACCTGGTGCAAAATGAGGCCAGAACTACTGTACAAACAGGTGAACTAACATTGTCGAAATACTAGGGGCCGGACGGGAGCGCGTCCAGGCAGGTTTCTTTGAAATCGCAGACCTGGCGGCCGGCGAGCGTTGTGATGCGGCGGTGCGACAGGAGATCGCCGACCCCCAGGCACCTGATGTCGCCCACCGCTGCTTCTCGTCCCTCCCCAAAGAGGGCCGCGCCGGGCCCGTCGATAACCTTGCGCCTCTCTGAGGATCGTGGGCTGGATACCGTCCCAATTTGACTGGCCCACGCAGGATTACAGTGCCGTCCTGGGAACCCGGAAGGATGGTTTGAATAACTGTCCTACGGGTAAGTGCCTCCGCGGTGCGCCACCGTCAGCTCCCTTGCGGCAGGTATTCGCCGGCCTCGCGGGCGGCCTGCGGCGGCACGAGGTCTGCCGGGTTGGTGCCGGGGCTTAGCTCAAGCACGATGCCGAGCGGCTTGCGGCCCGGGCGAGCCCCGCGCGTCAGGTCGCTATCGCCCCAGTGATCGCCGATGGCCACCGCGTCGAAGCGCGTGATGACCTTGCGGGCGCGGTCGTAGGTCAGGTAACCGAGCAGGGACAGGTCGAAGCCGCGCTCGGCATCTTTGGGCGCCGTCGCCAGGAGGGCGCTGCCGACCAGCTTCATCCGCACCTCGGCGGGCGTGACCGACTCGACGGTCCAGGTGAGGGAGCTCTTGCGGACCTGTTCGGGCCCCCAGTAGGGCGGTTCCCCGCGCGTATTGTCCAGGAAGTGATAGCGCAGCAACCGCTGGGCTATGGCGGGGGGCATCGGGAACGATTGCCCCTTCTTGGGGGCGGCGGGGACGAGGCCTTCCCAGTCGGCGCGAGTCAGCCAGACGTGATCGCGGGCGGCGCGGTCCCCGCCGGGGGAGTCGCAGGAGCCCTTGACGAGGCCTTTCTTCTGGCGTTCGAGGATGCGCGTGGAGACATTGAGGACGAGCCCGCCCTTGGGGAGGGTGCGGGTGAAGCGGACGTCGACCTTGTCGAGCGCGGGCACCTTGACGGCGCCGGGCTTCCTCTCCCCGGCGGGCAGCGCGTTCCAGCGCCGCAGGCCAAGGCGCAGCGTTTCGAGCATCACTTCGGCATCCTGGGCGTTCCGGTAGGCGAGCAGCTTGCCGGAGGCGGTGAAGACGTAGATGCCCTGGCGCGTGCCTCCACCGGCGCCTTTGCGCGGGCCCTGGTTGGCGACGGCGCGGAAGAAGGCGCCCTCGGCGTCGTTGCGGCGGCGCTGATACCAGTCGTCGGCGGCGACGGGCACGAGGTCGCGCGTGGCGAGGCGGATGATCTCGGGGTCGGAGAAAGCGAGCGCACGGCCCGCGATGCCGTTGTTTCAGGTGCAGCCGAGCGGGTGCCCGTCCATCTCCCAGAGCAAGAGGGGCTTGCCCGCGGTGGCGGCGCGCTGGCGGGCCTGCCAGAGGTTCGTCTGCCAGGGGATGGTGGCCCAGAGGTCCTCGCCCGCGGCAGGCTTGATGGTGCGGCGGAGGGAGTCGTAGTGGAGAGGGTCGATCGGTTCCGCCGCGAAGGCGGGGAGTGCGGCGAGGAGGGCAAGGAAGGCGGCGAAGGGCCAGCGCGAGCGGGGCCTTGTCACGTGCTATCTCCTGGAAAGCGGGGTGCGGCGGGCATCGATGGTAACGCCCAAGCGCTCACCCTTCTCCTTTGTACTCGGGGGGAGGGCGTGTGGGCAACCTTGCTGCCGAAATGAGGTGGTTGGGGGTGCTGGTCGGGACCGCGAGGGGCCCGTGCGGTGACGGATGGCGAGTTCGCGTTTCGATGCCGGTCGGGGACAATGGCGGGATGAGCCTATTTCCAGGCGAGCGGGGGGCGTAAGCCCCCTGTTGAGTCGCCTTGAACAGGGGGCTTACGCCCCCGCTCGCCTCATCTCCCACAGGGGAACTACTCGGGCTGTCACTCATCCAGTGCATGCTATCGCCCAAACGGGCGCAGGAAGAGGGTCATTCGCGGCGCGTCTGGGCCCGGCGCTCTCTGCATCTTCGGAAGTGGCGCCGTCTGGCAACGGGCCAAGAATTTGCGTATCCGGCCGACGCCGGGGGCCCAAGGCTCTGATGGTGCCCCCCAATTCACGAACAGCGCCCCGGCGTTCACACCTGTCAACTGTACTTCTAAAGTAGCCTCATCCAGGGTGAAGACACCGCACCCCTGATCTTTGCTTTCAGCGCCGAGCAATCTCATGTCCTCTTTGAAAGTGCCCTTCAACTGTACCCGATCGCTCCACCAGTAGCCCTTGGTGCGACCGGTGGCGAGGGGGAGGGGGGCCAATTTCCTTCGGGAAGGAATCACGAGCAGGGCCAGGCGTGAATCGTCGTCTCTTGTCACATAATGAGCAGGGCTTGTTCGCCCATCCCATTCCACGACCGATCCTCTCCCAAGGAGCGCAATGGCGGTGGCGGTCAGAATGTAAGCGTGCTTGCCATCGGCCTTGATCACCGTGCCGAAGAACCGATAATCCAGGATGGTCTTCCCCTCGAAGGTTATCTTGTGTTTGATGATTATGTGCCGGTTTCTGGCCCTGCTGAAAGCCTTGAGCAGGATGGGTCGCATCAGGGCCTCGGCCCGTAGCCTGACCTCCAAATCCTTGCTCGCCATCGCCTTCCGCAGTTGAGGATAGGCGAGGCGGCCGAGGTGTCCGAGAAGAACAGTCGCCCGCTCTCGTCGGTGGTAGTCATTCGCACCGAGTTCCGACACCAGAGAGTCGAGGAGGGGCTCTTTACCCAGCAACAGAGCAAGCATGATCGCCAACAGGCCCATCCTGAACCTCCCATCCGGTCGCCGCGCTTCTTGCGCTACCGCGGAAGAGAGGGCCGGCAATCCACGCAATTGCCGGCCCTCCCTGAAACATCTAGGAACCGAGATACCAAGCGGTGCCGGCGACGTTGGTCGAGATGACCCAACTCCCCCCCGTCCCATCGTTGAAGGCGAGGATGATCGTACCGAAGTCGGTGTTGATTTGGTTGCTACAGGAGATGAACTGCCAACGCTGGTTCAGGGGCACACGGCCCCCCGGGAGGTTGACCCCGATGGCCTTGAACGTGGTCTGGTTCCCGATGGTCATGTTGCTGCTGGTGATCTTGTCCGCGGTGAGAGCGGTGCCGTCCACCTTGGCGTCCCACTCGGTCGTGCCCTGGATTTTGAGGTTGTTGGCCACGGTCAGAGATCCCGTCGCGCCGCCTTGCTGACCGTGGTTGAGGTTGATCGTGCCGCCATCGAAGGTGACGTTACCGAGCCCGCGAATGGAGGCGAGGGCGCCTTCGGTCCAGAAGTTACCGGCGCTCATGTGATAGTCGCCGCCCAAGAACAAGATGCTGCCATTCCACAGGTCGGTGGTGCCCCCCGACTGGTCGAAGGAGTAACCGTTGGCGTCCCGGCCAGCGATACCGAGGGTCCCGGCCTGCAGCTGGAACGTGCCCGTGTTTTTGATCGGCATGCTACTCGTGGTTGGGTTGACGCCAGGCGTCTTGTACAACTTTCCGGCGTTCACGATGGCGCTCGTGCCCGCCCCTTGGATATCGCCATCCACCCAGTTGAAGGTGCTGGTGGCATCGATCGTCAACCTGGCGTTCTTGAGAAACGACAGGACGCCGGGCGCAGCGAGGTTGAACGTTGCCAGCGCACCGTTCATCAGGTCGAGGTTCGTGCCGTTGATCTTCGCATCCGCGCCCGTGATGCTGACCCGACCCCCGGCGGCGACCTTCAAATCGGCCAGGAAGGGGCTATTCGCGTTCAGGTCGCCCCCGCCCCAGGTCATGTTGCCACCGTCGATGATGTCCTGCCCCGTCTCCTGCTCGATGTCGCCGCTTTCGAGATCGATCCCCCCCGGCCCGATAGCGGCGGGCCCCCCCTGCTGGAGGTGGAGCGTGCCTCCGTAGTTGGCCTTCAGGGTGAGGGAGTTGCACATCTGGGAGTAGTAACCGCCCGTGAAGATGACGTCCCCCCGGCTGTAGTTGCCGTCCAAGACCACGTCGGAGAACGGGCCAGGGGCCACGCCGCCCGACCAGTTGGCCCCGGTGTTCCAGTCGCCACCGTTGGGGCCGATGTAGGTGACGGACGGGCAGTTCCGGTCTTCGAGTCGCTCCAACGTCAATCGGGCCCGGGTGATCGGGCGGGCTTTCTTGGGGGCAGCGAACCAACGGCGCAGGGTGTCGAACATGAGTGTCCTTCCTGGTGTAGGGGCGATCGCTCGGTCGCTGAGAACTGCCTGAGTAACTCCTTCCGGAGGAGTACGGAGAGCGCCTTCACGAGGTTGGGAGGCGCATAGAGCGGAAAACCACCGCTTCTTTGCTGTGTTGCTTGGTTGATTTGAGATTGTGAATAGTTTTAGACAAGAGATGAGTAGATTGCAAGCCCATTTTTCTTCCGACGCCTGGAGTTTGTTGAATGATCTCCATATCTGGATTTGGTCACACGAGTTAGGTTTCCCAAGAAAAGCCAGACAGGTCGAAGTGCCGCGCGGCCGCTTTGCACGCCGTCGCCAGGAGGGCGCTGCCGACGAGCTTCATCCGCACCCCGGCGGGCGTGACGCTCTCGACGGTCCAGGTGAGGGAGTGCTTGCGGACCACTTTCGGCCCCCGGTAGGGCGGTTCGCTGCGGGTGTTGTCCAGGAAGTGATAGCGCACAAAGCAGGCCCTGGGCGATGGCGTGGGTCAGGTTTACAAACAGCCGAGGGAAGCAGGCCGGTTTGAAAACTGAACCACCACCTGCCAACAAGGCCGGCTCGCACTTGGGTTCGCTCTAGCC
>JBBSEZ010000157.1:0-20095 GCA_038239195.1 Gemmatales bacterium
CCGCCAAGGGGGGGCGTCCGGCGGGGGGCTGGTGTGGGGTGGGTGCCGCCCCCCCCCCCCGCCCCCCCCCCGGGCCTGGGCCGGCGGGGGCGGCCCGTCCTACAGTCAGGCTTTTTCCTGCCGCTCGCCTTACCGATCTACTTGCTCCCCTCTCCTCGCACTCGGGGAGAGGGGCTCGCCAGCCGCCAGGCGGCCCCCTACAAGCTCACAACGAGGTCATCATGCCGAGCCCCGACAAACTCAAGCAGGTCAAGAACATTGGCCTGGACCGAAACATCGCCTTCGCCGTGGCGCGCCAGCCCAACAGCAGCCGCCTCTACCTGGGCGGCTCCGATTTCAAGGTGAGCCTGCTCGACGTGTCGGCCGCCCGGCCCGCGCCGGTCGAGATCGGCAAGCACGCCAGCTACGTCACCGGCGTCGCCCTCGCTGGCTCGACGCTGATCTCCGTCGGCTACGACGGGCGCGTGAACTGGTGGGACGTCGAGCGCAAGGCGCAGGTCCGCTCGGTCGAGGGCCACAAGAAGTGGGCCCGCAACGTCGCCATCACGAGCGATGGCCGCTTCGCCGCCACCGTCGCCGACGACATGGTGTGCAAGGTGTGGGACGTGGCGAGTGGCCGGCAGGTCCACGAACTGAAGGGCCATCAGGAAAAGACGCCGAGCCACTTCCCGTCGATGCTCTACGCCTGTGCCTACTCGGCCGACGGCAAGTTCCTGGCCACGGGCGACAAGGTCGGGCACGTCGTCGTGTGGGACGCCACGACGGGCCGGCAGGTCAAGACGCTGGAATGCCCGATCATGTACACCTGGGACCCGCGCCAGCGCATCCACTCCATCGGCGGCATCCGTTCGCTGGCGTTCTCGCCCGACGGCAAGCGCCTGGCCGTGGGCGGGACGGGCAAGATCGGCAACATCGACCACCTCGAGGCGAAGTCGCGCGTCGAGGTCTTCGACTGGCAGAGCGGCAAGCGGACCCACGAGTTCGCGAAGGGGAAGTTCAACGGGCTGGTGAACCGGCTGGCGTTCCACCCGCAGGGCAAGTGGCTCCTGGGCGCGGGCGGGGCGGGGGACGGCTTTTTGGCGTTCTACGACCTGGCCGGCAACAAGGTGCTGCGCGAGGAGAAACTGCCGATGCACGTTCACAGCGTCGCGCTGAACGAGACGGCGGACACGGTCTATGCCGTCGGGCATGGCCGGTTGACGGTTCACGAGATGAAGTGAGGGCCGGCCGACCTGGGGCCAGATGGCATGGCGCATCCTCGCTTGTTACTCCGGGCCCCTTCCCCGCCCGCTCCCCGCGCGGTACGATCCTGTCACGCCCACCAAGGAGCCTGCCATGCGCCGCGTCCTGCCGCTGCTCGTCCTGTCTTCGCTGGCATTTGCTCCCGCCCCGCTACCGAAGACCGGGTCGCACAGGCGCCCCGACGCCCAGAGGTTGCAAGGGAAATGGGAGAGGACGCAACTCTACAACGGGGCCGCCCTGGTCCCGGAACGGCCCGGGGAGGTCACGCTCGCGATTGCCGGCGAAACACTGGCCTTCTCTCGCAATGGCAAGGAGCAAACGAAATGGACGATCGAGCTCGACCCCCTGAAGGCCCCCAAGGGGCTCGATCTGGTGGGGCTCGGCGATTCCAAAGGGGCCGTTCAGCACGGGATCTATCGGCTCGAGGGTGACACGCTCACCTACTGTTACAGCGGCACGGCGCGGCCGTCGAGTTTCGACCGCTCCGTTCCGGGTGTTTTTCTCATTGTCCTCAAGCGCAAGATGCCTTGAGTCTATCTGCCACCGCGAGGCTCGTCTGCACGCAGGTTTGCCGTGGGCGGCCATCAGGGTCGCTTCCCACAACTTCCGCTCTGCCAGTTCGTCGGCCCACGCCTCCGGGTCGGCCTTGAGGGCGGCGTAGTCGGCGCTCAGCCCCTCGAAGAACCGTTTGCGACGGTAAGCGTCTAACACCTTGTCGAGCACGTCCGTCATAGTCTGGCCGGTCTGCCCGGCCAACTCTTGCAGGATTCGGTGCGACGTCTCGCTGATCGGAATGGTCGGCGTGGACATGAGTGTCATCCTCCCTCGTCCGCAAGACAGCACATCAGGCGTCGCGTGTCGGCGGACAGGTCAGGTCGCGAGGCCCCCCTGACTCGTTGGCCAGGGATCATTTCTTCCCGCGCAGTGCCTTGTGCAGTGTGGTCAACAACGTCGCCTTCGCGTCGTCCGCGCTCAGCTCCCACGCCATGACGCCGCCCAGCTTCCTCCGCTCGGCGTACTCGGCCTTTAAGCGCAGCGATTCCGGATCGTCGTAGGAGATCATGGTGCCGCTCTTGGCGTCGTAGAGCCAGGGCACCTTCGCCTCGTCGTGCCAGAAGCGCCTCGACTTGCCGACGTGGTTGGCCGCCAGGTCCTTGTAGTCCCACGTGCCCGGCTCCCAGGTGCCGCGCGGCGGATTCGGGGCGTGCGGCTGATACAGGCCGTCGTTGAGGTTCTTCACCCCGCCCCAGCCGCGGCCGTAGAACGGTACGCCCAAGACGATCTTGTCGGCGGGCATCCCTTTCGCGAGGTAGGCGCGCACCGCCGAATCGACGTTGAAGTGCTTGCGCACCACTTCGTCGGCCGTCGGGTCGCCCTTTGACGGATAAAGCGGGGCGTTGAAGTTGGTGAGCGTGCTCCAGCCTCCGTGGAAGTCGTAGGCCATCAGGTTGACCCAATCGACGAGCCGGCCGACCTTTTCGATCTCCAGGTTGGCGTAGGTCTTCGGGCCGGCGGGCGCGGCGAGGGTGAGCAGATAGCGTTTCTTGTCGAGCTTGCCGCGCGCGTCGAGCTCCTTGCGGAGGGAGGCGAGCAGCAGGGTGTAGTTCTTCTTGTCCTCGGGGCGCGTCTTGTTCCTCTCCAGCCCCCCGCTCACGGGATGTTCCCAATCGACGTCGACGCCGTCGAAGCCGTATTTGGTCATGAAGGCGACGGCGGACTTCGCGAACTTGTCGCGCGATTTGTCGGTGAGGGCGACGTCGGAGAACGGGCCCGACAGCGTCCACCCGCCGACGGCGATGAGCGTCTTGAGGCGCGGGTGCTTCTTCTTGAGCTTCAGAAGTTGGTTGAAGTTGCCGCGCAGGGAGCCGGCATCCCACGAGTCGCCCGGGTAGAACTTGTCGAGGGCGGCGTAGGAGTCGAACAGGCCACACTCCCCGCCCGGCGCGATCTTGGCGAAGGCGTAGATGATGTGCGTCAGCTTGTCGGCATGAATGTCGTGGACGTTGTACTTGCGTTGGTAGACAGTCCACTCGGCGTAGTAGGCGACGATGCGCTTGCCGGGCACGGCTGGGGCCTCGGGGGCGGCGGCAGTCGGCGCCAGGGCGAGGGCGACGCCGGCCAAGAGGAAGGCGGCGAGGGAGAGACAGCGGTTCATGAGCGTGGCCTCGACGGGGGGGCTGCGGTCACAGTGTAGGCGGGAGCGAGGGGGCGTGGCGATAGGTTCGCCATCCACACCTCGCCGCGACTCACTACCACTGGATTTCCCCCCGAGCGAGGCGGTCTTCATAGTCCGTCAACTGCTCGTGGTAGTCCCCCAGGTTCGTCAGTTCCGCTTCCTCCTCCGCCTCCAAGATGGTGACCATCACCCGAACGGGGCGAGTCGGCATTTCCTCCCCCGGCAACGTCACCGTGCCGTCCGGGTGCAGCACGCCATCGAGCGTTTTATAGGTCATCGCGTCAACCTCCCTCACGGCACGTAATTGATCGTCTGATACACCGTGTCCGCCATCTTCGCCCCGTCCTCTGCCGTCAATCCTTTATACCCGATCGCCATCTGCATCACCGGCTTCAGGTCCGCGATCTCCAACGTCACCGTCTTCCCGTCCGCCGACAGTGACACTGCCTGGACCTTCACCCGGTCGCGGCCTACCTTCTTGGGATCAGCCACCGAATAGTCCTTCGACCCATACGCCTTTGTCCGGCGATAGTTCCAGCGCTGGACGTCGAACAGCGCCGGCGTCAGCCCCTCGCGCCGCAGCGCCACCGGGAACGCGAGCGACACCGTGCCGCGGGCCACCTTGACCTCCAGGGGCAGGTGGACCGGCTTGCCGGTGTAGCGCACCCGATAGAGCCCGCCGTCGCGCGGGGCCTTCGTCCCCCAGCCGCGCAGGCCACACGCGTAGAGCTGGCCGTCCTTTGGGTGGAAGCGGGCGCGCATGATGCCAGTATCGAAGGCGAGGGGGAAGGCGATCGCCCCGCCCTGGAAGCGGGCGCCGTCGCGCTGGACGAACACCTTGAACAGCTTGCCCGTGCCGTAGGAGGTGTGGAGCAAATGGCCCTTGAACGGGCCCCACTTGTCGCTGGTGACCCACACCTGCCCGCCGCTCGAATTGTCCTCGCTCATCGGGAGCCAGCAGAGCGGGGGCTCGGGCGTGCGGCCCTCGTCCTTCGGGCCCCAGACGTGCCCGTAGAACGCCCCTCTCTTCACGAGGTCGATCTTGGAACTGGGCACCCAGTTGCCCTGGTTGTCGGCGACGGTGATCGTGTCGTCGGGGCCCACGCTCATCCCGTTGGGCTCGCGCAGCCCGGAGCAGAGCAGTTCCGCCCGCGAGCCGTCGCGCGCCACCTTGATGACCCCGCCGTGCATCGGCGTGCCGAACGGGACGCGGTGAGCGCCGCGGGCGCAGTAAAAGTTGCCGGCGCGGTCGGTGTGCAGCTCGAACGCGAAGCCGTGGAAGGTCGGGGCCGTCGGCGCATCGTTGTTGAAGTTCTCGTAGAAGTCAGCCTCGCCATCGCTGTTGAGGTCGTGCAGTCGGGTGATCTGGTCGCGCCCCAGCACGTGGACCTTCCCGCCCACGACCTTCAGCCCGAGCGGCTCGAACAGCCCCGTGGCGAAGCGCTTCCACCTCACTTTTTCGAGCTTGCCGTCCAGTCCCGAGGCGATCCAGACGTCTCCGCTCCAGGTACACAGGGCCGCCCGGCCGTCGGGGAAGAAGTCGAGCGCCCCCGGCCTCATCCACGAGCCCCACGGGTTGCCGTCCGGCAGAGGAATGGTATCGACCGCGTAGGCCCTGTCGTTCGGGCCGAGCTTGCCGCGGACGACTATTTCCTGCTTCCAGCGCGCCGGGCCGCCCTTGCACAGGGCGGGCAAGTCCTCCACGTGTTCCGCCTGTTTCATCGCGTCGCGCAAGTTCGCCCCTCCGCGCGCGACGAACACCTTGAACGTTTTCGGCGCTCCGTGGGCCGGCAACTTCACGACCACCCGGTTGCGGTCGCGCACTTGGAGCTCGGCGCCTGGCAGGCCGGCCAACCCGACCTGGATCGTCGCCTCGCGCCGCTCCAGTCGGGCCACGGGAGGCATGGTGCCACGGTCGATCGTGCCCGTGGCGCCGGGGAGGTCGCAGACGAACAGGTAGCGCGGCTTGTCGGCACGGTCGATGCGGATGGTGCGGCAAAAGACCTCTGTTTTGTCCTTGACCAGCATGGTGGGGAGATCCAGCACGTTCGACGTGCCGACGGTGTAGGACAGGACGGTCTTCCAGGCGTGCAGATAGAGCCCCTTGAAGTGGGCGACGGGCTTCGGGAGCGCGCCGGAGGGGGTCGGGCGCGGGTCGGCGAAACGCCCGTCGAGCGACCAGCCGGGGAGCAGGCTGTTCTGGAAGAGGGCGGGGAGGCGGAGGTACGCGAGGTCGGTGCCCTTGTAGCCGTTGAGGTTGGTGCGGCTGACGTCGAGGAAGCCGCCCGACCACGCCGCCACGAAGCCGCAGAGCTCCGTGTCGAACGCGGCACCGTGCTTTCCGCCGAGATGGACGTTGATGGCGCGCAGGACGATGGGCGGGACTTTCTCCTCGCGGGGCCCCGGCAACACCTTCCCCGGTTTCGTTTTGACGTCGCGCTCCCGGCCGGCGCTGATGAGGCTGAAGGCGAGGAAGGGGCCGTAGTTCATCTTCTCGCCCCGTCCAGTCAATTCGGGGTCGAACTCGAAGCCGTCGCGCGGCACCTCGAGGACCGGCTTACCGGGCCCTTCGCCGGCCGTCTCCCGAGAACCAACGAGATAAAGGATCGGAAACGCCATCGCCACGAGGGCAAGGGCGAGCCGAAGGGAGCGCCGAGCGCCGCGGGCAGGTGCCATCATTCCTTCCTCGTTCCGGAGAGCGGGCATTTGACCATGCTACGGCAGGCAGGGACCGCGCGGAAGAAGCCGATCTTCGTAACCGCCGAGGCGGGCCCGGTGTATGATAGTCGTGTCCGCCCACCAGCGCCCACCTCGGAGCCCGCCGTGAAGGCCCGCCTTTGTCTTGCCCTGATGTTCCTCCTCGCGTTTGTCGGGCCCGCGCGCGCCTGCACGATCCCCGTGTTCCGCTACGCCCTGGAGCGCTGGCCGGCCTCGCGCTACGAAGTGGTCGTCTTCCAGCGCGGCAAGTTCACGCCCGAGGCCGAGGCGGCGCTGCGCGAGTTGAACCGGCCAGCGGCGCCGGCCAATTTCACGGTCAAGGTCATCGACCTCAACGGCAAGGTGGAGGCGGACCTGCGCAAGGTGTGGGAACGCGAATCGACGCGCGCGACGGTGCCGTGGATGGTGTCTCTCTACCCCGATGAAGAGGAAGTGCCGACGATCGCTTGGGCCGGGCCGCTCACGGCGAAGAACGTCCGTCTGCTGCTCGATTCGCCCGCTCGCCGGCAGATCGTGCGCCACCTGGCGCAAGGCACGTCGGTGGTTTGGGTGTTGCTGGAGAGCGGCGACGCGCGGGCCGACAAACTTGCCGCAGACTTGCTGGCCCGCGAGCTGGCGCGGCTGGAAAAGTCCGTCAAGGTGCCGGAGCAACCGCCTGATGGGGTGAAGTTGCTGACCGAGTTGCCGCTGCGCGTGTCGTTCTCCGTGGTGAGCGTTTCGCGGGGCGATCGGGGCGAGGAGGGGCTGGTCCAGGCGCTGCTCAACCTGGGCCCGAAAATCGCGGCAGCGCCCGGGCCCGTCGTCTTCCCCGTGATCGGGCGCGGCCGTGCGATGATCGGCCTGCACGGCGACAAGCTCACGGCGCTGCGGTTGGAGGACTGGGCGACGTTTCTCTGTGGGGCGTGCTCGTGCGAGGTGAGCGAAGAAAACCCCGGCACCGACCTGCTGCTCGCAGCGAACTGGGAAACGCTGCTGGGCCTGGCAGGGACGGAGCGCCCCAGGCCCGACGAGCCAGCGAAAGGCCGCAAGACCACTCCAAAGAGCGTCGCCATTCCGCCGGGACTGAAGGAGCGGAGCTCGGGCACGCCGGCAGCCTCACCGCCGGTGGCGGCTTCCTCCGAGGGTCGCTGGTTTTGGGCGGGTGCGGGCGTGGTGGGCGTGGTGGCGTTGCTGGCGGGCTCGCGCTTGCTGCGGCCGCGCCGGGGGCGCGGGCGGGACGGTTCTTGACTCGGCGCGCAAGCTCGATCGATTGATCCCGAACCACCAAGGCCATCGCCTGTCCTATCGGGGGGAGGGAACCATGAGCACCTGGCTACAGATCAGTTCCGGCGAAGGCCCCGCCGAATGCGCCTGGGTCGTCGCCCGCTTGCTGGACGTCCTGCTGGCCGAGGCGGCTGCGGGCGGGCTGGAGGCCAACCTGCTCGAAGCCGTGCCCGGCGACGAGAAGTGTACTTTCAAGACCGCCCTTCTCGCGCTCGACGGGCCCGAAGCCCCCGCGTTCGTGGCCCCCTGGAGGGGCACGATCCAGTGGGTCGGCCGGAGCCCCTACCGGCCCAACCACAAGCGCAAGAACTGGTTCGTCGCCACCGAGTGCTTCGCCCCACCCGAGGCGCCGTCGTGGTCGCCCGACGAGTTGCGCGTCGAGGTCATGCGCAGTTCGGGGCCGGGCGGCCAGCACGTCAACAAGACCGAGAGCGCCGTTCGCATCACCCACGTCCCCAGCGGGCTGAGCGCCATCGCCCGCGAGGAGCGCTCGCAGCACCGCAATCGCAAGCTGGCCCTCGCCCGGCTGGCCCAACTCTTCGAGCGCCAGCAAGGCGCCGCCGAGGACGACCTGCGCAAGCGGCGCCGCGAGCAGCACCGCGCCCTGGTGCGCGGCAACGCGGTGCGCATCTTCGAGGGCCCCGACTTCAAGCCGCGCCCGGGCGACGCTTCCTCTTGAGTTCTGCCACCTGCACGATGGTTCCTCGCTTGGCCCTGGATATACTGCCCCTATCTCTTTCCCAGAGGCCTGGAGGTTTGTCATGCGGAGAGTTGCTGTCCGAACGAGCTTGGCGTTGCTGGTCCTGTTAGCCACGGCCTGCCCATGGGTCGCGCAGGCGGAGGAGAAGAAGGGCACTCCGGACGTCCCGCCGCGCGCCGGGAAGCGGGAGGTCGTCGCGATCTTCAACGGCAAGGACACCACCGGCTGGGTGGGGCACGAGAAGTACTGGTCGGTCAAGGAAGGCGTCATCATCGGCAAGAACACGTCGCCGATCCCCGTCAGCACCTACCTCCTGACCAAGAGGAAGTTCAGCGACTTCCGCATGGTGTTCGACTTCAAACTGGCGAAGTCCGAGATGCACTCCGGCGTCGCCTTCTGGGGCCGCGTCGCGCCCGACAAAGGCGACAAGTACACCTATGCCGGGCACCTGGTGATGTTCCCGTCCGACTACGGCTTCTACGACCTCTACGGGCGGAACGGGATTCACGGGAACGCGGCCAAGGCGAAGAAGGTCGGCAAGCAGCACGACTGGAACAAGATCGAGGTGCTCGCCCAGGGCAACCGCATCCGCTTCGTGCTCAACGGCGTGCTGATCTCCGACTGGCGCGAGCCGCTGCCCGAGCGCGTCAAAGAGGCGCCGATCGGCCTCCAGCTCCACTCCAACAACGTGCCGCAAGAGGTGCAGTTCAAGAACATCACGTTGGAGGCGTTTCCAAGCAATAACTTAACGACGATCCTTCCCGCAGCCAAATGAGGCGCCGGGCGAACGTGCTGCGCGTCCTCTTGCCGGCAGTCTCGTGCCGGAACCACAACACGACTGCCCGGCTGGCCTTCCTTCCGGTCGGCTCGGCGGAGCGCGTCCAGCTCCCCGGCCACTCGGTCGCGGTCCTTTTGGGTGGCCTTGGGCTGCGCGGAGGGCGGAGAGCAGGGCCTCGTCTTCTTCGAGGAGCATGCGGCGGGCGGCGCGGCCGAGTTGCTCTTCCAGCTCGGCCAGCCAGCGGGCGAGCGCCCCGGCGTCTGTCGTGGGCTTGCCCGCCCGTGCCTCTTCCTCGAGGACGGCGCGGCACTTGGCGAAGAGCTCCGGGGTGAAGCGCTGCTGGGCCTTCTTCGCGATGGCGCTCACGAGGGGCCGTTTCTCAACTCTCGGCGCAACGCGTTCTGCTCCGGCAGTTCGCTCAGCAGAGACCGGAGAGGTGGGAGGCTATTCCCAGGTGGGTGATCCCTGTGAATCGATCAGGACCGCACGATCGCTCGGAGGCGCCCTTTTTTCTAAGGCTGTGCAACCTGCCCCTGTTACGGACGTGAAAACAGGCCCCCGCCCAGTCGCCGTTCAACGACGCGGACAGTCTGACCTGCGAGGCCCCTGCGCGCTAATCCTCGGCGGGAGAGGTGCCTCTGTCGCAAGGGCCCGCGAGAATGCCGTGGAACACGATGTCCAGGACGTCCTGCGCCTGCACTTCGAGCGGCTTGTGTCTTCCCGACAGATGGTTGGTGAACATCGTCCCATAAAGGAGGTCGCTGAGCACGTCCATGATGCGCGAGACGGGCACGTCGCGCACGCGCCCCTCGGCGATGAGCTGGCGGAACATCTCCTCCCAGGCGTCGCGCCCGCTGGCGCGGTGCTGAAAGTAGGTGTGCGTCTTGCGGTCGCGGAACTCGGCCCGCTCCTGCACGAGCAACTCGACGTAGTGCGGGCGGTCCTGAAAGAAGGTCAGATAGGCCCGCAGCGCCTCCGCCAGGCGCTCGAGTGGGGCCAACTCCGCCACGAGAAGGAAGCGATCGACCGTCTCCGTCAGCCGCTGGACAGCGCGGTCGGCCGCCGCCAGGAACAGCTCCTCCTTGCTCGCGAAGTAGCGATAGAGCGTTCCCTTCCCCAGCCCCAGCCCGTCGGCAATCTCCTGCATGTCGGCGCTCTGGTAGCCGCGCGCCGCAAACACCTTCGCGGCCGTCTCCAGGATCTCCTCGCGCCGGCGCGCCAGGGAGCTCTCGTCCCGAGGCCGGCCGCGCTTCTTCTCCGGTGCCGCCGCCATCGGCCCACCCTCCTCCGCAGCATTATCGGACTGACTGGTCGGTCACGTAATTCAACCCGAACTGGGGGGAACCTGTCAAGGTGACGGGCTTGCTTGTCGTTTCGCGCTGGCGGTGGTAGAAACGGACGAGACGCCCAGGGGCCAACCTCTGCACGGAAGGAGCAAGACGCATGGGGACCGATCACTCGGGGCAGGGCTTCGCGACCCGCGCCATCCACGCCGGCCAGGACGCCGACCCGACGACCGGCGCGACGGTCGTGCCGATCTACGCCACCAGCACCTACACCCAGGCCGGGCCGGGGCAGCACAAGGGCTACGAGTATTCGCGCAGCGGCAACCCGACGCGCACCGCCCTGGAAACGTGCCTCGCCGCGCTCGAAGGCGGGGAGCGCGGCCTCGCCTTCGCCTCGGGCCTGGCGGCCACGACGGCTGTGCTGTCTATCTTGCGGCCCGGCGACGAGGTGGTGGCCGCGGCCGACCTCTACGGCGGGACGTTCCGGCTGCTGGAGCGCGTCTTTCGGCCGTGGGGGCTGGTCGCGCACTACACCGACGACCCGGCCCCGGCGGGCTTCGCGAAGCTGATCTCGGCGAAGACCAAACTGGTCTGGATCGAGACGCCGACCAATCCGCTCCTGCAAGTCCTCGACGTGGCGGCCATCGCGGAACTGGCCCACAAGGCCGGCGCGCTCCTGGCCGTCGATAACACCTTCGCCTCGCCCTACCTTCAGCAGCCGCTGAAGCTCGGCGCCGACCTCGTCGTCCACAGCACCACCAAGTACCTGGGCGGGCACTCCGACGTGGTGGGCGGGGCCGTCATCGGGAAGCGCGACCTGCTCGCGCCGATCGCGTTCTATCAGAACGCGGCGGGCGGAGTGCCGGGGCCGTTCGACGCCTGGCTGACCCTGCGCGGGCTGAAGACGCTCGCCGTGCGCATGGAGCAGCACTGCGCCAACGCGCGCGTGCTGGCCGACTGGCTCCTGGCCCAGCCGCAGGTCGAGCGCGTCTACTACCCGGGACTGAAGGGCCACCCGGCGCACGAATTGGCGGCGCGGCAGATGCGCGATTTCGGCGGAATGGTGAGCCTGCGCCTCAAGGGCGGGAGCGAGGCGGCCCGGCGCTTCATGACGCGCACGCGCCTGTTCAGCCTGGCCGAGAGCCTGGGCGGGGTGGAGTCGTTGCTGTGCCACCCGGCGACGATGACGCACGCCAGCATCCCCGTCGAGCAGCGGGTGGCGCGGGGCATCGACGATGCACTGATGCGGCTGAGCGTCGGCATCGAGGACGTGGACGACCTGCGCGAGGACCTGCGGCAGGCGATGGCGTGACCTGCCACCCCCGGCGGCGTTCGGCGCCCGGCATCCCGTTTGCTAGCCCCTTCAAAGCTCGCGGAGCGAGTTGGAAACCCGCACGCCTACCGTGGAAGGGGGGGGTGCCCGTTGAGCATTCACGGAACGTATGGCCCCGCCTGGCCGAGGCTGGGCAAGATCGCGGCCGGGATGATGGGCCCGCTTGCGAGACTGGTGTTCTCCCTCGCGGGGCTGCCCAGCGCGGGTGGGCACCATGCTCGGGCGTCGATCTCGTCGTTGCGCGCGAAACTGCTGCGTGGCGAGACGGCCTACCTGGCGGGCGTCGGCGCCTCCGGGCACAACAGCGGGGTCGCCCTGGTCGAGGTAGCGACGCGAACGGGGCTGCGGCTGCTTTCCAACGACGAGGAGGAACGGTACACCGGGGTCAAGAACGACGACCGCTACCCCAACCACTGCGTCGAGGTGCTCAAGCAAAGGCTGGCCCGGCTCGGCCTGGCGCCCGGGGACGTCCACGCGTACGTGACGAGTTGGCACTACCCCGCGGCCATCTCAGTCGGGGTGCGCCTCCTCGCCGAGCACTTCCCAGCGAGCCTGGGACTGCTCCGGCCATCCGCATGCCCCACCGGCAACTTCGGGCACGTCCTGGCGGCATTGCGAGCGCCGCGACGGCTCGGCAAGCAACTAGGGCTGGGGCGACGCGCGCCGCTGATCGGCCTTCTCCATCACGAGAACCATGCCGCCTTCTCCTGGGCCGTCTCCCCCTTCAACCGTTGCGAGGGCCCGGTGCTGGTGACCGTGCTGGACGGCTTTGGCGACGAGGGCGCCATCTCGGTGTTCGCGGCGGAACAGGGGCAACTGCGCTGCCTCTGGAAGAACCGCAGCCCGTGCGACTCGCTGGGGATGTTCTACTCCATCCTCAGCTCCACGCAGGGCGGGTGGGCCCCGTTGAGCAGTGAGGGCCGCTACATGGGAGCAGCCGCCTGGGGAGACGGCGACCGCCTGACCAACCCCTACTACCGCCGGCTGCGGGAGGTCTTCCATTTCGGCCCGCGCGGGCAAGTCTTCGTGAACCGGGCGCTGGCCAACTGGCCCCGGGCGGGCGAGCGCAAGCCCTACACCCGGGCCCTGGAGGCCATGCTGGGGCCGCCGATCCCGTCCGAGCGGATGTGGGCGCCCGACGCGATCCTGCGCGTCGAGGACGTGCAGCACTCTCCCATTACCCGCGAGCGGGTCGATCTCGCCGCCGCCACCCAGATGGTGTTCGAAGACGCCCTCTTCCACGTCGTCGAGCATTGGGTGCGGACCACCGGCGCCGATCGGCTCGTCTTGACCGGGGGGACCGCCCTCAACTGCGTGGCCACCATGCGCCTGGCGGACCGCTTCGACGCCGTGTGGTATCGGCGCAACCTGGGCAAGGACACCTGCCTCCACGTCTGGGTGCCGCCCATCCCGGGCGACGCCGGGGCGGCACCGGGGGCCGCCTATCAATTTGCGCTGGCGGCCGGGGCCCGGCCGGGAGAGGTGCTCGAGCACGCCTTCTACTGCGGGCTGGCACCGACCTCGGAGGAGGTCCGGCAGGAACTGCAGAAGACCAACGAGGTGGGCTACTTGTGCCTGGGCAACCCGAGCTCCCGGGAGGGCCTGGAGGGGGTTGCCGACTTCGCCGCCTTCGTGGTGTCGCGCGGGGGCATCCTGGGGCTGTTCCACGGCCCGGCCGAGACGGGCCCGCGGGCGCTGGGCCACCGCTCGATCGTGGCCAACCCGTGCAACCCGCAAGCCCTCGACGAGATCAACCGCCGGGTGAAGTTCCGCGAGCCGATCCGCCCGTTGGCGCCCATGGTGACGCTCGCGGCCGCACGCCGGTTCTTCGAACTGTCGCCGGCGGCGGAGGACGCCGACTACAACGCTTACAGTTACATGGTGTTGACGGCCCGGGCCCGACCCGAGGCGCACGGCAAGATACCGGCCGTGGTCCACCGGGACGGCACCGCACGCCTCCAGATCGTGCGGCGCGAACACGATCCCTTCACGCACGCCTACCTCGAGGCGATGGGGCGGTACGTGGGCGCCGAGGTGTCGGTCAACACCTCGCTGAACGTGGGCAGCCCGATCGCCCAGTTGCCCGCGCAGGCGCTCCAGGCGTTGAAGCGGGCCAAGGCCCTCACGGGCCTTGTCCTGATTGGAGCGGAGGGCGATGCGTTCCTGGCCTGGCACGCAGTGGACGAGGGGCCGAAGGACTCAGGCAGGCAGTTGCTGGCCTGGTTGGGGGAGTGGAGGCGGTCCCGCCCGGCGCCCGAAGAGTTGGCCGTGCCGTGCCTGGTGGAGAGGTGGAGAGGTGGAGAGGTGGAGAGGTAGGGTGCGGGAAATAGTTGACACGGGCGCCGCTCCGGGTAGGATCGGCGAAGACCTGCAACCTTTCCTCCGCCCCGTCCCTCGGAGCCGCACCCATGGCTGCGCTCGATCGTCGTCTGTTTCTCGGCGCCTCTGCCTCCGCGCTCTCCGCCCTTACTGCGAGAGGCGCGGCCGGGCGCCCCGGCGAGAAGATCGTGCTCGCCGTGCTCGGCGTCAACGGCCGAGGGGCCGGGCTCTTGCGCGGCTTCTCCTCTTTTCCCGACGTCGAGATCGCCTATGTCTGCGATCCCGACGAGAACGTCATTCCCCGGGCGCTGAAATCGATCCACCCGCAGCACCGGCGCGTGCCCCGCGTGGTCAAGGACCTGCGGACGGTGCTCGCCGACCGGGACGTCCACGCCGTCGTCATCGCCACGCCCGACCACTGGCACGCGCTGGCGACCGTGTGGGCTTGCCAGGCGAGCAAGGACGTCTACGTCGAGAAGCCCGTCTCGCACAATCTCATCGAGGGGCGGCGCATGGTTCAGGCGGCGCGCAAGCACAAGCGCGTCGTGCAGGTCGGCACGCAGAGGCGCAGTGCCCCTCATGTCGCCCGCGCCGTCGAGCTCGTGCGCTCGGGGAAGCTCGGCAAGGTGCCGTTCGCCCGCGCCTGGATCGCGGGCAACCGGAAGACCATCGGGCGCAAGGCCGACGCGCCTGTCCCAGCAAAAGTCGATTACGACCTGTGGCAGGGGCCGGCGCCGACGCGAGCCTTCAATCCCAACCGGTTCCACTACAACTGGCACTGGCACTGGGACTACGGCACGGGCGAACTGGGCAACAACGGCATCCACGGGCTCGACGTGGCGCGCTGGGCGCTGGGGCTCGACGCCCCCCTGCGCATCACGTCGGGCGGCGGGAAGTTCTTCTACGACGACGACCAGCAGACGCCCGACACCCAGGTCGCGACGTTCGACTTCGCCAACGCGTCGTTGGTCTGGGAGCATCGCATCTGGTCGCGCACGGGCATCGCGGGCGAGGGCTTCGGGATCATCCTCTACGGCGAGAAGGGCACCTTGGTGTTCGACCGCAAGGGCTGGCACATCGAGGACGGCGTCGGCGAGGTGGCCAAGGCAACCGACAAGGCCGGCGAAATGGAGAAGGCGCACCTGCGCAACTTCCTCGACCGAGTGCGCGACCGCAAGCTCCCAGCCGCCGACGTCGAGGAGGGGCACAAGAGCACGCGGCTGTGTCACCTCGGCAACATCGCCTTTCGGCTGGGGCGGGCGCTGCGCTTCGACGCGGCCACGGAGACGATCGTGGGGGACGCGGAGGCCAACCGGCTCCTGGGACGGACGTATCGCAGGCCGTTCGTGCTGCCCGAAAAGGTCTGAGGTTGCCGGTCGGAGCGGTCCACGTGGTATGATGAGGCAGGGCGCGGGGGAGAGGCGGAGGCGACCTCGAGGGGGCGCTGGGGGCGCATAGGGGCGCGAAGGGGGCGAGGAGGTGCTTCGCCCCCTGGTCCTCAAAGGGGAGGGCGGGCATGGGGCCGGACAAGGTCGAGAAGCTGTGTCAGCGGGCGCAGTTGGCCATTGGCGAGCGCGATTGGGACAAGGCCAAACAGGCCTACCTGATGGCGCTGGGCCTGCGCTCCGATTTGCCCGACGTTCACTACGGGCTGGCCACGGTCTACTTCCAGGTGCGCGAGATGACCAGCGCCGCCCATCATTTTCGCGAGGTGACGCGCCTCGACCCGCAAAGGGCGGGGGCGTTCATCAACCTCGGTGCCGTGCTCAACTTGCTCAACCAGTACGACGACGCCATCGCGGCCTTGCGGCGCGGCATCCAGCTCGATGGCCAGCGCGTCGAGGGCTACTACAACCTCGGGCTGGTTCACCGGCGCAAGGGCCAGAACGACATGGCCATGCAAGCCTATCGGGAGGCGATTCGCCTGAACCCGCGCATGGCCGACGCCCAGCTCAACCTCGCCAACATCTACTTCGACAAGGAGCAGTATCGGCAGGCCGTGAAGCACTACGAGGATGCGCTCAAGGTCCGCCCCGGGTGGGACAAGGCGATGGACGGCCTGGCCCAGGCGAAGGCTGCCCTCTCGGGCGAGACCAGCCCGGAAGAGGCCACGGAGGAGGCCACGGCGCTGGGTGCGGGCGCCGACCTCGACCGCGTCGTGGACCCGGCCGTTCACGCCACGTTGCTCACCAACCTCCACCAGGCGACCATCCAGGCCGAGGACAGCGGCCGGCTGTTCCAGAAGGTCCTCGCCGAGGAGATCGAGAGCTCGCTCAAGGAGCTCTCCAACGCGCTGCTGCACTCGCACGCGCCGCGCAGCGAACTGAACACCGCCGTCACCAACTTCGACGCGGCGCTCCAACGGATGCGCGCGGCCCACGCGGCGCTCAAGACGAACCTGTCGCGGCTGAAGGAAGTGGGCGAGCGCTTCCCGGAACGTTGACGGGAGCGCCCAGCGCCTGAAACGAGGTTCGTATGTCCGACCAGACCGGCGAGTTGCTCCAACTCACCCAGCGCTTGCTCGACAGCATCACGACCGGCGACTGGAACACCTATCAGGAACTGTGCGACCCCTCGCTGACCGCCTTCGAGCCCGAGGCAACCGGCCAACTGGTGGAGGGGCTCGCGTTCCACCGCTTCTACTTCGACCTCGGCGGCATTCGCGGCCGGCACCAGACCACCTTGTGCTCGCCGAACGTGCGCCTGATGGGCGACGTCGCGGTCGTCACCTACGCCCGCCTCGTCCAGCGCGTCGGAGAGGGCGGTGTGCCCGTGACCGTCGCCTCCTCCGAAACGCGCGTCTGGCAACGGCGCGAAGGCCGCTGGCGCCACGTCCACTTTCATCGTTCGGCCCTGGGGAGCTAGCCTCTGCCCGCCAGGCGTGCGAGCTCGCCAACGCCGAAAGGCCGGGACAGCGCGAACGCCGTCTCGGCCCCTCGGCGTGGGAGGATTGCGCTCAGACAGTCACGCGGTCCCCCGCAGCACGATGGTGAAGGTGCTGGTGTTCCAACTGGCGGCGGTGGTGGTGGTAGGCCAGTCCGACGAAAGCGATCCCCAGCCCGATGACCAACCCGCCCACCAGGGCGACCAACGAGACGAGCATCGCGGTGTCCATGTGCTTGAACAGGACCCACTGGGCCTCCCCGTTATCGAGGTTGTGGTACGGGTACTGGCTGTAGCGAGTCCCAAACCCGATCGACAGGAGGCCGAGGCCGATCAGCGCTCCAGCCGAGATGATGGCTCCACACAAGGCACGCATGATGAGTTCCTTCGAGGAAAAGGTCGATGTTGGAGGAGGTCGTGGAAAGGCGATGCGCCCTCACTGCCCGAGCATGCGGAGACCGCCTCCGCAGACCAGAAAAATGCCTGCCAGGATGATGAGAATGCTGCTGCACCCGCAGCTGGGCCAGGCGCCGTACTGCCCCTGGGGCCCCATGTTGCCGAAGAAACTGCCGCCGCCCAGCGTGGGCCCTCCGGGATCTGCGCTCATCTACGTAACTCCTTGAGATTGAGAAAGACTTTCACACTTGACTCGCAGCAATGCCAGAAATACTCGGGCTCGTGCGCTTTCAGCGCGCAGGGGCTATCCGGCCGGCCTTGTACGCGGCGTAGGCGCTCTGGGCGGCCGGCACCCAGCGCTTGATCTGGGCGATGCGCTTGGCGTCGCTAGGATGGTCCGAAAGAATTTCCGGCTTGTGGGCGCCCTTGGCCGAGAGCGCCGCCATCCGCTCCCAAAACACGATGGCCTGGCGCGGGTCGTAGCCAGCAAACGTCATGAGGAAGAGGCCGATGTGATCGGCCTCGGACTCCTGCTGCCGGTCGTACGGGAGGCTCGCCACCGCAGCGCCCGCCCCCAGGAGGCCGATGAGGTTCTTGCGCTTTTCGGGCGCCATCTGCCCCATGGCCCCGTTGAGGGCGTCCATCGCGTGCTGATATTTTTGCTGCCGGGCGATGCGCTCGCTGGAGTGGTGGGCCAGGGCGTGCGCGATCTCGTGGGCCATGACCGTCGCCAGTTGATCGTCGTTCAACCGCCCGTCCTTCCCGCTCGCCACGGGAAGCAGGCCGCTATAGACCGCGACCTTCCCGCCGGGCAGGCAGAAGGCGTTCACTTGCCTGTCTTCCAGAACGGTGAATTCCCACGCGAAGGTGTACCCCTTCATGCGCAGGTTGATCTCGCGCTGCAACGGCTCGATCTCCGCCGCCTTGGCGATCCGCAAGCCGATTTCGCGCACCTTCCGGACCGCCGGGCCGTCGGTGGCCTTGCGGTTTTTCTTCAACACTTCCTGGTACGCCTGAGTGCCCAGGTCGAGCTCCTGACGAGGGCTCAGGGCCAGGGACTGCGCCCGCCGGCCAGGGCCTTCCCCCCGTCCTCCGCCGACGCCTCCGCCTGCGCCTCCGCCTGCGCCTCCGCCTGCGCCTCGCCCTACGTCACACCCCGAAGAGGCGGCGACCAGGCCGCTCGACACAACGAGAAAGAGAACGCGGGAGTGGATCGTTCGCACGAGGCTTCTCCTTCTCGGTCAGCAAGGGGGCCCCTTGCGCAGATCGTTCGGCAACTTTTCTCGCCCGAGGCGCCGCGCGCCTCGGGCCCTGCTTCCCTTTCAGTGAGCAAGGCGGTTCTCAGCTTTGCGCAGGCCTATTCAAGTCGCTCTTGCCGGGACGCGCTCGGCGCGACCGGGCGCTTCGCTGCGGCGGAGGCAGCGCGGCCTTTTCCTGCTCCGTTTCATCGCTGCGGGACACGGTGACGAGGACGTCGTGGCCCGGCTCCGCTTGCTGCATGGCGGCGCGCAAGTCCTCGCTGCTGGCGATCGGCTTGCCATCGACCGCGACGACCTGATCGCCAGCCTGCAGCCCCGCCCTCGCGGCCGGGGTCTCGGGAAACACGTGGACCACGCTGGCCGTCCCATCCACGGCGACGCCTAGTTGCGTTTGTCCTTCGGGCACTGCTGCTTCGAGGGGGGCGCTGGGTGCTTTCGGTTCTTCGGGGCGCGCCACGGTGACGAGGACGTCCTTGCCAGTGTCGGCCTTGTCCAGGGCAACGCGCAGGTCCTCGCTGGTGCTGATCGGCTTGCCATTGACCTCGATGACGGCGTCCCCGGAGTGCAGCCCGGCTTTGTCGGCGGGCGTTCCCGGCAGCACGTCCACGATCACGGCGGCCGTATCGACGGTGACGCCCAGTTCCTTCTTCGCCTCCGGGGCCGGGGCCTCGGTCTTCGCGCTCTCGGCCGGTTCGGCGGGAGGAAGGGGTGCCGGTGCGGTGGCCCCTTCGGGCTCCCCGCCCGGGAGCCTGGCCGCGATCTCTTGCCTCTCCTCGCCGCGGACGACGGTCAGGTGAACCTCTTTGCCGTCCTCCAGGTGGTCGATGGCGACGCGGAGGTCCTCGCTGCTGGCAATCGGCTTGCCCTCGGCGGCGACGATCACGTCCCCGACCCGCAGCCCAGCCTTCTCCGCCGGCGTATCGGGCAACACGTCCACGATGGCGGCGGTGCGGTCCACGGTAACGCCGAGGCGGTTCTTGCCCTGGGGGGCAGGGGCCTCCTCTCTCGGTCCTTCTGCCGGTGGCGCGGCGGGAGGTATCGCCGTCGCCGGGGCGAGGGCGGTCACCGGCTCGGGGATCGCGCTCACTTCTTCCGGCCGGGGCAGCTCGCGCACCCGGGCCGCTTCCACCTCCGCGCCGGCCTCCTGGAGCTGAGAGCGCAGCATTTCGAGCTCGCTGCGTGCCTGCCGCGACGCGCGCTCCAGGTCCTGGCAGTCCTGCTGGATCGCCAGCAACCGCGCCCGGCCCTCGCGCGCCTGGGCTTGCAGGTCGTCGCCCGTCGTCGCCAGGGCTTGCTGCCCGTCTCGCAAAGAGCCCGCCGTCTCGGCGATCTCCCCGTTCACGGCCACCGACCGGGCCTTGATCGCTTCCAGTTCCTGCGCGGTGTGCTGGAGCTCCTGGCGAGCCACACCGACCTGCTCGCGCAGTTTTTGGCACTGTTCCAGCGCCCGCCGGGCCTCGGGCAATAACGCCTCCGCGCCGGCGAGCTCGTCTCGGGCAGCCTGCGAGCGCTCCTTGATCGCTTCCAGGCCCCGCGTCGTCTGCTGGAGCTCCTCCTCGGCGGCGCCGAGTTGGGCGCGCACGCTCTGCCAGTGCTCCACGGCCTGCGGGGCCCCTTCCAGCGAGGCCTCCGCGTTGGCGAGCTCTTCCTTTGCGGCCAGGGCCCTGGCCTTGATCGCTTCCAGTTCTTGCGCGGCGGCCTGGACCTCTTTGCGGGCTGCCCCGATCTGGTCGCGCAGCCCC
>JBBSEZ010000158.1:0-19941 GCA_038239195.1 Gemmatales bacterium
AGGAAGAAAAGGCCGTTGAGAGGCAGCGTTTGTCCGGTGCGCACCACTTCCCAGGTTGCGCCGTTGTCGGCGCTGTGGAGGGCCACCGAGCCGGGCCGGCCGACGGCCCACACGTGCGTGCCGGTGCCGTGGACCGCATGAAAGTCCCACGCGTTCAGCACGTCGAGGGGAAGGTTGACCTTCGCCTGCCCCCATTTGCGCGTCGGCCCGCCGGCGGCGCTGAGCATCACCAGCCCGCCCTGGCCGACGGCGACGGCGCCGGGGCCGCGCAACTGCACCCCGCGAAACGAGCGCCCGCCGAGGATGTCGCTGTCCACCGCGTGGACGCCATTCTTGCGGAGGATGGCTTGCCGGTTCCAGGAGCCGGCCAGGTCGCCGCCGTCGCGGTCGAAGTCGGCCGACAGCCAGCCGGGGCAGCGCGGCCCGGGCATCGGCTCCCAGGTGCGCCCGCCGTCCGTCGTGGCGAACACCCCCGCCGGGTATTGCTCGGCGCCGTCGCCGACGAGGTAGCCGGTGCGGCCATCGACGAACCGGACGCGGTTGAAGCCGGGCAGGACGTTGTGCAAGATGCGCCGCCAGCTCAGCCCGCCGTCGTTGGTGAACAGCACGACGCCGGTGCTTCCTCCGTGGGGCAGTTCCTCGCGGCCGACGACCCAGCCGAGGTGAGGGCTGAGAAAGTGCAGCGAGCGGAGGGAGGCGCGCGTGCCGCTGGGCAGGCGCTCCCAGTTGGCCCCGCCGTCGATGCTGTGCCAGATGCCGCCCGCGTCGCCGACCGCCCAGCCCTCGCGCTGGTCCCAGAACTGCACGGCGTGCAGGGCGGCATCGTCGAAGTGGCCCGGCTCGGCCGCCCTTGCGGGCCTGCCGAACAGGGTCAACGCGATGAGCAGGACGCCCGCCAGGCGCCTGGAACGAGTTGCGATGGGTCGCATGAAAGGCCCTCGGTACGAGACACGTCGGAGGGCGGCGCCGCTCCGACCGGGCCGAGGGGCATAGCGTGAGAGGGGGAAAGGGGTCAAGGCGGAACGCGTTGCGCGAAGATCGGGAAACGAGCCGGGGCGCGAGGCAGTCGTCGGACACGACCGCCTCGCGCCCCGGGCCATTCGGGAGCGCTCGACGAGTTCTGGGTCAGGACGGGCTCAGTGCCCGCACTCGGCGGCCGCGCCGACCTTGCGCACCTCGCGGGCCATGCGGCGCTTCAGGAGGTAGAGGTCCTCGTCGAGGTTCTCGAGGATGCGGGCGGCGTCCTCGTTGATGTCCCCGCGAAGGTGCCGGCGCAGCTCGCTGAGCCCCTCGCGGGCGATCTCGAGGCGCGTTTCGAGCAACTTGTTGACCTGCTGGAGCGAAGGGGCGGTCTCCACCAGGGGCCCAAGGGCGGGTGCGATGGCGGCCCCCTCGAGCTCGGGCACGATATGGTCGGGGTGGCGGTTGGACAGAACGAGCATGGGAGTTCCTCTTCTTACGGCTCAAAGTATGGCGAACGAAAGACCGCCTACCCACACGTCGTCATCGACCGTGCAGGGAAATACCTTTCTCCGTCGCGCTATTCTGTCGGTAGACAGAACAAGACGGAGAATCAGCGGGCTGACACAACCGGAATGCGAGGGCAAGGTGTCGTGCAGAGAGGTCGTGTACAGGCCGACGCCTGGTAGAGTCGGCATCCTTACCGTTCAACCAATCCTTGGCCGCGAGGTCCTTCTCCTGCTCAGCGGCGTCCCAAGTGCTTCTTCTACATTAATCCGACCTGGGATGCAAGAGAGTTTTCCGAGAAGGCGCGGCGGCCGGAGCGCGCGAAGCCGCATGCGGGGAGCCCCGCGAGACCGCCTTCTCAGCGCGTCGGCACGTGGACCTTGAACTGCTCCAGCGCCACCAACGGCCCGCGCAGGCCGGTGCGCCGCACCGCCATCGTCAGGCCGCCCACTTTGTAGAAGTAGGGCGCGGCCGCGACGTTTCGCTCCTCCCAGGGGCGCCCGCCGTGCCTGGTCAGGATCGCGGCGACCTCGGCGACGACCATCTTTTCCGTGTCGAGCCCCGGCTGCAACAGGCCCTGCCCGATCTGCGCGGTGCCGGGGACCGCTTTGCGCGTGAAGTTCCCTGCCTTGACCGCCGCCGGCGAGCGAATGAGGAACTGTTGCGCCCGCAACGCCGACAAGCGGTCGTTCTGGCCGTGGAGGAACGTCATGGCCTGCTGGCGCTGGCGCCCCGACTCCGCGAGGAAGTTCGCAACCGTCTGTTCGAGGGCGACCGAGCTCCCGCGAAAAGGCGGCTGGCTCAGCCAGATCGCGCCGGCGACGTCGCGCGCTTCCGGCTGCGCGCGCAGCGTGGGCACGAGCGGGGTGGTCGATTGGAAGCGGTGCTGTTCCGTCGCCAGCCAGAGCAGCCCCAAGGTCGAGCCCTCCCCGGCCCCGATCACGATGAGGTTGCGCGAGTTGAGTTCTCCCTCGTCGTGCCGCAGATCGAGGAAGTGCCGCGCCGCGGCGAGGTCCTGCACCAACCACGGCCGGTAGCTGGCTGGGAGGAACTTCGGGGCGAACGCCGGGCGCGCCCCCTTGCCAACGAGCGCCTTGTTGACCTTCCAATCCCAGAAGCCCGGGTTGACTCCGGTGCTGTCGCCGTGCCCGCGCCAGTCGAACGTCAGGACGGCGCAGCCCTGCTTCTGGAGCGCCTTCGCCAGCGCGGCCCACCCCGGTTCCTCGCGCGTCAGCCCCGGCTCGGGGACCATCAGCACGCACCCACCCTTCTTGCCCTCGGGGTTGGGGTAGTACGTCCCCTTCAAGATCGCCTCATCGGCCGAGACGAACGTCACCTGTTTGGGCTCGGGGACGGCCTTCACGGCCGGGGCGACGGCCGGCGCCTTCTCGATCGTCAGGTCGAACGCCTGCTCGCCGGCCTTGCGCCCCTCGACCAGGGCCACGACCTTGACCGAGCTCTTCCCAACCTCTGTGTCGTCGGCCGCGCTCAGTTTCGGCGCGTCGCCGGGGGGGCGCCTCACTCCCCTGGGCAGGCCCCGAAGCTCCAGTTCGACCGCGCCAGTGTAGCCGTTGCGCTCGAGCGTCAGCGGCACGTCCTTGGTTTCGCCCGCCTTCATCGCGACGGCGGCCACCGCGATCCCTATGGAGACGTCTTCCTTCAGGGCCGGGCGCCTCACGGTGACCTTGATCGTTTGCCTGGCCACCTCGTGGCGGCCCGCCATCAGCGCCACCACGACAAATTCCGACTTCTCCCCGGCGTCGGCGGTGGCCTTGAGTTGCAGCACGATCACCCGCCCGGGGGGACGCGCCGGGGCCGCATGCTGTTCGACGCCGGGGGGTAGGCCCTCGACGCGCACGGTCAGCGAGTCGTCGTTCCCCTGGCGGTCGATCTCGATCTCGATCAGGCGTTGTTTGCCGGGCGCCAGCGTCACCTCGCCGATCTCCTTCGCCATCCGCGGAAACTTGAGCTCCTCGACGGTCAGCGCCAGCACCGCCTCGGCGACTTTCCTCTTCTTCGACCACACCGACAGGGGGACCTGATGCTTGCCACCCTTGACCTCGAGCTTCGCCTCCAGTTCGAGGGTAGCGCGTGAGGTGCCTTCGGGGAGGGGTTGGGGGGCCGCCATCAGCCCTTCCGGCAAGGGCCCCAGGCTCACCTGGAGTGGCTCGTTTAGCCCGTCGCGCTCCACCACGACCTCCAAAGGCACGCGCTGTCCGCCACGAAGGGTCAGGGGGAGCAGGGGGGCCACCGTCGGGCGCGGCGGCGGGAGTGGGTTGGCCCTGTGCCCGGGCCAGAGCGCCCAGGTCAACAGGCCCAGCAACGGCAGGGCCAGGAGCAGGGCACCAAGCCCCAGGAAGAGCCTCCGTTTGTGGGCGCGGGGGCCAACGCCTCGCGGGGCCTCTGGGGGCGGATGTGATGGGGCAGCCCCCTGGGGCCCTTTTTCGACAACTGGCGCGGGCGCTACGAACGCCGACTTGATGGCCGTCTTGCCGACGAGCGGCCGGGCCGGGTTGGGGGCCCCCTTGCGCCCCTCCTCCAACGAGGCGCCTACCACGGCAGGCAGTGGCCCCGGCGCAAGGCCCCGTGCCAGGGGCTGGGCCCGCCCGGGTGGGAGGACGAGCAGGGCGGCTGGGGCTGCTTTGTTCGTTTCCGGCTTGCGCGGGGCGAGGGGGATGGCCTCCGGATGAGGGGCGGGTGGCGCGACGCCCGGTTGCACGGGTGGGGCCACCACCGTTGAGGCCGACGAGATCGGCATGCGACCCGTGTCTGCCGCAGGGGCCTGGCGTGGCCGAGGCAGAGGACTGCCGGGCGCGGCGGTCCCCGTTCTGACCGGCGCGGGGGCCGAAGCGACCGCGGCCCCGCACAACCAGGCCGGGATCGGCGCCAGAGGTACCGGTTTGACCACCGGCACCTCGCCCCCGCCGCGCTGGCACGGCGGCACCAGCGCGCGGGAACGGTCGAGATCGACGTCGGAGAGCGCGAGGCCGCGCGCCAGCAGATCGGGAAGGAACGGCACGCGCTCGAGAGGGCCCTGGCTGGCGAGGAGGAGATGGCCGGCGAGCGCTCGCAACCCCGGATCGCGGTGATAGAGGAGCTCGGTGAAGAGCTTCGACTTTCCGGGCCGACTGAAGTCGGTGCGGCGGAAGAGCAGGTTGTCGTCGTTGTTGTGGCGCTCCCAGAGCGCGGGCCCTTCGAGGATGAGGGCGCGCAGGGCCGTGTAGATCACCAGCAGCGCAAAGGCATCGACCTCGGCGAAGTACCCGCCCTTGGCGAGCCGTTCGGGGTGCTGGTAGTCGGCGTGCCCGACCTCGCCGGGGGGCACGTCGGCCAGGGTCGGCACCCACATGCCGTCGTAGTCGATCAGCCGCAGCACCAGCGAGCCTTCCTCCTTCGGCACCAAAAGGACGTTCCCGTGCTGTAGGTCGCCGTGCGCCAGCCAGGCGTCGTTCATCTCGCCGGCCAGCCGCTCCCACAGCCCGGCGAGGCGCTCCAGCAAGGGGCGGTTGTCGAGGTGGTCGCGGACGAACTCGTTGAGGGTCAGGCCCTCGACCCAGCGCATCTTGACGACGGGGAACCACTCGTCGCGGACGCGGATGCCCTCGGGGAGGTACTGGAACTCGACGGTGAATCGGCGTCTTTGCAGATCGAGATGGTCGCTGATGGCCCGGTAGCGGTCGCGCAGCCCCTCGACCTCGCGGGTGAAACACTTGACGGCCCAGGAGGCGCCGTTGGGGCAGTTGACCTGGTAGACGTCGGCGAAGTTGCCCGACCAGGGGCGCGGCAGGCCCATCATGCCCGCGGCCTGCCCCTGCTTCAGCTCGGGGTCGCTGAAGCAGTGCGGCGGGCTCTGGATCGCCCGGTTGTAGTCGGTTGCGGTCGGCCAGGCCATCGTTGGCTCCTCTCCCGGCAGCGGGGCAGCGCCCCTCACGCGATCTTACAGGCAGATGGCCACCAGGGTCACGTCGTCGTTGCGCAGCCAGCCGGCGCCGCGCTGCTCCTCCACCCAGCCCTCGAACACCTCGCGCGGGCGGGCCAGCAACTCGTCGAGCACGCGCCACGGGCCGAGGCCGCCCTCGTGTTGCGTCAGAAACCAGTGGGCCAGCGCGTCGGTCATCAGGTAAACGCGATCGCCGGCGCGCCACTCTCCCTCGAGCCGAACGCTCTGCTGGCTGGGCACCCCGGCGGGCGCCTGGCGCGAGCCGACGAGCCAGGGGCTGGAATGAAAGTCATCGGCGCGCGTGAGGGGAAAGGCCACCTCGAGCCGGTCGGCGCGCACCTGGAACAGGCAGGTGTCGCCGACCGCGACGGCGTGCCAGGTGGGGCCCTCGACCACGAGGCTGAGGAAGGTGGCGAACGCCCCCTGGTGCATGCGCGATTCGAGATACCAGGGGAGCGAGGCCCCGTCGCCGTTCTCGCCGGGGCGCGAGGCATGGTCGGCGAGCTCCGCCCAGCTCGCTTGCAGGGGCGGAAGCCATTCGAGCCAGTCGGGGTGGAGATCGTCGGAGCGCACGTACGCCTCGACGAGCAGGTTGGCCCACAGCCCGGCCTGGAAGCTCTCGGAAGCGCCGTCGGCGACGGCGAAGCGGGCGCGATCGGCCGAGCCCGCCGAGGCGTCCTCGCACTCGTCGGCGCGGTTGCCGCCTCGCGAGAGGCGCAGCTCCCGGAACTGGATGACGAGGTCGGCGGCGGGCATGGCTCACGTCACGTTCTTGGGGTTGATTTGCGTGCCGATGTTGAGGAAGCGAATGACCGACGCCATGTCCGCGTTGAAGACGAAGCCGCGCGTGCTGGCCGTGGCGCCCACGCCCGCCTGCCGCGCCTCGTCCCACGTGGCGGGCGGCAGCGTGCTCGACATGCGAAAGAGCAGGCGGGCAAACTTGTCGGTCAGCCGGGATTCGCTGTCGGGAAACTCGATCGCCTCGCCGGCGCGCTCGCTGACGTGGAGGTTGAAGAGCAACACGTTGCCGTCGCCGCTGGAGAGCTGGCGCAGCCGCGCGGCGGGCTCGTCGGGATGGCCGTCGTTGGCCTCGCCGTCGGTGAGGTTCATGACGATGGGGGGGTAGCAGTCCGGGTGATCGACCAGGAATGTCGAGAGGATCGCCGAGGCCCGGTCGAGGGCGGCGCACATGGGCGTCTGGCCATTGGCGAGGGGCTCGAACCAGATCGGGAAGCGGACCGGGGGGCCCCCGCCCGTGTCGGGGCGCTCCTCGACGCGGAGCGGGGAGCGGGCGACCTCGCTGATGGGAACGAGCTCGCGGCCGGCGAGGGGCCCCCCGAGGACGGAGCCGGTCTGGAGACCATAGCCCAGGGCCCCGACGTGGAAGCGGTCGAGGACGGCGTTGCCTTTGACGCAGCGCAGGACGAGGGTGTAGAGGAGGTTGTTGATTGAATCCGCGACGGCCTCGGCCTTGGTCTTGCCCAGCCCGCCGCCCATCAGCTTGAGCATCGACTTGGACTGATCGATGAGGAAGAGGAAGCAGGTCGGGTTAACGCGGCTGATTTCCGCGGAGTAGGGCATGGCGGTCGCCTCACAAGCCCGGGAGAGCCGGGCGACAAGGGTGGCCCCGATGGGGAACGGCTGCGGGCCACTCGGCAGGGCAATTATAACTTGCGGCAGCGCGCGGCCGCAAGCGGCGGAGACGTTTCGGCCCGACGCGGCGCGGAGCGGGCGGCACTTTGGGAGGGCACGGCCCCGGGCGGACCGTTTAATCGCCGATACGTGACGGGCGAGCAATGGGCCCTTTGCGGACGGTGGGCGACGACGCGCGCTCCAGTGCGAACGCAAGCCCACTGCCTCTGGAGCACCGTTGTAGCGCGAACGAGAGACGGCGCGGCCTGTGGAATAGTCTACCATCGAAGGGCACGTTTGTGAGAGTGCAGGAGGGACGTCTGGCCGAGACGGCAGCGTCCGGCCGTTCGCCCTCCGGCAGCGAAGGGTGGTTCGCCGCCCCGCGCGCGGTGGAAGGGAGGGAGGCGCTCGAGGGCCCGGGGAGCTTCCCGTCAACCCCCGCTGGTGACGGGTGGCCAGGTGGCTGTTCGCCGCCAATGGGCGACGGTGGGCGACAAGGACGTTCGTCGGGCGGTTCGCGACGGTCGCCAGGAGGAGGGCCGTAAAGATGCCACGGCCGATGGTGCGGCACGCCCCCACTTCATCCTTGAGGGCTGTGTCCCAGGTGGTATCATGCAAAAAGCGTGAGCCCGCACATCCCTCGCGACCGACCCAGGAGGCGCGTTGTGCCCCGAGCCAGCAAGATCGTGTGTCCTCATTGCGGCGCTGCCCTGCGCTCCGGCCGTGGGGTGGAGGTGGGCCGAACCGTCCCCTGCCCCGAATGCTCCACCCGCTTCACCGTCCGCGCCCAGGAAGTCCCCGAGGAAGGGCCCAGCGAGGGACAGGCGAACGGCGGCCGCGTGAACCTCGTGCTCCTGGGAGCGCTGCTCTATCTGGCAGGGGGCGCCGCGCTGGCCTATTACTGCTTCGAGCGCAACGCGCGGCCGCCCGAGGTCGCCGCCGTGCACGGCAACGACCCGTTCGCGGGCGAGGACGAGAAGCCGGCCACCCCGCGCCGGCAGCCGACGGTGGTGGTCAGCGCCGCCGAGCAGCGGAAGATCGACGACGCCATCGCGCGCGGCGCCTGGTATCTCCGAGACCGCCAGCTCCCCGACGGCACCTGGGGGAGCTCCGTCGCCGGGCCCGACTGGCCCGGCATCTCGGTCGGGCTGGCCTGCTTGCGTCGGCCGCTCACTTTGGGCGGGGCTTGTTTCCCAGCACGTCTTCCGCTTCGGCGCGGAACGCCTTCAGCTCCTCCCCGCGCGCCGCGGACAGGCCCTTCTGCCCCTCCAGCCACTTCACGGCCCGGTTGAAGCGCTCTCTCGCCGCGGCTGCGTTGCCGAGCCTGGCATGGCACATCGCCAGGAAGAACAGGTCGTAGCCGTCGGACTCCCCGTTGCCTGCCGCGAGGCTCTTCTCCAGCGAGGCCACCGCCTCCTTGGACTGCCCACCGCGGTACTGCACCACGCCGAGGGTGTTCAGGTAGGTCGGGTTGTCTGGATCGTCCGCCAGCGCCTGCCGAATCAGTTTCAGCGCGCGAGCCGGATCTCGTTTCTTCGCGTCGCCGGCGACCAGGTGCCAGGCCTCGTTGTTCCGTTGCGTCGCCACCTCGCGGCCCTTGCCCGGCCCCTTCAGGCCGCCCGTGTCGATCTCGACGTCGAGCGATGGCAGCAGAAAGCGCTTGGCCCGGTCCTCCGCCGGGGTGGGACAAGGCGGCGCGTCCCAGTCGAGGCCCATCTCCTTCAACTGCTTGCGCAGTTCGTGCAGGTCCCAGACGTGAACAGCGGGGTAGTCCCGGTTCGTCGTGATGAGGAGCCGGCCATCCTGGCTGAACGTGGTGTATTCGCAGCGGCCCTGGTCGGGGCTTTCGAGACGGGCCAGGTCCCGGCCGGTCGTGGTGTCGATCAGGCGCAGCGCTCCCTCGCCCGACTCCCAGGCCAGGAACTGCCCGTCCGGCGAGAACTCCGGCGCGGACCGGCCGTACCCGCCCTTCTCGATAGCTGGGCCTATTTCTTCCCAGTCGCGCACGCGCCAGAAACGCGAGCCCTCGGTGCTGAACACCAGGAGCCGCTTGCCATCCGGCGAGAACTGGACGAGGGCATAGTCCGTGCCGCCTCGCTGCCGCTTGACGACCCGGCCGGTGCTCGCCTCCCAGAGGAGGACGTCGCCCGTCCAGTGACTGCCGGTCGCGATCCACCGGCCGTCGGGGCTGATGCTCAACTGCTGCCGAACTTCCTTCGTGGGCTCGAGGACCACAGGCCGGCCGGGCCGGTCGGCGTGCAGGACCAGGACGCGCGAAAACTGAGCGACGGCGACGATCCGGCCATCGCAGCTGATGCGGAACTCGTTGTCGGCCGCCCCCCTCGCCACGAGGCACTTCGGCGGGCCGATCCGCAGCCCGCCCGAGCCACTCCGCACGGGCCAGCGGAACAGGCCGAGGGTGCCGAACGTGAGCAGGTCGCCCGTCGAGGGGTCGAACTGGGTCGTGACGTTGTAGCCGAGGTCGAGGTGCCCCACGTCCAGGCCGCTGGACAGGTCGAAAAGCGAGACGCCCTGCGAACTGCCCACCGCGAGCAACCGCCCGTTGGGGTGGATCGAACTGCGGCGGTATTCGCCGACCGGGCCCCGGGCGGGCCCGCGCACCAGCACCCGCAGCACGGGGCTCGGCTCGGTCGCCCACAGTTGGATGCGCGTGCCGTCGATGCGGTAGGTGTACATCCGGCCGTCCGGGGCCGGGGCGCTCGGGTGGACGTTCAAGCTCGGCACGGTCAGCAGCAACTTCCGGGTGTAAGGGTGCCAGAACTTGACCCCGCCCATCCACCCCGAGGAGGTGGACATGAGCTGGCCGGAGCGACTGACCGACACGGTCAGCCCGCCGCCCTTGTGGTCCGCGATCGGCGGGAAATGCTTGCGGGACGGCACGTCCCACAGAAGGACCGACTGCGCGTACGCCACCGCCAGCGTCTTGCCGTCCGGGTGCCAGGAAACCGTGCCGTGCGTGGTCATCCCGGGCCCGGCGTCCAGCTCCGCCTGAACGGTGCCCTTGTCCAGATCGAGGATGCGGACGACCCGGCGCTCGGGAGTGAGGTAGGCGCCCATCGAGATCGCCAGTTCGTGCCGCCAGGGATGCATGTCCCACAAGACGTCGGGCGCGGCATGGGCCCCCTTCGCCCGTTTGTCGAAGCGGACGTCGCGCAGGTGCTTGCCCGAAGCGACGTCGTGTACGCTCACGACGCCCGTCTTGCGGTGGAGAGTCACCAAAAGTTTGTGATCGGCGGTGGTTATCCCCCAGTTGTCCTCCGAGAAGAGCGCGGGGGCCCGTCCCAGCGGCACGGCCGGGCTCGCGTCGAAGCGCCAGCGCTTCCTCGACTTGTCGGTCGCGTCGAGCAGAATCAGCGCGCCCCCGCCTTCCTCGAAGCCCCCGAGGGTGACGTTCGGCCCCTCCCCCGGCCGGCTGGCGATCTCGACGTCGTCGGCCACTCGCCGGACGGTGACATTGCCCCGGGCATCGAGGCGCGCGTAGCGCTCCCAGGTTGCGTCGAAGGCGAGAGCGCGGCTGCCCTCCGGCCAGCCTTCCCACTCTTTCACCAGGTGAATGTCGGGGAGGGTGAGGGCGGAAATCGCCAGGTCGCGCAGCTCGTCAAACGTGGACGGAGGCATCCCCAGTTCCCGGGCGAGCGCGGCCGCCTTCTGGATCGACGCCAGCGTGCCGAAGCGCTGCCCCACCCGGCCGCCCGACCTTTGCGCCTTGGCCTGGGACACCAGCGACTCGAATAGCTGCTTTTTGCGGTCCTGCTCCGCCTGCCGCGACTGGGCCAGCGCGGCGCTGAGGTGCAGGCTCAGGAGGGCGCCTCCGACGGCCATGACGATCAACGAGGTGAGGCTGACCGCCAACATCGCGGCCCAGCCGGGGTTGCGCCGGCACCAGCGCCAGGTGCGCTCGTGCCAGGGCGTTCGCCGCGCCTTGATTGGCCGGTCCGCCAGGAACCGCCGCAGGTCCTCGGCGAGCGCATCGGCCGTCGGATAACGCTGCGCCGGCTCCTTGGCCAGGCACTTCAGCACGATCGTCTCCAGGTCGCGCGGGATGCGCGGGCCCACGGCGCGCGGCGCCAGCGGCGGCTCGCGCAGCACCTTCTCGATCAACCGGCCCTTGTTGGTGTCCTCGAACGGCGCCCGCAGCGTCAGCAGCTCGTAAAGCGTCAGGCCCAGGGCGTATACGTCGCTTTGCGGCAGCGAGATGCCCTCGAAGCGCTCCGGGGCCATGAACCGCAGGGTGCCCACGAAATCGCCGGTCTGGGTCAGCTCTTCCGCCCCTTCCGCCTTCGCCAGCCCGAAGTCGGTGACCCACACGGTCCCCTGCGCGTCGAGCAGCAGGTTCGATGGCTTGACGTCGCGATGGAGGATGCCCTGGCGATGGGCGTACGCCAGGGCGTCGGCCACCTGCGCGCCGACTCGCGCCACGCTCCGGCAATGCCCCGCCTCGGGGCCGCTCATCGAGGGCCCCGACGTCGAGGGGGGCGCCCCCGAGGGCTCGAGCGGTCCCGCAAGGTCGGCAACCGTGGGCGGGGCGAACTGGCCGGTCAGCAGGCAGCGCGCCAGGCTTCCCTCCGGCGGCAAAGCAACTTCCGCCCCTGCCAAGGGCCGCCGGAGGGCGCGGAGCTCGGCCAGCACCTTGTCGAGCCCGTCCCCGCGGATGAACTGCATGGCGTAGAACGAGATGCCGTCGTGTTCGCCGACGCCAAAAACGGGAACGATGTTGGTGTGGTGCAGCTGCGCCGCCGCCTTGGCTTCCCGGCGGAATCGCTCCAGGTAGGTCGGGTTGAGCCGGGCCGACGACGGCAGCACCTTCAGGGCGACGTGCCGCCCGAGCGACTCTTGCTCCGCCTCGTAGACGATGCCCATGCCGCCCCGGCCCACCTCGCGCAGGATTCGATAATCGCCGAGGCGTGCGAACTGGGGCCCCGCGGAAGAGGCCTCCTCCGGCTCGAAGGCCCGGGTGGCGCTTGCGGGCGCCGCGTCGCCGGGCGGATCGGACAAAGGCATGGGATAGCTCCGGGCGTTCAGGGCCACACGGGGGGTTGAGGAGCCTCCCCCCCCACGACCTCCATGCTGCACCGTTCCTCGAAGGGCCGCAAACCGACATGAGGCGCCGATACGGCGGCGGAGTGGCTCGCGCGAACTGATCGGACACCTTCGCCAGCTTCTGTTGCCGAGTCGGGCCGTTCTCCGACCCATGTTCCATCCTCCGATGCTGCTTGTCAAGCGGCTTCGTCTGCACGACTTGTTCCTCAAGGCGCGCCCTCAAGCCAACGGCTGGCGTCCCCCTCCGGCCCAGGCTACAATCACTTCTCCCCGGTGCCACCGTCCCGGCTTCCCCGTTTGGGCCCTCGTCATGCCTGTCGATTCCGTCGCCGAGCTCGCCGAGTGCCTCCGCCGCAGCCGGCTGCTGGAGCTGGCCCAACTCCACGAGCTCGCCCATGCCCTCCAGTCGCTCTTCCCGGGCCCGCGCGAACTGGCCCGCGAGTTGGTGCGGCGCGGCTGGCTGACGCCCCACCAGGTCAACCAGCTCTTCCAGGGGCGCGGCGAGGAGCTACTGCTGGGCTCGTACGTCCTGCTGGAGAAACTGGGCGAGGGCGGCATGGGGCAGGTCTTCAAGGCCAGGAACTGGAAGCTCGGCCGCGTCGTGGCCCTCAAGCTCATCCGCAAGGAGCGCCTCGGCAATCCCGACGCCGTCCGCCGTTTCCACCGCGAGGTGCGCGCCGCCTCCCAACTCGACCACCCCCACATCGTCCGCGCCCTCGACGCGGGCGAGGAGCGCGGGACGCACTACTTCGCCATGGAGTACGCCGAGGGCACCGATCTGGCCCGGCTCGTCAAGGAAGGCGGCCCGCTGCCCGTGGATCGCGCCTGTGACTGCGCCCGTCAGGCGGCGCTGGGGCTCCAGCACGCCTTTGAGCGCGGCCTGGTGCATCGCGACGTGAAGCCGCACAACCTGCTGCTGACGAAGGGGGGCGTGGTCAAGGTGCTCGACATGGGCCTGGCCCGCCTGGGCCAGGAGGGAGACACCAGCGGCACCATGACCCAGGAGGGGGCGATCATGGGGACGCCCGACTACGTGGCCCCCGAGCAGACGCTCGACTCGCACCGCGTGGACGTTCGCGCCGACCTCTACAGCCTCGGGTGTACGCTCTACTTCCTCCTCACCGGCAAGGTGCCTTTCCCCGGCGGTTCGCTGGGGGAGAAGCTCATGAAGCACCAGCTCCGCGAGCCGGTGCCTGTGGAGGAGCGCCGGCCGGGCCTCTCGCCCTCGGTGGCCGCCGTGGTCCGCAAGCTGATGGCCAAGCGCCCCGAGGATCGGTTTCAGACGCCGGCCGAGGCCGCGGCGGCGCTGTCCCCCGGTACGGGAAGGGAGGACGGAGGCAGCCGGACGAGCCTCCTCGGGCCCGCGCCGATACAGGCCCCGGCGGACGAAACGGCCGGTGGGTGGTCCTCGCTCGAAACGCCCGCCGCACTGGTGGTCGTCGGCTCGCCCCCTCCGCGCCGGCCGGCGCGACGGTGGGTTTGGGTCGGCGCGGCGGGCGTCGCGTGTCTGGGGCTCGTGGGGCTGTTGTTGGCGATCCGGGGAGGACAGCGCCCACCCGCGCCGGCCCCGCAGCCCCCGGCGGTCGAGGGCCTGGCCCCGCGCAAGGAGGTCGTAGCTCCCGCCTGGGACCGGTGGCTCGCGTGGGTGGCTACCGTGCCGGCTGAGCGCCAGGCTGAGGCGGTGGCCGCCAAGCTCAAGGAGCGCAATCCCGGGTTCGACGGCAAGGTGGAGCACAGGATCGAGGGCGGCGAGGTCGCGGGGCTCGACTTCGTCGCGGACAACGTGACCGACCTCGCGCCTTTGCGGGCCCTCCCGCGGCTGAGTCGGCTGGTCTGCGACGGCAGCGCCCCCGGCAAGAGCAGTCTCGCGAACCTGTCCCCGTTGAAGGGCTTGCCTCTGGCCTTCCTGAGCTTTACCTTCACCGAGGTTGCGGACCTGTCGCCGCTGCAAGGCATGCCGCTGGCCCACCTGAGCTTCGCCGAAACCAAGGTGACGCAACTGGGGCCGCTCCGGGGCATGCGGCTGGTCTACCTCGAGTTTCCTACCACCCAGGTTGCCGATCTGGCGCCGCTGAAGGGCATGCCGTTGACGCACCTGAACTGCCGCAGCACCAGGGTCGCAAGCCTGAAGCCGCTCGAGGGCATGCGCCTCACGGAACTGAACTGCAACAGCAGCGAGATCGACGACCTCGCGCCGCTCGCGGGCATGCCCCTGGAACACCTGGCCGCCCACCGCACCAAAATAACCAGCCTGGCGCCCCTCCGAGGCATGCCGCTGGTCCGACTGAGCATCGATTTCACCGGGGCCCGCGACCTCTCCCCCTTGAAGGGCATGCGCTTGACGCACCTGGGCGTTTCCGACACCAAGGTGGACGACCTCTCGCCCCTGGAAGGCCTGCCGCTGACCCACCTGGCCTGCGGCAACACCGGCATCACCACCCTCGCGCCGCTGAAGGGCATGCGCCTGGTAAACCTCACCTGCGAAGGCACGAAGGTCGCCGACCTGTCGCCGCTCCAGGGCATGCCGCTGAACTACCTGGGTTGCTCCCACACCGGCGTCGCCGACCTGTCGCCGCTCAAAGGCATGCCGCTGCTCCACCTGTACTGCAACAACACCGAGATCGCGACCCTGGCGCCGCTCAAGGGCATGGGCCTGACTCACCTTCGCTGCACGTTCACCAAGGTGACGGGCCTTTCGCCCTTGAAGGGCATGCCGCTCCGACACCTGTGGTGCGGCTTCCGCCCCAAGCGCGACGCCGAGGTGTTGCGCACCCTCGTCGACCTCGAGCAGGTCGATAGCCGGCCGATCGCGGAGGTTCGGAGGGAGGCCGGCGTGTCCCCGCCCGTGCGGTGACGGCGCGCGGGGAAGAGGCTCGGACGAGATTGTCGCGGAGAAGGGGCCATCGACACCGCTCCTGCCTCGTCTCTATTGGGTAGGGGAAGGCGAACCGTAGGACAGGCGGCTCGCCTGTCGCCAGCGTAGGGACAAGCGAGGGCCCTTGTCGCCACGGCCCAGTCGGACAGGCGAGCCGCCTGTCTCACGGGCGTTTGTGGCCGCGCCTCTTGCGGAAAGCGCCTTCGGTGGGGGATAATGTTGCCCACAGGAGTTTCCTCATGCCATCCTCCACCACCCCTGAAGACCAGCGCGAGCAATCGGTCGCTCGCGTTGCGCCCCACGATCTGCCGACCATCGCCGAGGCGGGGGCCGCGGACGGCGAAAAGGTGTCGGCGCCGACCGGCTACGAGCTCCTCCGCGAGATCGCCCGCGGCGGCATGGGCGTCGTCTACCGGGCGCAGCAGCATCGGCCCAGCCGGGTCGTCGCCCTCAAGCGCATCCACGGCGGGATCGCCAGCGGCGCCGCCCTGGCGCGCTTCAAACTGGAGGCCGAGGCCGTCGCCACCCTCGACCACCCGCACATCGTCCCCATCTACGAGGTCGGCGTCCTCGACGAGCAGCCGTTCTTCAGCATGAAGTTGATCGAGGGCGAAAACCTCACCGTCTGGCTCTCCCGCGCCAGCGCGTTAGCGCCTTCCTCGCGCCCGGCCCGGATACGCCAGGGCGTCGAGATGCTCATCACCGTCGCCCGCGCCGTCCAGCACGCGCATCAGCGCGGCATCCTGCACCGCGACCTCAAGCCGGGCAACATCCTCCTCGACGAGGAGGGCCGGCCATACGTCACCGACTTCGGCCTCGCCAAGCGCCTCGGCCCCGGCAACCGGTCGGCCTCCGAGGGCCCCAGCGACGTCACTCTTTCGGGGACCATCGTCGGCACGCCCGGCTACATGGCCCCCGAGCAAGCTGCCGCCCGCAAGGACCTGACCACGGCCGTGGACGTCTACTCGCTCGGCGCTATCCTCTTCGAGGTGCTGACCGGCCGACCTCCTTTCATCGGCGACAATCCGCTGGAGGTATTGCTCCAGGCCACGGAGAAGGAGCCGCCCAGGCCGCGCTCGCTTTGCTCGCACGTAGACCGCGACCTCGAGGCGGTCTGCCTGCGCTGCCTCGAGAAAGACCCGTCGCGCCGGCTGGTGTCGGCCCTGGCCCTCGCCGAGGACCTCGAGCGCTGGCACGCCGGCAAGCCGGTCCACACGCGGCCGGCGTCGAGCGGGGAGAGGGCCTGGCGCTGGCTGCGCGCCCACCCCGCCATCGCGGTGCTCTCCGGGCTGCTCGTGCTGTTCGCGGCGGCGGGCGTCGTCGGGGTGGCCCTGGCGTGGCGCCAGGAGATGAAAACGCGCCAGACGGCGCAGGCCCTCTCGGCGACGTTGGCCCTGCGCGAAGGCTGGCGCCTGGGCGAGCAGGGCGAGGTCGGCCCGGCCATGTTGTGGATGACGCGCGCCCTGCAACTCGCCCCTGCCGAGGAGGAAGGCCTGCGCCGCGTCGCCCGCGCCAACCTCGCCGCCTGGTTGTCGCGCCTCCACCCGCTCCACGACGTCTGGCAGGCCGAGCAACCCATCGACCTGCTCGCCTTCGGCGAGGGAGGGGGCCTGGCCCTCGCCGTCCACGGCAACACCGTACAGCAACTCGATGCCCTCACCGGGCAAGAGGTTGGGCCGGCGCTCCCCCATCCTCGCCCGGTGCGCGCCCTGGCCATCAGCCCCGACGGCCAGACCATCGCCACGGCGTCAGAGGACGGCATTGTCCGGTTGTGGGATCGGCAAACGGGCAAGGTTCGGGCGCGGCGGTTTCGCGTTCCGCACGTCCTCGCGCTGGCCTGGTCGCGCGACAGCCAGCTGCTTGCGGCGGGGGCTCGCGACGGCACGGTGCGCGTCTGGCGCGCCGACAGCGGCGCGGCGGTGGGCAAGCCGATCCGCCACGGCGGAAGGGTGCTGGCGCTGGCGTTCAGCCCGGGGGGCCGGCGCCTCGCCGTCGGCGGGGCTGACAGCAACGCGCGCGTGTGGGAACTGGCGAGCGGGGCGCCCGTCTCCCCGCCCCTGCGGCACGAGGACGACGTTGGCGCGGTCGCGTTCAGCCCGGACGGGCGATCGGTGCTGACGGGCAGCGACGATCACACGGCCCGTCTGTGGAGCGCTCGCGACGGCAAGCTGCTCGTCCCGCGCCTGGAGCATCAGGACTACGTGCGCGCGGTGGCGTTCAGCCCCGACGGCCGCTCGCTCGCCACCGGCAGTTTCGACCGCACGGTGGCGCTGTGGGACCGCGCGACAGGGGAGCGACGGGGCGCGCCGCTGGCGCACCGCAAGCCAGTGACGGCGCTGGCCTTCGTCGGCAAGGGCGGGCAGGTCGTCACCTGGGCGCGCGACCATGCCGCCCGCGTCTGGGACCTCGCCCGGCAGAGCACGCCGCTACACGCCTTTCGCACCGAGGCGGAGATCGACTCCATCGCCTTCGCGCGCGACGGGCGCTCCGTGCTGATCGGTGGAGCCGACAAGACGGCCCAGCTCGTCGACGCCCGGACGGGCAGGGCGCTCGGCGCTCCGTTCCGCCACCCCGACGAGGTCTGGACGGTCGCCCTGTCGCCGGACGGCCGCACGGCGCTGACCGGCAGTCGCGATGGGAAGTTGCGCACCTGGGACGTCGGGAGTGGCAAATTGTTGCGCGAGATGGGGCAGGGGCATTACGTCCGCTCGGCGGCGTTCAGCCCGGACGGCACCTGGGCCCTCGTCGGTTGCGGCGACCAGGACGAAGGGGCCTGCCGCGCCGTGGACGTCGCCTCGGGGCGCGTGCTGGCGGAGTTGATCTCGGGAGAGGGCCCGGTCTTTCACGTCGCGTTCAGCCCCGACGGCAGCCGCTTCGCGACCTCCTGCGGCGACGGGATGGTTCAGGTGTGGCGCACGGAGACGAGAGAAAAGGAAGGGCCCCCGCTGGAGCATCCTGCTCGGGTGGTGACGCTGGCGTTCGGGCCGGACGGCAAGCGCCTGGTGACGGGGAGCACGGACCAGCGCGCCCGCCTGTGGGACGTGGAGGCGGGGAAGGTGCTCGGTGAGCCAATGGTCCACACCGGCGCCGTGTGGGCGGTGGCGTACCGGCCCGACGGCAAGTTCGTCGCCACGGGTGGGCGCGATCGGGCCGTGCGGCTGTGGGAGGTGCCGACGGGCAAGCCGGTGGGCCCGCCATTGCGCCATGATGGCGTGGTCTGGGCGGTGACGTTTAGCCCCGGCGGGCAAACGGTGTGGACGGGAGCCGAGGACCGGCTGGCGCGCTGCTGGCGCCTGCCGGCGACGGAGCTGGAGGGCGAGATGGAGCGGGTGGCGCTGTGGTGCCAGGTCGTCACGGGGCTGGAACTGGTGGCCGACAACGTGCAGGTGCTGGCGCCGGCGGAGTGGGCGGCGCGGCGCAAACGGCTGGAGGAGATGGGCGGCGCGCTGATGCCCCGGTGAACCTTGGCGGGCGATGCCGGAGCTATCGGATGGCCGTCCTCGAAAGGAGTCGTCATGATCTTCGCTACACCGGATTTCGGAGCGTCATGAACGCCTGCCATGGCTTCTCTCGTGAGTAACACAGGTGACAACCATGCCAACGATCTCCCCTTCGATCAAGACCTTGGCCGATCTTCTGGCTCGCCTCGGCGGTGTTCCTCCAGATCGCATTCGCTTCCGCCCTTTTCCCGGAACGGCGACCGTGCAAGACGTGATCGACGTGCATCGGCAGGAAGGCAAACTGTGCGAACTGGTCGAAGGCGTGTTACTGGAGAAGGCGGTGGGCTACAACGAATCGGGGCTGGCAGTCTTCCTGGCCGGGCTCTTGAACGCGTTCGTCATTCCTCGCAATCTGGGGCTCGTGACCGGGCCGGACGGGACGGTGGAGTTGATGGCCGATCTGGTGCGGATTCCCGACGTGGCTTTCACCAACTGGGATCGGCTTCCCGGTCGCCGCCGCCCGACTTCGCCGGTGCCGAGGGTGGCCCCGAACCTCGCGGTCGAAGTCCTGAGCCGCAGCAACACCCCCGGCGAGATGGCGGCCAAGCGGCAAGACTACTTCTCCGCCGGTGTCGAGCTGGTCTGGGAGATCGACCCTCGCGCCCGGACGGTGGCGGCGTATAGCTCGCCCACGCAAGCGACGATCCTCGGGGCTGCCGACATTCTGGATGGAGGAGTTATTCTCCCGGCGTTCACCTTGCCGGTGCGGGGGCTATTCGCAGAACTGGATCGACACGGATAACCTCGGATGCGCTAGAGTGCCGTCGGGGGGCCACTTGATGCACGCCCTTGTGATGCCCAACAAGAGCAAGTATTGTCGCGCCGCTTGTAGCAAGTGCGGTCAACGCATTCGCCCAGGGCGGCAATGTGTTTTTGGCCCAGAACGCAACAGTGGCGTTGCACGTGGCAAGACGGTGCCACTCGTCTGCCACAAAGTATGTTATGAACAACCGAAAGAGATCAAGTAGGGCAGCGGTTCCACGGAAGGACATTCACAGTATACTTTGGGCTTTGACCTGGCGTTTTCAGGTAGTGAGTTGCGAGCATTGCTACAATCTGGTAGAAGTGGTCGCTGATGCCAGAACAAAGACGTTCCATGAGCGTCCCATGAGGCACAGACGAAGAAGTGCGTTTGCGAAAGACGCTACCAAGAAACGGTAGGAATGCAATGAGTCGCTTGACAAAGACGTGCTGGGGAATCATTGATGGTTTTCATAGAGACGAACAGGTTGAATTTATCCTGGCACGTCGCCCTGAGCAGCGTGGCGAGTGGCTCGTCCCTGGTCAGCCGCCCGTCGAAGGGCAGAAGGTGAAGGTCCAGGTTACAGCCATCTCATGGTCACATAAGGGATCTGCAATGTTGTCTACTTTGAAGGCTTCCAAAGTAGTTTACTCCTGTGGAGCCCGGGCAGGTGAGGCGGCGATGCCTCCGAGGTGCGGGCTCGGCGTTGGCTGTAGTCCCAGGG
>JBBSEZ010000159.1:0-19827 GCA_038239195.1 Gemmatales bacterium
CGCCCCCCCGGCGCCGGCGGGGGACCCGCGGGGGGGTGCGCCCCCCCGCCGCCCGCGGGGGGGGCCTTCCGGGGGGGGGGGGGCGGGCCCCCCCACGCCCATGCTCGGCCCCTGGTCGAGGCGCTGTTGATCGATTGCTCGCAGTCGATGACGGGGGACCGCATCGACAACGCCAAGGCGGCGGTCGAGCGGACCATCGACCTGTTGCACGACGCGTCGTGGTTCTGCATCATCGCCGGCACCGACACGGCGCGTGTGGCCTTTCCGCTATCGCAGGCAACGGCGACCAACAAGAAGGCGGCCCACGCCGCCGTGCGCCGGCTGAGCGCCTCGGGCGGCACGGCGATGTCCACCTGGCTGGCGCTGGCGCGGCAGGAGGTGGCCAAGGTTCCCGACGCGATCCACCACGCGCTCTTGTTGACCGACGGACGGAACGAGAGCGAGCCGCCGGAGCGGTTGCGCGACGTGCTGGGCTCGTGCGAGGGGCAGTTGCAGTGCGATGCGCGCGGCGTCGGGACGGGCTGGGAGCCGGAGCAGTTGCGGCTGATCGCGGGAAAGCTGATGGGGACGGTGGACATCATCCCCAGCCCGCGCGAGATCGAGGCCGACTTCCGCAAGGTGATCGCCGCGGCGCAGGACAAATCGGTGCGCGAGGTCGCCCTGCGCGTGTGGGTGCCCGTCGGCGCCAGCGTCGAACTGTGCAGCCAGGCCTTCCCCGAGAAAGTCGATCTGACTTCGCGGGCCCGGCAAGTGCCCAACCAGCCGCAGGCGCGCGAGTACCCGACCGGCGCCTGGGGGGAGGAGAAACGCGACTATCACCTGGCGATCCGCGTGAGCCCGGGGAAGGTGGGACAGCGCATGTGTGCGGCCCGGGTGAGCCTGGTGTCGAGCGAGGCCGGGCAGGAGGCCAAGCACGCCGAGGCGATGGTGCTGGGCACGTGGACGGAGGACGAGGCGCAGTCGGCCGTGATCCACCCCGCGGTGGCCCACTACACCGGTCAGGCCGAGCTGGCCGACGCCATCCGCGACGGGCTGAAGGCGCGGTCGGAGGGGAATGAGGGCCGCGCCGAGGAACTGCTCGGCCGGGCGGTGCAACTGGCCGCCGACAGCAACCCCGAGACGATGGCGCTGTTGCGACGGGTGGTGCAGGTGGAGGACGCCAGCGCCGGGACGGTCAAGCTGCTGCGCGGGGTGAACCGCGAGGACGAGTTGACGCTGGAAACGCGCTCGACCAAGACGGCGCGGGTGAAGAAGGATGGGTGAGCGAAACGCCTCACCCAGGAGATCGCCATGTTCACGTGTCCCGACAACCACGCCTCGGAAACGCCCGACTTCTGCTCCGTGTGCGGCGCCGAGATCGGCGCGCCTGCCGCGAAAGCGCCCTCCGGGCCCGCCCAGCTGTGCCCGACGTGCGGGGCGCCGCGCGAGGGCCCGGCACAAGCTTTCTGCGAGGCCTGCGGCCACAACTACCGGACCGGCACGGGCGGCAAGCCGCAACCCGTCGCCCCCGCAGGGGCGCCTGCCCGGGCGCCCTCGGTGCGCTGGGACGTGGTGGTGCGCGTCGATGCCAACCTCGGCGGGGCGCCCAACCCCGACGCGCCGAAAGATCAGCCGGCGCAGACGTTCACGCTGTTCGAGGCCGAGAACATGGTCGGCCGCGAGGGGACGGGTGTGCGCTTGCAGGTGCCGATCCACAACGACGCGGGCGTGTCGCGCCGCCATGCGCTGCTGGTGCGCCTGCCCGATGGCGGGCTGATCGTGCGCGACCTCAACTCGGCCAACGGCACGCAGGTCAACGGCAAGGACGTCCTCCCGGGCGCCGACGTGCCGCTCCAGGACGGCGACAACGTCGGCGTAGGGGCCTGGACCCGACTCTCCGTCCGCGCGGTGATTTCATGAGCACGACATCCTCTCCCGCAACGTCCCCTCTCTCCTTCCTCGCCAACTGGCAGGAGTGGCGCGTGCGCCGCTGGCTGGCGACGACCCCGGGCCGCCTGTGGGGAACGCTGGCGTGTATCTGGGCCCTGGCCCTTCTGTTCTACGTCGCCGCGATCGGCGGGGCGGGCGTGCATCGCAAGGCCATGAAGACGGTGGGCAAGGACGCCGCCCCGAGCATCCTGGCGGCGCAGAAGATCAAGGCAAGCCTGGCCGACATGCACGCCAACGCCGCTAACGAACTGCTGCACGAGCCCGGCAAGGGCCAGCAGGCTGCCAAGGACTACGAGAAGCGCCGCATCGAGGTGACCGAGGCCCTTCTGGAAGCGGCCGGCAACATCACCTACGACGCCGAGCGCGAACCGCTGCGCCGGTTACTCGACAACCTCGGGCCTTACGAGTCCGCCGTGGCGCAAGCCCGCGTGCTCCACGAGCGGAAGTTGAGCGGGGCGCTCGAGCGCCACCGGGTGGCGGACAAGATCATGAACGCGTCGCTGCTGCCTGCCGCAGAGGACCTGGACAAGGTCAATCGCGACGCCCTCAACGAGGGATACGCGACGGCGCGCGGCCGCTCGATCGCGATGCTCCTGGGCGTACTGGTCTCGGGGGCCGTGCTGCTGGCCGCGCTGATCGCGACGCAGGTGTTCCTCTACCGCCGGATGCGGCGCCTTCTCAACCCGGGCCTGCTGGCGGCGAGCGCGCTGGCGGCGAGCTTCCTGGCCTACGTGGTGGTCGCGTTCCTCGCCCAGGAGCGCGCTCTGAAGCTCGCCAAGGAAGACGCCTTTCACAGCCTCCACGACCTCTGGCGTGCCCGCGCCCTTGCCTACGACGCCAACGGCGACGAGAGTCGCTGGCTGCTCGACCGCGCCGGCGCCCCCCGCTACGAAAAGGCGTTCAACGACAAGGTGGCGAAGGTGATGCAACCGCCCGCCAGCAAGTCGGGCGACGACATGGTGCGGGCCGCCAGGAAGGGCAAACTGCCGAAGGAATACAAGGGATACCTCGCCAGCGAACTGCAGAACATTACGTTCGCCGGCGAGGAGGAGTCGGCCCTCGCCACGCTGGAGGCGTTCGTCGTGTACGTGAAGATCGACGCCGAGGTCCGGCGCTTGCAGAACGCCGGCAAGCACGCCGAGGCGCTAGCCCTGTGTGTGGGCACTCAACCGGGACAGTCGAACTGGGCCTACGATCGCTTCGACGAGGCCCTGGGAAAGACGATTGCCATCAACCACAAGGAGTTCAACCAGGCGGTCGATCACAGCCTGGGCGCGCTGGCCCCGTTCGACTATGCTGCGCCTTTGGCGGCGCTGGGCGTGGCGGCGCTGGCGTTCTTCGGCGTGCTGCCGCGGCTTCGCGAGTATGCGATCAACTGAGGCGTGCGCCCCCGGCTTTCCTTCCCCCAACGGAGTGCGGAACATGGCCAGCAAGCTCGCTCCCCTCCTCGCCTACCTCGACGGGCTCGAAGGCCGGGCCTCCCTCGACGAGCTCACCGCCCTCTTGCGCCGGCTCGACCTGAGCGACGACGACCTCGCCGGCTTCCTCCGCTTCGACGACCGCCATTACCAGCGCAGCCTCGTCCGCGCCGGCCGCTGGTATCACCTCTGGGTGCTGTGCTGGAAGAACGGCCAGCGCTCGCCGATCCACGATCACACCGGCTCCACGTGCGGCGTGCGCGTGCTGCGCGGCACCGCCACCGTGACGCGCTTCGAGACGGCCCCCAACGGGCACGTCAAAGCCACCGGCTCCGAAGACTTCCCCGTCGGGTCGGTCCTTGCCAACCGCGACGGCGACATGCACCAGGTGTCGAACCTGCAAGCCGCGAGCGCCGAGCTCATCACCCTGCACGTCTACTCGCCGCCCCTGTTGCGCATGGGGACCTACTCAATCCTGGAGCCGACGCGCGGCGAGGACGTCTGGGGCGAAGAGCGCAAGATGGTGACCAACTACCCCGAGAACAGCGAGACGCCGCTCGACAGCGTTCACGGCTGGGTGACGCCCAACCGCCTCTTCTTCGTGCGCAATCACTTCCCCGAGCCGGCGCTCGCGCCCGCCTCGTGGAAGCTCGCCATCGGCGGGCTCGTCGAGCGGCCCCGAGAGCTGACCTGGGACGAACTGTGCGCCATGCCGCAGCGCAGCGTGTTCGCGACGGTGGAGTGCGCCGGCAACGGGCGGTCGTTCTTGCAGGAGCGCCAGCCGGGCGTGCAGTGGGGCGCCGGCGCCATCGGCCATGCGGAGTGGACGGGGGTACCGGTTTGCGACGTCTTGGAGCGCGCGGGCCTGAAACCGGGCGCCCTGGAGGTGCTGTTCGAGGGCGGCGACGCCGGCAGTGAGGCGGACCACCCCGAGCCGATGCACTTCGCCCGCAGCCTGCCGCTGGCCAAGGCGCTCGACCGCGACACGCTGCTGGCGACGCGGATGAACGGCGAACTGCTCTCGCCCAGCCACGGCCAGCCGGTCCGGCTGTTCGTGCCGGGCTGGTACGGGGTGGCGTCGGTGAAGTGGCTGCGTCGCATCGAGGTGCTCGACCGGCCGTTCCGCGGCTACTTCCAGAGCGCGAAGTACACCGTGCAGCGCCCCAAGATGGGTGTGGGTGGCCAGGCCACCCACGCCCGCGTAGGGGAGGGGGGCGAGCCGGAAACGACCATCGTGGGCCCGATGTCGGTCAAATCGGAGATCGTGCGGCCCGGCACCGGCGCGGAGCTGGGCGTGGGCACCAACCGGCTATTCGGCATCGCCTGGGCCGGGGAAGAGGCGGTGGGCTCGGTCGAGGTGAGCACCGACGGCGGGCATACGTGGGGACAGGCCGACCTGCTCGGCACACCAGCGCGCTACTGCTGGGCGCTGTGGGAATACCTGTGGGAGGTGGCGGAGCCAGGCGAACACGTCCTGCTCGCGCGGGCGACGTCGGCCGGCGGGCGCGTGCAGCCGGTGCGGCACGACCCGCTCAACGGCGGCTACTTGATCCACCACAGCCGGCCGGTCGAGGTGCGCGTGACGAGCCGGCACGTGGTGCGGGCAAGCCACGCCGACCTGGAGTCGCTGGTCTACGACATGAACGCCTACGCGGAGGAGAACATGCGCTTCCCGCTGGACGTGGAGTTGGAGTTCAGCGGTGGGGGGGGGATCTGACGGGCGCCGCGCGTGGGGCAGCAGAAGGTGCTGCTCGCCGCCGACGGCGCCCCCCGACGAAGGGGCCGGCGGTCGGCGTGGCGTTCAGCCCCCACCGTTGCTGGCTCTGCACCGCCAGCGTGGTCAAGATCGTGCGCGTCTGGGGAGATTGGTCGCGCGCGGCGCGCCGGTGAGCTCGCTTCGCACTCGTGCCCGCATTTCGCGATCTTTTCCTCGAGAGGGCGGCGCCGTCGCTACACTGTCTTTACCGCACCCACCCTCTCGAGGCCCTTCCCATGAACGCCTCCTTCCTCGCTCAGAAGTTCGCCGTCGCCCTTTCCTACGACGCCTATCTGCAAACCGGGACCGACGACCAGCGGCGCCGCTGGCGGCAGGTCTACGACGCGGCCCGCCTGACGCCCGCGCAGGCCGGCCTGCTCGCCGGCTTCGTGCGCGAGACGAACGTGCTAGTCGTCAGCGGCATCTGGTGCGGCGACTGCGTCCAGCAATGTCCGCTGCTGGAGCGCATCGCCGAGGCCAACGCGCCTCGCGTCCACCTGCGCCTGCTCGACCGCGACGAGCACAAGGACCTCAGCGGGCATCTGCGCATCAACGGCGGGGACCGCGTCCCCGTGGTGCTGTTCCTGGCCGAGGACTTCGAGCTGTGCTCGGTCTTTGGAGACCGCCCGCTCAACCGCTACCGCGCCCTGGCGGCCCGCCAGCTCGGTCCCTCTTGCCCGACCGGCCTGGTCGTCCCGGGCGACGACGAACTGGCCGCGACGCTCCAGGACTGGTTCGACGAGTTGGAGCGCGTCCAGCTCATGCTCCGGCTCAGCGCCCGTCTGCGACAGAAGCACGGCGATTGAGCGGGGGGCGCCGCGCCCGCCTCGTCACTGCCCCCGCGACGGCGTCCCACGCTGCGAGCTGCCGATCGCCGAGCCCTCCGGCATGGGCCGCCCTGCCACCACCATGTCGCGGTCGTGCAGGTAGTCGCGCAGCCGGCGATAGAGCGCAAAGCTGTCGGGATACACCCACAGCGTCACGGCCGTCTGCTCCGGGTCGAGCGGATCGACGAGGTTGCGGAAGTACGAGCCCGCCTTCAACGCCGCGTCGGCGGTCTCCCCGCGCTCCGCCCGGATCGGATCGGCGCTATACGCCACCAGCCGCGCCCGGTACTGCGCCGACTCCGCGGGCGTGGCGCTCTTCGCGTCGAGCAGGCCGCGCTCGCGCTCCGCCGACCAGCGCAGGCGGAACGCCCCGAGGGGGGGCGTCACCCCGCTCATCTCCCAGTTGTGGAGAAACTCCTTTTGCCGCAGGCGCACTTCCTGCCAGATCTTCTCCTCCAGCCCGGCCCGGTCGAACGGCGTCACCCGGCCGTTGCGGCACTCGAACATCAACTCTTCGATCACCGGCTGACTGACCGGGGTGCGGTAGCGCAACTCCTTCTTGGCCGTCGGGGCCCGGCGCGCCCGCTCGATCTCGGCCAGCAGCTTCTTGCTGCGCTCGCTCAGCTCGCGCAGCGACAGCCCCAGCACCTGGGCCGACTTCGCGCGTTCGGCCCCCTGGCGCTCCAGCGCGGCGCGCGCTCCCTCCAGCTCGCGGCGACGGCCCTGCAACGCCTCGACCATCTCGCCGGCGCGGCGGGCCTGTTCGCGCAGTGGATCGAGGAGCTCGGTCTGCTGGTGCAAGCGAACCTTGGCAACGGCCAGGTCGCCGCGCAGGCGCTCCACGCCGGGCGCCAGCGGGCTGGTCGGTTCGGGCTGGGCGGCGGGCTCGGGCAGGGCGGTCTGGGTTGGCGATCCGACCGGGGCCAGCTCGACCAGCCCCGTGTAGGATTGCGCGCCGACCCAGGCCATGAGGATAAGGCGGAGGATGATGCCGACGACGTTGGCGACGACGTCCAGGAAGGAGTCGAAGCTGAAAGCGATCTCACGCCGGGGCCGGCGACGACGGATCATGAGGCCTCCGACAGTTATCGGCCCGCCGCGATGGCGGACGCATCGTCCTCCGGGTGCAGAGCTTGCTGTCGCATCGGGACGCCCAGGGGCTCGAGGGCGTCCTTGGCCCGGTGCAGTGCCCACTGGCCTTCGCTGCGCACCAGGAAGCGCACCTCGATGACCGCGTGCGGGCTCGCGCCGGCGTTCCGGGCCCGGGCGTTGTTGACGAGGGCTCGCACGGCCTTGTGCAGGCGGTTGTGTTCCGCGCTGTGCCCCAGGGAGTCCTGCGGGAACCACTCGCCCTTCGGATGGAGCACGATGCCGTCGCGCCGGCACTCCAGGAAGATCAGCACTTCGCGCGGGCCCCCCATGCGGGCGGGGCGCAACGCGGTCGGCGGGCGCTTCTGGGGCAGCGGCGGCCCGGGCGGGGCCAGGCGATCGACGGCGCTCGGCGCGCCGCCCCCACCATCTCCACTCCCACCTCCTCCGGCGCTGGTCCTCGGCGGGCGCTCGCTGCCGTTCGGCGGCGCGGTGCCCCCTCCGGGCTCGGTCCCGGTGGGCCGCGCGGTGCCCCTGGGCGGTGGAGGCGAGCCGGACGCGAGGGGGCGGCCCCCCTGGGGCGCCTGGCCGGTCGAGGGCGGCGATGCTGCGCTCCCCTCGCGCCCTGCTCCCGTACTCGCGGGGCCCTTCTTCTCTTCATTCGGAAGGCTTGCCGTCCGTTGGGGCCCGCTCCCCGCTTGCCCGGGCGCCCCGCTTGTCGGGGGGCCCGCACCGGGGGCCCAGCCGGGCAGCCGCGAAGCCGCTCCCGAGGGCGCCGTACCGCCAGGGCCGGAAAGCCCTGTCCCCTGTCCCCCGCCCGGAGAGGGCCCGGGGCCACCGCCTAGCAGCGGTCCCCCTCCAGGCACGGGCGCCCCCAGGGAGGGGCCCCCTGGCAGAGCGCCTGGCCCTGTCCCCCTCCCCGTTCCCATTGCAGGCCCGCCCGGGCCCCCCGGCGCCACACCGACGGCAGCAGGCGCTCCGGTCGTGCCTCCCGGCCCCTCCGGGAATGGGCCTCCGCCAGCCGGGCCAGCGACCGGGCCGCCACCGGGCACGACCGCACGCGACGGAGGCGCGAGCAATCTCGGCGAGGCGACCGCCAGCGTCGAGAAGTCGAGCTTCCAGTCGGCGTCGATCAACTCGTAGCCGAAATCGGCCCCGGCCTGGCGCAATTCGCCCAGGAGCAGGTAGTAGCTTTCGAGGCCGTCGGGCCGCACCAGGGCCAGCACGTAGGGCCGGGGCCCCTCGCGCTCTTGCTTCTGGTAGGCCAGCCGGCGCTCGATCTCCGCGCGCAGCTCCAGCGCGGCGCTGGGAGCGACGCGCGTGCCATCCGGGTGGAAGAGCACGCCGCTGCCGCTGCACTCGACGTACAGGGGCCGGCGGTTCTCGCCCTGCCTGCCCCGGTAGGGCACGACGGAATAGGTCTCGGCTTCGCGTAACTTCGCCGCGCGGACCGCCTTCAGCGCTCCTTCGAGCTTGCCGAGGTCCGCCGTCATGCGCGCCCGTTCCTTCTCGGCCGCGCTGAGCCGCCCGGCCGCGGACGCGGCGCCTTCCCTGGCAACGGCAACGGCGCGTTCCTGGGTGGCGACCTTCCCGCGCTCGACGTCGGCCTCGCAACGTACGCCCTGCACCTTCTCCTGCTCCGCCCGCAAACGGGCCGCGGCCTCGGCGAGCCGCGCTTGAACGGCGCCCAGTTCGCCCTCGAGCAGCTTTTTCTCGCCGCCGAGCCGGGCGTGCAGGGCGTCGCCCTTGGCCTGCCAGTCGGCGCGTGTTTGCCTGTTCTTCTGCTTCCACTCTGCCTGCGTCGCCGCGGCCTGCCGGGCCTTCTCGTCGCGCTGGCGCCCGCGCTGGTCCGCCTTCTGCTGCGCCTTCTCCCGCGCGGCCAACTTGGCGCGCTGGTCGATGATGAGCAGCACCAGCAAGAGCGACCCCATCGCGCACAGCAGCACGGCCAGGAAAGGGAAGGTCGAGACCTCCAGTTTGCGGCGTTTTCGTCTCATGCTGCCTTCCCGGTTTGCAGACGGGGCAGGTGGACCGCGGGTTGACCGGCCGGCGCCGAGCCTGCCGCTCGCGCGGTGAGCAGGTGCGCGGCGGCCGTCAGGCTGTGGACCGCCTGCTCGAAGTTGCTGGCGCTCGCCAGGGCCGCCAGGTTCTGGTGCAGCACCGCTTGCAGGTGGATGAGGTTGTTCTCGTTCTCCTGCAATCGGCCCAGCACCGCCGCCTGGCCCGCGATGCTATCGGCGACGCGCACCAGGGCCGTCTGTTGCTCGCGGCCCGTGTCGCGCACCGCATGGGCCAGCGTCGCGATCTGCTGTAGGAGCATGGTTGTCGTCTCGGCGGAGCGCTGCTCCGCCGCCGCCAGGCGCTGGGCGTGGGCCTGGAGCGCGACCTCCATGCCGGTGGCCAGCGCTCCGGCGAAGTGATGCTGTTGCTGGGCGTAGGTCTCGGTCGCCCGGCGCTCCGGCTCCGCGAGTGCCCCGGCCCATACCTCGGCCTGGCGCTTCACGAGCTGGTCCATCGCCGCCAGCAGCGCCTGCGTGTTCGCCTGCACGGCCTGGACGAACGGCTCGGCCAGCGACCCGCTGCGCACGAAGCGATGGGCGAGTTGCCGATCAACGTGGTGGTCGACGGCGTCGAGCACGGTCTGCTCCAGGCGCTCGACGAGGAAGCTACAGAACATGGTAATCATGGTCAGCGCCAGGGCCAGCGCGGTGCAGTCGAAGGCCTCGGCCAGGCCGTCGGTCACGGCGCTGATGTCGTTCTGCAACTTCTCGGGGCTGACGCCGGCGATGGCGCCGGTGATGCCGAGCACGGTGCCAAGGAAGCCGAGAATGGGGATCGCCCACGTGATGAATCGGGTGAGCGAGTAGCTGTTGTCGAAGGCCATCGCGTCGGCGTCGGCCAGGCAGCGCAGCTGGTCGTCGAGATCGACGGCCGCGCGGCGCTGGCACAGAAACTGAAGGACGGCACTGATGCGCCGGCCCAGGTAGGTGTTTTGCAGCCCTTTGGGGAGCCGGCGCACGGCGGCGAGCAGAGTGGGCGCTTCCTCGACGGGGACGGGCTTGCCGTCCCAGCGCGGCAGGAGGGGAGCGCGGCAGGCCTCGACCTCGCAGCGAGCTTGCAGGAGCTTGGCCCCGAGCGCGCCGAGGGCGCAGCAGAAGAGGATGAGCTCGGCCCACTCGACGGGGTGCTCGAGGTAGCGGAACGCCACGGTGTTGCGCAGCGGCCCGAAGTGGACCAGGCCGAGCACGAGGGTGGCGAGAGGCAGGCCGATCAGGAAGGCCGCCAGGGTCGGGCTCGCTCTGCGGGGAGCGCCCGCGGCGTCCGGTTGGGAGGGGCTCATGCGTGCGCTCCTCAAAAAGAAGGGTGTGGCCAGCGGGACGTGCCGAATGGCGGGCCCGAAGGCACGATGGGCTTTCCCTTCCATCATCGGCCGACGCGGGCCCACGATTGTAGTGATTTTGCCAAAGGCGCGGGCGGACAAGACGTGGGAGTGACTCATCTTGCCTCGCTTGCTACCATCGGAGGGGAGATAGGCCAATCGGAGGGGAAGGGGTAGATGAGCAAAGAGTTGCTGCTCGCGGAGCAGACCAACCCGAACTTGAACGAGCGCAAGCGCCGGCTGTTCGCCTGTGCGTGTTGCCGCGCGACGGGGCTGCTGGACGCGGAGCCGGCCTGCCTGGCGGCGATCGAGGTGGCCGAGCGCTATGCCGATCGACTCGCCACGGGCAAGGAATTGCAGACGGCGCGCGAGGCCGCGCGGATGGCGCACGTCCTCGTCCCGGCGCTGGCCTGGTTGGCGGAGGCGGTGGTGTGCGCTTGTGGTCGGATGGGTGGGGGGAGAGAAGAATTCTTCGAGAGCCTGGACCATGCAGCGCGGGCCGCCCGCGATGCGGCGCGGGAAATGGACTGGCGGAACGCGAAGCGCGCGCAGGGCGATCTGTTCCGGGACGTCGTCGCGGTGCCGTCGCCCTTGCCGGTCGTCGAGCCGGGCTGGTTGCGGGCGAACGAGGGGGCCGTGGCCAAGCTGGCAGGCGCCATTTACCAGGACCTCAGTTTTGCCGACCTGCCGGTGCTGGCCGACGCCCTCGAGGAGGCCGGGTGCGACAACGCGCACTTGCTGGTACACTGTCGAGCGGCCAACCGCCACGTGCGCGGGTGCTGGGCCCTGGATGCCTTGCTGGGCAAGGAGTGAGCGATGCCGGAAATCGACGAACTGCTGCTGGGCGCCCTCGCCCGCTTCAACGACGTGGAGAGGCGCCTGGTGCTGGCCGACTGGTTGGAGGAGCAGGGCGACGCGGCCAACGCGGCGCGGGCGGAGCTCGTGCGCCTGCTCGGCAACACGAAGGGCCGCAAGAAGGCCGCCGACGCGCCGGCCCGCACGGCGCGCGCCCGGGAGATCGTCGCGGTTCGCCCGGAGTTGATCGGCCCGCTCGCGGGGGCACTGACCGACGAGTATTCGCCGCTCGACGCGGGCCCGGCGCTGCTGGTGTTCCTCGGGGCGGGCGTTTGTACGCGACCGGCGGACGATCCGTTCGACGCGGGGACGCGCTGGAAGGGGACGCTGTCGCAGTGGGACTACGGCTTCCCGATGACGCTGACCGTGCGCGAGCGCGAGGGCAACGCGTTCGGGGGCGACATGGCGCAGGACTTCCGGTCGCTGTATGGCATGCCGAGGACGGGGCGCTTTCGCCTGGCGGGGGCGGTGGTGGGCGGGCGCCGACTGGCGTTCGTGACGGACCGCGCAGAGGGCGGCGTCTGCCCGGGGGTGTACGTGGCGGAGCTCCAGCCGCTCGCCGTGAAGGGGACGTGGCACGTCCCGAGCTACGCGATCAAGGGGAGCTTCGAGCTGGTGCGGGCGCGGCGGGTGCCGCGCCCGAAGGGGGGCGCGGCGAAGACGGGCTGACGAACGATCCCGCTCGTCTCGTCCTTCGGTCCCGGGTAGAATGGCGCCTCAGCGCGACCCAGACCGTCGCCGCGCCCCGGGGGCCCTTCCATGTCTTGCATCCGCGCCGTTCCGCCGCTGTTCGCGCTGGCCCTGCTGTCGACGGCGGCGGCCCCTCCGTCTCGCCCGGCCGAGGACGGCACGGTAGCTGCGCACGAGGCGACGTTGCGCGGGGCGGGCCTGAAGTCGGACGGCCCGGCGCTGCTGGAGGCGTTGCGCAAGCGCACCCTGCCCGCGAAGGAGCGGGCTCGACTCACTGGGCTCGTGCGCCAACTCGGCGCCGACGACTTCGACGAGCGCGAGAAGGCGAGCGATGCGCTCAAGGTTGCCGGCGCGGCGGCGGTGCCGTTCCTGAAGGCGGCGCTGAAAGGGCGCGACGCAGAGGTGCGCCGGCGGGCCGAGGAGTGTCTGCGCGCCAGCGAGCCGCGCTCTGATGCGACGCTGATGCTGGCGGCGCTGGGGCTGGGGGCGGTGCGCCGGCCGGCCGGCGCGACCGAGGTGCTGCTGAACTATCTGCCGTTCGCCGAGGACGTGTTCGTCGAGGAGGCCGCGTTGCGGGGCCTGGCGGCGGTGAGCGTGTGCGGCGACAAGGTCGAGCCGGCGCTGGTGAAGGCGCTGGCGAGCAAGCGCGAGGAGCGGCGCGCCGCGGCGGCGTGGGTGCTGGGGCGCGCCGGCCTCGCGGCGCGGGTGGTGCCGCTGCTGCGCGATCCCGAGGCGGCCGTGCGCTGGCGCGCCGCCGAGGCGCTGGTGGTGGGGGGCGACAAGCGCGGCGTGCCGGGGTTGCTGGAGTTGCTGGAGACGGCGCCGCTCGACCTGGCGGGGCAGGCTGAGGGCTTGCTGCTGCTGCTGGCCGGGGACGAGGCGCCGGACGTGGCGCTGGGGCAGAGCGCCGCCGACCGGGCGAGGTGGCGGGCGGCGTGGTCGGTCTGGTGGCGGGGGGCCGAGGCGAAGATCGACCTGAACAAGCTGAGGCTCGACGAACGGCGGGTGGGGCTGCGGCTGGTCGTGTCGCTGACCGGCTACGGGGGGAACGGGGCGGTGTGGGAACTGGGCACCGACCGCAAGTTGCGCTGGCAGATGCGCGACCTCGGCGGGCCGGCCGACGCGAGCGTGTTGCCCGGCGGCCGGCTGCTGGTGGCGGAGCTCGACGGCAAGCGCGTCACCGAGCGCGACCGCAAGGGCAAGGTGGTCTGGGAGCACCGTCTGCCCTTCGGCCCGGTCGAGGCACAGCGGCTGCCCGGCGGCAACACGCTGATTGCCACCAACTGGGAGATACGCGAGGTGACAAGGGAAGGAAAGGTGGTGTTCAGCCTGCCGAACGTCTCGGGCAACATCTTCACCGCCCAGCGCCTGGCCAACGGGCACGTGCTCTATGGTCTCTACACGGGCTGGCTGATCGAACTGGACCGGGCGGGCAAGGAGGTGAAGAAGATACCCATTCACCGAACGGGCCTGCTGCTCATCAACGTCGAAGTGCTGCCGGGCGGGCGCTACCTGTTGCCGGACCCCCTGGGCGACCGCGTGGTGGAACTGGACGCCAACGGGCGGGTGCTGTGGGAGACGTCGGTGCCGCGGCCGACGAGCGTGGCGCTGCTGCCGGGCGGGAACTTGCTGGTGGGGAGCCATCGGCTGAACGCGGTGCGCGAGATCGACCGGAAGGGGAAAGTGGTGTGGGAGCAGAAGGCGGAGGGGCAGGTGTTCCGCGTGCGCGTGCGGTGAGGCGGAAAGTCTTTCGAGGGCTTGAGATGTCGTTCATCCATAATTTGACCATCGGCCATTTCGATTTGGACGAGGCCAAGAAGAGCATGTCGGTTCAGGCCACCCGCAAGTTGGGCTTGCCGGACGTCGCTAAGTTGCGCGCAGCCTATCTCGCCTGCTTCGGGGCGGAGATCGACCTCTCCATGATGCCGACTGAGGCGGGCTTCGTGGTTGTTCCCATAGGCCCTCATTGGACCTGGGACCAAGCGTACCGGCTCGGGTGTCTCTCCTTCCATGCGTTTGGTTTATCGAGTGCGGAGTTGGGACGAGAACTGTGGTTTCCAGCGCCAGAGGCAACATCGGCCACGATTGGCGCGTTGTGGGAACTGTCGAAGGCCGTCAGCCCGCAGATGGATGAAATCGAGCGAAAGGCGAACGTTGATCGAATGTATCACTGGCAGCAGGAGGCCGAAGAACGCCATCAAGAGGTTCGCAGTCAAGTCGCGGAGTACGTTGCACGGAAAGGGCCTCGGCTGGCTGAACGGCAGGAGGCGTGATGACACCAAGACACATCGTCAACGTCATCCCTCTCTCGGGCTTCGACGCCGAGGGCGAGCCCGAGATCCACGCGATGAGCGACGGCAGCCTGTACGTCGTCTTCAACTTCATGCCGCCGTCCGACGCGCCCGAGGAGGACGACCTGGGGCAGTTTGCCAACTTCGACCGCGAGATGGGAGAGGCGGGCGGCGTTCCGGTTGTCTGGGAGGATCGCGAGGTCTTCGTCATCCGCAGCCCGACGCCCGAGACGGTCGAGCGCGTGAAGCGCTTTGTCGAGACTTACCGGGCCCGCCAATCGTAGGACAGGCGGCTCGCCTGTCCAGCTTCCCAAAGGCGTGAAGCTCACTCGCAGGCCGGACAGGCAGGCTGCCTGTCCCGCGGTCTCGCTGTACTTCCCGGCTCGCGAGGGCCCCCCATGACCCCCTTTCTCGAAACGCCCCGCCTGCTCCTGCGCCGGTTCACCGAGGACGACGCCGGCCTCCTCCTCGCCCTGGACAGCGACCCGGAGGTCGTGCGCTACGCCGGCCCGAAGCTCGCCGACTACGAGGCCTATCGCGAGCGCATCCGGGCCAGCTTTCTCGACTACTACGCCCGCTTCGAGGACCGCGGCTTCTGGGCGGCGCTGGAGAAGGAGAGCGGCGACTTCCTCGGCTGGTTCCATCTGCGCCCCGGCCTCGACTACCGCTTCGCCGCCGAGGCGGGCTATCGCCCCGGCGACCACGACCTCGGCTACCGCCTGCGCCGGCCCGCCTGGGGCAAGGGCTACGCCACGGAGATGGCCCGCGCCCTCGTCCGCCTGGGCTTCGCCGACGCAGCCACGTTGCGCGTGGTGTCGTGCGCCCTCGCCGCTAACCTCGCCTCGACCCGCGTGATGGAGAAGGCGGGCTTGAAGCGCGGCGCCGAGTTCGCCCTGCCGGGGTACGGCATGGCCGTCAGCTACGCCCTGGAGCGGGCCGACTTTCTGGGCCCGTGAAGGTCAGCGGGACGCCCCCTCGCCCTCCTCGACGAACGCGAGCAAGTCTGCCTCCGCGACGTCCTCGCCCCCCACGCCCATCAGCACTGAATTGATGGGGCGCGAACGGCCCGGCCTCGGCTCGATGACCGCGTGGTGCAGCACGCCGAGCATACCGCGCTCGCGCTCCTCCCACGGCAGCAGGCTGTTGTTGACGAGCAAGATTTGAAAGTGCGCCGGCTCGAACACCGTCTCGACGGTGTAGGGGCGTAGCAACTCCTCGCCCGGCGGAAAGGCGGGGTTGCAGCAGTCGAGGAGCTCGCACGGCGACTGGCGACGGTCGAAGGCGCAGCGCACGTGGTCGAGCAGGTAGATCCGGCTGGGCACCTCCGTCGGCTCGTAGCCGAGGAGCAAGAGCGAGGCGTCGGGCCCGCCGTCGCGGTGGGGGCGCGTCGGCGACTGCTGGTCGAACCGGCTCGCGGAAACGAAGACGAGCCCGCCGCCGTGGCGCTCCTCGTAAAGCTCGGCCAGGGCAGTGCCCAGGGCCAGGAGGCGGGCGCGGAAGTCGCGCGGGGCCAGTTCGGTGCCCAGGTCGAGCAGGGCGAAGCCGGGGGCGGTGAAGTCGGTACGGAAGACGGCCGGCGCCACCCGAGCGGCGAGGGCGGGGATGGTTTGGGTGCCCACGACGAGGCGGGCGGTGCTGAGCTCGGGCATGGCGTTCCTCCGTTCGAGACATTGTACCGGCCTTGCCCGCAACAGGGCGAGCGGAGTAAGATCCTCCACCACCTTGTTCGCGCAACCCCCTTGACGCACGCCGCGCTCGCCGCACGTCCCCGCTCCCGAGTGGGGCCGCGCCCGTGCGCGCCTCTCCTCGGTCCAGGTGCTGGAGGCCCTTCATGCAACGGACTCGCCAGATTGTCCTGCTCGCCGCCGTCCTGCTCGCAGGCTGCTCGAAAGAAGCGCCCGCCCCCGTCGCGCCCGCTGCCGCCCCCCAGCAGCCCCAGCCGCGCGACGTGGCCCTCCGCCCGGAAGACAGGGCGATCCTTCCCGGCGCGGTGGCGGCGGGCCCTCTCGCCGAGGACGCCGTCCTGGCGAAGTTGCCCGAGCCGACGAAGCAGGAGCTCTACGAGGCCGCCCTGCTCAAGGCGCTCGACGCACTGGCCGACAAGGAACACGGCAAGGCCCTGGCGGCGCTCGAGGAAGCGCAGAAGATCAGCGACACCGGCCAGGTGCAGCGCCAACTCGACCGGGTGCGCGCCCTGATGGCCCAGCAGGTCGCGGCCGAGAAGGCCACCGCCGACGTGCGCACCGTCCTCGAAGACGGCAAGCCCACCGACGCCGCCAGGCTCGCCAGCAACGCCCTCAGCCAGTACGGTGCCGGCGAGGCGTCCGAGGAGCTGACCAAACTCAAGCGCCAGGCCGACGCCGTCGTCACCGCCGAGGCCGACGACGCGAACGCCCGCCGCGCCAGCCTGCGCGCCGAGGCCGACGCGGCGCTCAAGGAGCGAAACCTGCGCGGCGCCGCCCTCGCCTGCGAGCAGGCGCTCGCCCTCGGCGACGACGGCGAGCTGCGCAAGCAGTACGACGACGTGCGCGCACGGCTCACCGCGTACGACGACAACTGCAAGCGCGCCGCTCTGCTGCGCAAGGACTCGTCCCGTCTCGAAGAGGCAGTCGGCCTGCTCAAGGAGGCGGCCCGGGCGTGGGACACGACGGAGGTGCGCCTTCAGATCGACGAGTACAACCTGGCCATGCATCTGCGCCGCGAGCGCGTCAGCGTCGCCGACCTCGAAGTGCGCGGCGACCTGGGCGTCCCGGCCGCGGGGCGCTCGGTCGCCGAGGAGCTCTTGCCCCATTTCAAAGCGCGCTTCGACCCCGTGGAGCGCGCCCAGATCGGGCGGGTGCTCGGCGAGTTGAAGCTAGACGCGGCCGACCTCACCGACAACCCGACGGGCCGCGGCGAGGTGGCCCGGCTGGCTCGGGTGCGCTACCTCGTCGTCGGCAGCCTGACCACGCTCAACGGCGTCACCATCAACGTTCGCCTCGTGGACGTGCGAACCGGCCTGATCGTGCAGACGGCGCGCCTGTCGGCGCCGAGCGTCGATAGTCTGCTGCCGAGGCTCAAGCAGGTCGCGCTGATGCTGATGATGAACGACGAGCAGAAGCTCGCGTACGAGGAGAGGCTTGCCCAGTCCGTCGTGGCCATCCGGCCCATCGAGCTGATCGCCGAGCCGCCCCCGCCACCCCCGGCGCTGGTGGTGAACGTCGCTCCGCCCCCGCTCATCGTCACCTACACGCCCCGCTCGCCGGCGCTGGGCGGGCTGGCGATCGAGGACTTCAACCGCCTGCCGCCCGTCCTGCTCGTGGCCCCGCCTCCGCCCCCGCCGCTCGAGGTGGTGCTGGTGCGCGAAGACCCGCGCCGCCGCCGGCTGTTGGCCCTGTCGCTCGAACTGGGCGACAACCTGTTCCGGCGCGGCCGGTATCGCGAGGCGCACCGGCACTTCCAGGTCGCCCTGAGCATGGGCAACAACCAGGCCGCGCTCCAGGTGCGCATCGACAACTGCCGGCCGCACTTGCCTCCCCCGCCTCCCCCGGTCGTCGTGAGGGCCGCGCCGCCGGTTAGGCCGCGCATGGCGGTGTTCGGGTTCGTCGTCAACGCCCAGCCAGGGCTGGTGCCGCCGACCGTCGGCGACTGGGCGGCCGAGCAGCTCGCCTCCTATTTCGGAGGCGGCTACGAGCTGATCGACCGCGGTGAGGTGTGCTGGTACATGGGCCGGCTCGGCCTCACCATGCGCGACGTGCTCAACGACGCGGGGGCCCGGCGGTGCCTGGCCCAGGCGCTCAACGCGCGCTTCTTTGTCTTCGGCACCATCCAGCAGACCAACAGCTTCGACGTGAACACGCACCTGATGGACGCCGAGACGGGGGCGCGCACCGGCACGGGCGCGATCCACGTGCAGGACCACGAAGAGATGAAGTTGCGCATGCACGAGTTGGCCAAGCAGGTCGGCGCCCCGGCCAAGGAGCAGGCCCAGCTCGCCAGGCAGGGGGCCGCGACCGAGAAGGCGCTCAACGAGGCCAAACGGCTCCAGAAGGCAGGGCAGTACGCGAAAGCCGCCGAGGTAACGTCCGCCGCGCTCAAGGCAACGCCCAACAACGTCGCGCTCCAGTCGCTCCAGCAGGATGCGCTGCGCAAGGCGAAGCAGGCCGAGCTGGACGATGCCCGGCGCAGGGACGCGGCGGGCCGGGCCGCGGCGCTGGCGGCCGCGCAGAAGAAGCAGAAGGAGCTGGCCGTCCAGTCTGCCCAGGCGCGGGCGCAGGCCCAGCGCGAGGCGAGGACGCGCACGGAGGCCCAGAAGCGCGAGCAGGAGGCGGGCAAGCAGCGCGCCGCCGAGCAGTTGCGGGGGCAGGCGAAGGCGGCGCTGGCGGCGGGCAACCCCGCGCTGGCGGTGCAGTCGCTCCAGAGCGCCGTTGCCCTGAGGCCCGACGACGCTGCCTTCCGCGAGTTGGGGCAGGCGAAGGCCGCCCTGGCGAACGCGACCCGGGCGCGTGCCGGGGCCGAGAAGAAGCAGCGCGACGACGACCTGGCAAGGAAGCGCGAGTCGGCCGCGGCGCGCGTCCGGGCCGAGCAGGAGGGCAGGGCGAAGGCGGAACTGGCGAAGCGCAAGGCGCAGGAGGGCCGCGACCAGTCGGCGCACGACGCCCACGTGAAGCGGGCCCAGGACCAGCTCGCCCAGAAGCAGTACGCCCAGGCGCTGGCGTCGGCCCAGGCGGCGCAGCGCGCGAAGGCGAGCGGCGAGAGCGCCGACCTGCTGCGCAAGGCGCGCGAGGCCCAGGCGCTGGTCGAGGCCGAGAAGAAGGGCGCGGCCGCGAAGGCCGAGGCGGAGCGCAAGCTTGCCGCCGAGCGGCAGAAACGCGCGTTGGAGGAGGCCAAGGCCAAACGGGGGCAGGAAGTCTACCTTGCGGAGTTGACAGGTGGCCAGAAGGCGGTCGCCGAGAAGCGCTACGACGAGGCGGTGGCGCACTATCAGGCGGCGGTGAAGGCGTTCCGCACCGACGCGGCGCTGACGGGGCTGAAGCACGCCGAGGACCTGCGCAACCAGGCCCGGGGCGCCCGCGACGCCGAGAAGCGACGGGCCGACGAGGACGCGAAGCGCGCGGTGCGCGTGAAGGCGTTGGTGGCCGAGGGGCAGAGGCAGCTTGCGGCGAAGCAGTTCGACAAGTCGCTGGCGGCCTACGGTGAGGCGAAGAAGCTGGCGCCGACCGACGTTGAGGTGTTGACGGGGCTGGGCCGCACGGAGCGCGAGCGCAACGCCTGGACGGCGCGCAACCGCGAGGCGGCCGACCTGGCGAAGCGCCAGGCCGACCTGGCTCGGCAGGGCGAGGACAAGCGCAAGGCCGATGAGGCAAAGCGCAACGCGGCGTATGGCCGGCTGATGGCGCAGGGCCAGGCGGCGCTCAAGGGCAAGCGCTACGCGGAGGCCGCGAGCGCCTACGACGCCGCTCTCAAGGTGAAGCCGGGCGACCCCGGCGCCACGCAAGGGTTGCGCGAGGCGCGTTCGGTGCCGATTGCTCCCAAGCTCTCTCCGCCGCCCCCGCCGCCGGTCGATCCGGGCGTGGCGAAGCGGCAGGCGGCGGAGAAGAAGGCGCTGTTGGAG
>JBBSEZ010000160.1:0-19790 GCA_038239195.1 Gemmatales bacterium
AAGCGGGCACGCCTCTCGTCTATCGCAACGGCCGAGGGTCGGCCGGCTCAGGGGGCATCTTTTTCGTCGCGCCCGGTGTCCTCGTCGGCCTCCTCGGGGCTTTCCTTCGGGATGCCGTAGCGCTCGCCCAGCCAGCGGCCGAGGTCGATCATTTTGCAGCGCGGGCTGCAAAACGGGAACTGCGGCCACGCCTGGGGGTCGCTCGCCGTCACTCGTTTGTCGCACACCGGGCAGACTAATTCCTTCATCGGTCGTTCACGAGCTCGGCTTGGGAGTTTTTGTCTCGCTCTTGGGCGAACTGTCCTTCGAGGGCGTGGCGTTGCCGCTACTACCCCCTCCATCCTTCCCACCGCCCCCATCCTTGCCACCGCCTCCGTCCTTGCCGCCTCCGTCCTTGCTCCCCGCGGCCTTGGGGGCAGCGTCCTTGTCGGCCTTGGCAGCGTTCTTGTACGACTCGCTGCGGTAGTCGGTCTCGTAGAACCCCGACCCCTTGAAGAGGATGGCCGCCCCGGTCCCGAACAACCGGCGCAGTTTCGGCTCGGCGCATTGGGGGCAAACGGTGAGGGTGGCTTCCTTGAACGACTGGAACTCGTCGAACTTGTGGCCGCAGGCCTCGCAGACGTATTCGTAAGTCGGCATGGTGGCTCGTTTCTCTTCTCAACCGGGGGCGACGGAGACCGCCACGCGCGCCGGGCGCAGCACGCGGTCGTGAATCAGGTAACCCTGTTCCAGCACTTGCACCACGGTCGAGGGCGGGTGGTCCTGGGTCGGCTGCTGCATGACCGCCTGGTGCAGGTTGGGGTCGAACGGCTTGCCCTCGGCGTCGATTCGCGTGACGCCGTGACGGCGCAGCGCGTCGAGCAACTGCGCCTGCACCATCGCCACGCCCTGCGCCAGCATTCCCTTGTCGCCGGCCTTCTGGGCGGCGCCGATCGCGCGGTCGAGGTTGTCCAGGGCCGGCAACAGGTCGCCAGCCAGGGGCGCTTGCGCGAACCGGCGCTCGCTGGCGAGCTCGCGCTGCTGGCGCTTCTGATAGTTCTCGAAGTCGGCCTGGGTGCGCGCCACCAGGGCCTTCAGGTCGTCGCTCGCCTTCTCGGCTGCCTCGGCCCGCGCTCTCAGGGCCGCCACGTCATCCGGCGCGCCTTCGGTGGCACTGCTCTTTGCGCCGTTTGTGGTTTTGGGCTCCGTCATCTGCTCTTCTCCCGTGGGCCCTGGAACGCTAAGCCGCAAGCGGGAATGCACCGGGCTTCGCCGCGTGCGGCTTAGCGTTTCGGTCCCGCGTCCTTCGACAGCACGGACGCGAAGAACTCGCGCGTCCGCTCGAGAAAGCTCTTCCGCTCCGCCGGGCCGTGCGAGCCGTCCAGCTCGGCAAGCTCGCGCAGCAGCTCCTCCTGGCGCTTGGTGAGGTTGCGCGGCGTGACCACGCGGAGGTGCACCACCAGGTCGCCGCTGCGCCCTCCGCGCACGTTCGGCATGCCCTTGCCCTTCACGCGCAACTCGTCGCCGGGCTGCGTCCCGCGCGGCATCTGCTGCGTCACAAACTTGCCGTCCAGCGTCGGCACGTCGATCGGCCCGCCGAGCGCCGCCTGGCTGAACGTGATCGGCACCTCGCAGTGCAGTTCTTGGGCCTGGCGGGCGAAAAGCGGGTGTTGGCGGACCCGGATGGCACAATACAGGTCGCCCGGCGGGGCGCCGTCGTCGCCCGCCTCGCCCTCGCCGCGCACCTGCCGGCTCATGCCGTCATCGACCCCGGCCGGGAACTCGACCTTCAGCGTGCGCTCGACCTCCACCGCCCCGTTGCCCCGGCAAGTCGGGCAAGGATCGGGAATGATGACCCCCCGGCCACGACAGGTGGCGCACGTCTGCTGAACGCGGAAGAAGCCCTGTCCCTGGAGGACGACGCCGTGCCCGGCGCAGCGCTTGCACGTCGCGGGCTTGGTGCCCGGCCTGGCGCCGTTGCCCTTGCACTCGCCGCACGTCTCGGCGCGTGGGATGCGGATTTCCTTGGTCGTCCCGCGATACGCCTCGACGAGGTCCAGTTCGACGGTGACTTGCAAATCGCGCCCCGGCTGGGGGCCGCGCCGGCGGCGCCCCCCGCCGCCGAAGAGGTCGCCAAACAGGTCGCCGAATAGGTCCATCACCGATTCGGTGCTGGAGAAGTCGCGGGCCCCATTGCCTTCCATGCCGGCGTGCCCGTAGCGATCGTAGCGCGCCCGCTTCTGGGGGTCGCGCAGCACGTCGTAGGCCTCGGCCGCCTCCTTGAACTTGAGCTCCGCCTCGTGATTGCCCGGGTTGCGGTCGGGGTGATACTGCATGGCCAGCCGGCGGTAGGACGCCTTGAGGGCGTCCTCGTCGGCGTCGCGCGCGGCCCCGAGCACCTCGTAATAGCACCGCTTGCTGCTCGCCATGCGTTTCCTCACCAGTCTCCGGCAAGGTGGCGGGCGGTCGGGCAACAAGGTGACAGGCCTCGCCCCTGTCACCTTGTCACCCCATCACCTTGTCACCCTGTCATCTTAGCGGACGGCGCCCTGCACCTTGTTGCCCGGCTCGTCCTCCTCGATCTTGGTGATCATCACCTCGGTCGTGAGCATGAGCCCGGCGATGCTGGCAGCGTTTTGCAGGGCGGAGCGGGTGACCCGCGTCGGATCGACGATGCCCGCCTCGAACATGTCCACGTACTCGCCGGTATTGGCATTATACCCGACGTTCGGCATCTTGAGGCCGCGCTCCTTCACCTCGTCGGCCACCACGGCCCCATCGACGCCCGAGTTCTCGGCGATGGTGCGCACCGGCTTCTCCATCGACCGCACCACGATCTCGGCGCCCAGCTTCTCGTCGTCCTGGAGGCCCGCGGCGGCCTTCTTGGCGGCGGGAATGCAGCGCAGCAGGGCGGTCCCACCGCCGGCCACGATGCCGTCGGCCACGGCGGCGCGCGTGGCGTGGAGGGCGTCCTCGACGCGGCCCTTGGTCTGCTTCATCTCGGCCTCGGTGGCGCCGCCGACGCGGATGATGGCCACGCCGCCGGTCAACTTCGCCAGCCGCTCGGAGAACTTCTCCTTGTCGTACTCGCTCTCGGTCTGCTCCATCTGCGCCCGGATCTGGTCGATCCGCTTGGAGATGTCGCCCTTGGCCCCCTTGCCGTTGATGATCGTCGTGCTCTCCTTCTCGACGCGCACCGTCTGGGCCTGACCGAGCTGCTCGAGCGTGACGTTCTCCAGCTTCAGCCCCAGGTCCTCGCTGATGAACTGCCCGCCCGTCAAGACCGCAATGTCGCCCATCATGGCCTTGCGGCGGTCGCCGAAGCCCGGCGCCTTGACCGCACACACCTGGACCACGTTGCGCAGCTTGTTGATGACCAGCGCCGCCAGCGCCTCGCTCTCGACGTCCTCGGCGATGATGAGCAGCGGCCGGCTCGCCTGATGAACCTTCTCCAGCAGCGGGAGCATGTCGCGGACGTTGTTGAGCTTCTTCTCGTAGATCAGGATCAGCGCGTTCTCGTACTCGCAGGTCATGTCCTGCGTGTTCATGAAGTAGGGCGAGCAGTAGCCCTTGTCGAACTGCATGCCCTCCACGAACTCCAGCGTCGTCTCGGAGGTCTTGCCCTCCTCGACCGTGATGACGCCGTCCTTGCCGACCTTCTCGAAGGCGTCGGCCATGAGCCCGCCGATGACGGGGTCGTTGTTGGCGCTGATCGCGGCGACTTGCTTCATCTCCTCCTTGGAGGAGAGCTTCTTGGTGATCGTGTCGAGGTTCTCGACCACGGCGGCGACCGCCTTGTCGATGCCGCGCTTGACGCCCATCGGGTTGGCCCCGGCGGTGATGTTGCGCAGGCCTTCCTGGTAAATCGACAGGGCCAGGATGGTGGCCGTGGTGGTCCCGTCGCCGGCAATGTCCGAGGTCTTCTGGGCCACGGCGTTGACGAGCTTGGCGCCCATGTTCTCGAACGGGTCGGGCAGGTCGATTTCCTTGCTGACCGTGACGCCGTCCTTGGTGACGGTCGGCCCGCCGAAGCTCTTGTCGAGGATCACGTTGCGGCCGGTCGGCCCGAGCGTGATGCCCACGGCGCGGGCCAGCTTGTCGGCCCCGCTCAACAGCTTCTTGCGGGCCTCGTCGGTGTAGAGCAGTTGCTTTGCCATCTGTAAAGGTCTCCAAAGAATTAGCCACAGATGACCACAGATGCACACGGATAAGACAGAAGTCCAGGGTGGATCGTCGAAAGGGCCGGGGGGGCCCCCGCCGGCTGATCTATTTGCCTTCTGTCTTATCTGTGTTCATCTGTGTCCATCTGTGGCTATTGGTTGTCTTACTTCGTCACCTTGGCCAGGATGTCGGTCTCGCGCAGGATCTTGATCTCCTTGCCCGATTCCTCGATTTCGTTGCCGCTGTAGCGGCCGTAGATCACCTCGTCGCCGACGGCGACGGCCAGCGTCGCGCGCTCGCCGTTGTCGCGGAGCTTGCCCGGGCCGACGGCCAGGACGCGCCCACGCTGCGGCTTCTCCTTGGCGGTGTCCGGCAGCAGAATGCCGCCCGCGGTCTTCTCCGCCGCTTCCAAAGGCTCGACCACCACGCGGTCGTCCAGGGGCCGAATCTTGAGGTTGCTCGCCATTGTTCAGGTTCCTCTCGTGCTTGATCTCCTGTAGGGAACGGCCTCTGTGCCGTTCCGGTGGGGCGGAACGCCACGGAGGGCGTTCCCTACAGCGCTCCTCGTGTCACATCATGCCGCCCATGCCACCCATGCCACCCATGCCCATGCCACCCATCCCGCCGCCCATGCCACCCATGCCACCCATGCCACCGCCGCCGTGGTGGTCGTGGTGGTCGTCCTTCTTGTCCTTCTCGGGGATGTCGGCGATGCACGACTCGGTGGTCAGCAGCAGGGCCGCCACCGACGCGCCGTTCTGGAGGGCCGAGCGCGTCACCTTGACCGGGTCCACGATGCCGGCCTTGCGGAGGTCGCCGTAGGTGGCCTTGTCGGCGTCGTAGCCGTAGTTCTTGTCGTTCTGCCGGCCGATCTTGTGGACGACGACCGAGCCGTCGAGCCCGGCGTTCTCGGCGATCATGCGGCAAGGCACTTCCAGGGCGTGGTAGACGACCTGGCCCCCGGCCGTCTCATCGCCCTCGAACTCGAGGCCCTTCAACACCTTGCGGGCCTGGAGCAGCGCCACGCCACCACCCGGGACGATGCCCTCGGCGATCGCGGCGCGGGTCGCGTGCAGGGCGTCCTCGTAGAGGGCCTTGCGCTCCTTCATCTCGGTCTCGGTGGCGGCGCCCACCTTGATCTGGGCCACGCCGCCGGCGAGCTTGGCGAGGCGCTCCTGGAGCTTCTCGACGTCGTACTCGCTGTCGGTGGTCTTGATCTCGCGGCGGATCATCTCGCAGCGCCCCTCGATCGCCTTGGGGTCGCCGGCGCCTTCGGTGATGGTGGTGTTCTCGGCGTCGATCTTGACCTTCTTGGCGCGGCCGAGGTAGCGCAGCACGGCCGGCTCGGCCTGCTTGCCCTTGCGGGCCTCCTCCGGCGTCGGCGCGGTCACGCCATCGAGCTGGACCCCCAGGTCCTTGAAGATCGCCTGGCCCTTGGTCAGGGTGGCGATGTCTTCGAGCATCGACTTGCGGCGGTCGCCGTAGCCGGGCGCCTTGACCGCGCACACCTGGAGCACGCCCTTGAGCTTGTTCAGCACCAGCGTGGCGAGGGCGTCGCCCTCGATGTCCTCGGCGATGATGAGCAGCGGCTCCTTCTTCTTGCTGATCGTCTCCAGGAGCGGGATGAGCGACTTGGCGGAGGTGATCTTCTCCTCGATGATGAGGATGTAGGGGTTCTCCAGTTCGACGATGACCTGTTCCTGGTTGGTCACGAAGTGCGGCGACAGGTAGCCGCGGTCGAACTGCATGCCCTGGACGACCTGGACCTCGGTCTCGGGGGTGCGGCCTTCCTCGACCGTGATGACGCCGTTGGTGGCGCCGACCTTCTTCATGGCCTCGCTGAGCTTGGCGCCGATCTCGGCGTTGTTGTTCGAGGCGATGGTCGCGACCTCGGTGATCGACTTCTCGTCCTTGGGGTCGATCTTCTCGGCGAGCTTGGCCAGCTCTTCGACCACCTTCTCGACGGCCTTGGTGATGCCGCGCGTCAACGCCATCGGGTCGTGCCCGGCGGCGATCATCTTGAGGCCTTCGCGGTAGATCGCCTCGGCGAGCACGGTGGCGGTGGTGGTGCCGTCGCCGGCCACGTCGGAGGTCTTGCTGGCGGCTTCCTTGACGAGCTGGGCGCCCATGTTCTCGTAGGGGTCGTTGAGCTCGATCTCTTCGGCCACCGTCACGCCGTCCTTGGTGACCGTCGGGCTGCCCCAGCCCTTGTCGAGCACCGCGTTGCGACCCCGCGGGCCGAGGGTGCTGCGGACGGCCCGGGCCAACTTGCTGACGCCGGAGAGCAGTTTCTGTCGTGCATCATCCGAGTAGACGAGCTGCTTCGCTCCCATCGAATGTATCTCCTTGTTGAGCGGTGTAAACGCATTTAACGCCAGTCTCCAAGCAAGCGGCGTGCCGAGGCGGAGGCGATGGCGCAAGTGCTGGCGGGGAAAGATGGTAGGGCGATGGGGCGGAAAGAGCCTCTGGGCCGGGCGCTGTCATTGTGGCAGACGTGGCGAGGGGAGTGACCAGATTTGTCACAGGGGAGGCCGCCTTCCGGCTCGCTGTTGCGTCCGGTATACTTGACGGCAGATGACCCTCTCGCTTTTGGAGGACGGAGATGCCGGTACCTCTGGAAGCTCTTGGAATCGACCAGATGAGCCTCGAAGATCGTCTCGCGCTCGCTCAGGCGATCTGGGACAGCATCGCCGCCCTGCCGGAGCGACCGCCCTTATCGCTTCACCTTCGCCCGCGGCCGCGCTGGCGAGGGTGAAGCGATGACCCGTTCGCTCGTTCTCCGGCGAGTTGCTCAGCGGGAGAGGCTCGAGGCACAGAGGGAGAAAGCCCTATGATCCTGACTCTCGGCCCTGAACTGGAAATTGCTCTCACCGATCTGGCACGGCGGCAGGGCGTCGCCCCTGAAGCCCTCGCCCTCGCCGCTTTACGGGATCGATTCCTCGGGCCGGTTGAGCCGCAGGACGAGTGGGAACGGCGGCTGCTCCAGGCTGCGACAGACTGCGGCGTTTCGTTGCCCCACTCGGCCGTGAGCAGCGAAGGGCTGTACGAATAGTGGCCGTTCTCCTCGATACCAGCGTTCTGGCGCGGCTGGCGAACCTGGTAGATGCGGACCATGGGGTCGCGAGCCGGGCCGTGGTGGAACTGCATCGGCGCGGGGAGGTGCTTCACGTCACAGCGCAGAACCTCGTCGAGTTCCGCAACGTCGCCACCCGGCCCAAGGCGGTAAACGGCCTGGGGTTGGCCGCACCCGACGCGGAGGCCAAAGCGGCGGCCTTCGAGGCATCATTCCCACTGCTGGCCGAGACGCCGGACATCTTCCCGGCGTGGAAGGCGCTTGTGGCCGGGGCCCGCGTGATCGGCAAGCAGGTTCACGATGCGCGGCTGGTGGCCGTCTGCCACGTCCACGGCGTTACGCACCTGCTCACCTTCAACACGGCACACTTCGCGATGCTGGCAGCATTCGGGCCGGGTGTGGTCGTGATCGAGCCGGCGACCGTTTGATCGACACATTTCCGCACGCTTCCACGACCAAGGCCCCGGCCCCTCGTTCCGGCGCTCCTCGCGGTGGGCCCCTCGACGCCATGCCTCCCTGGCCGTTAAGATGTTCAGAACGTTCGATGAAACGCCCGCGTTCTCGTCTGGGGGGACACCATGCAGCGACGCGCGATCGGGGCGGGCGGGCTCGTGCTAGCCGTGGCAATGATGTTGGCCGCCTCGCCGGCGCACGCCCTCATCGTCCGGCTCACGCCGTTGAGCCACTTCCTCGAAGAGTCGCAGTTCGTGTTCCTCGCCCGAGTCGAAGCCGTCGATGCGGCTCGCCCGTCGATGGTGCTAACCGTCGAGAAGCAGCTCAAGGGCAAGGCACCTTTCGCGCGCCTGCCGATCAACCTCAAGGGCGACAACGTCGCGGCCAAGGGCAAGGAGGCCCCTCTCCTGCTCAAGCGCGTGGGGCCGAAGGTGCCCGTCGTGGTCTTCGTAATGCAGGACGGCAAGGACTTCCTGGGCTTTGGGTACACCAACGGGACCTGGTTCGGCCTCGCCGGCACGGAGGTCGATGGCGCCGTCCGCTGGAGCTTCCGGCACCTCGAAACGTACCTGCGCCGCACCTACAAAGGCACCACCGACGAGATGGTGCAGACCGTCAGCGAAGTGCTTGCCAAGAAGCGCAAGCCGCCCCCGTTCAACGCCAAGGAGAAGCCGGGGCTCGGCCCCGAACTGCCCCCGCCAAAGAAAGCTGCTTGCGAAGAAGAAGAGCTCCCCGCAGGACCGCCCGCGCTGGGCCTGATCGCCGCCCCGCCCATCGCGGCGCTGCTGGCCATTTTGGCGATGATGTTCCCGACCGTCTTCGGGGGCTGGAAGCGCTGGCTCGTCCTGCTGACCGTGCTGGCGACCAACAGCACGCTCTACGGCTTGCAATACTGGTTCGCGACCTCGCTGGGCGACGGTTGGTGGGGGTCGTCCGCTGCGCTGTGGCTGGTGATGACGTGCGTCGTCGTGCTGGGCAGCGCCTGGGCGTGGCAGCGCCACCTGACGCGCGTCCAGGCGGAGGAGGCCCCCCTCGCCCCGGGCAAGCCGGAGGTGATCGTGCTGAGCGTGCTGAGCCTCGGCGGGCTGACCACGCTGGCCGTCTGCTACTTCCTGAACGTCGCCCTGCTGAAGCCCGACTGGCTGCCGATGCTGGCGTTCTCTTGCGCCATCTGGGCGGCCACCCTCTACGCGATCTGCGCCCGGCTGCGCGCGCCGGTGCCGGCTCCGGCGCCGGCAGCTCTTCCCGAGGTGCCGCGCTCGCGTGGAGAGGGCATCGTGACGGGGCTGCGGCCGAGCCTGGGCGCGCCCTACGTAGGGCCGCGGGCCGCCAGGCCCGTCCCCGCCCTGGCAACGGAGGTGGTCGTCCTCACCGCCCTCGTCCTCGCCTGCACCGGACTGGGTGCCGTGCTGCCCGCGCCGCGCGGCGGGAGCGGCGACCTCGATCGCGGGGTCGAACTGGGGGACGCTTCCCCACCCGGCAAGGAAGGCAAGCTCATCGTGCGTGCCAAGGTCGAGGACCGCGAGGTGGTCTCGGCCGGCAAGTTGCTGTGGACGTTTCGCCTCCCCGAGAAGGGGGCGCTCGCCTCGTCGCCGCTGCCGGCCGGCGACCGCGTCTACGTCGCCGCCGCCTTCGACAGCGTATTTCGCCCCTACGGGGCCCTCTTTTGCCTGAATGCCGAGACGGGCAAGGAGGTGTGGCGCTTCGACGACGGCAAGAAGATGAAGCAGGTCTACTCCTCGCCTTGCCTGGCCGACGGCAAGCTCTACATCGGCGAGGGCTTCCATCAGGACGCCAACTGCCGCATCTTCTGCATCGATGCCGACACCGGCGAGAAGGTCTGGGAGTTTGCCACCGCCAGCCATACCGAATCGAGCCCGGTCGTCGTGGGCGGGCGCGTCTACTGTGGGGCCGGCGACGACGGGCTGTTCTGCCTCAACGCCACCACGGGCGAGAAGGTCTGGCAGTTCGAAGGGTTTCACGTGGACGCCAACCCCGTGGTGGTCGGCGACCGGGTCTACACGGCCTCGGGGGTGGGCGATTACCACAAGCAGACGTTCGTGTTCTGCCTGGACGCGAAAACCGGGAAGTCGATCTGGCGGCAGGCGACCGACCACTCCGTCTGGGCCGAGCCAGCGGTGATCGATGGGCACGTCTACGTCGGCACGGGCAACGGCCGGCTCAACGAGGAGCCAGAGAAGCCGGCCGGAGGCGTGATCTGCCTGCGCGCGTCGGACGGGGAGCGCGTTTGGACGAAGAACGTGGGCGACGCCGTGTTCGGGCGCGTCCGCGTCGATGAGCGCCACGCCTACTTCGGCTGCCGCGATCGGTCCGTCTACTGCCTGGAGCGTGACACGGGCAAGCAGGTCTGGCGGCGCCGCGTCGGCAGCCCGGTCGGCACGTCGATTGCGCTGGCCCGGAGCGAGGGCCAGACGAACAGCCTCTATGCGGCCGCGATGGGCGGGCAGGTCTACTGCCTGGGCCCGAACACCAGCCGGATCTACTGGGGCCTCGACCTGGGGACGGAGGTCTCGGCGCAGCCGGAGTTGCTGTCGTCGCCGATCGTGGAGGTGAGGGCAGGGCAGGGGGAGGAGGTGCGCCGGCTCTACCTTGGGCTGACGCTGCTCTCCACGGCGCGGACGGGGCAGTTGCGCTGTTACGAGGACAGGCGAAGCCTCCGGGAGTGACGCGGCAGGGGCCGGGCCGTTTCCCTTGGGGTTGATCTCGTCGCGGTTCCGGTTACACTTTCCGTGCATCTCGCGCCAGGCACCTCTCGAGGCATCTTCCTCACCCTCCCGGCCCCGAAAGGCCTGCCCCCTGGTAGGATGCCATGCTGTTCTGTTCGTGGAGCTTCGCCCCGTTCTTCGCCGTCGTCTTCGCCGTCTACTGGTTCCTCCCCTGGCGCCGCGTGCGCTTCACGGTGCCACTGCCTGGCCGATGGAACGCCGCGTGGGGGCGAGGGCTGGCGATCGCCGGCGATGAGGTTCGCATCTGGTGGCTCGTCGCGGCCAGCTATTACTTCTACGCCTCATGGAACCGCAAGCTCGCCCTGCTCATCTTCGCCACCACCCTCCTCGATTACCTCATCGCCCTGGGCATGGAGGCCGTCGCCGCCCCGCGCGCGCGCCGCGGCCTGCTCCTGCTGAGCCTGACCGCCAACCTCGGCCTCCTCGCCTACCTCAAATATGCCAACTTCTTCCTCGAGTCGCTGCAAGGCGCCCTCCAAGCCGCGGGCGCATCGTCGTCGCTCCCCGTGCTGAGCGTCATCCTGCCCGTCGGCATCTCGTTCTACACCTTCGAGGCCATCAACTACACGGTGGACGTCTACCGCCGCAAGGTGCCCGCCGAGCGCAACCCCGTTCATCTGCTCCTCTTCATCCTCTTCTTCCCCCACCTGATCGCCGGGCCCATCGTCCGCGCCCGCGACTTCCTGCCCCAGATCCGCCGCCGCAAGCGCTGGAGCTGGGCGCGCTTCCAGCACGGCGTCGAGTACTTCCTCCTCGGCTTGCTCAAGAAGTGGGTCGTCGCCGACCAGCTCGCCCTGTTCGCCGACCCCGTCTTCGCCGACCCGGCCGCCTTTGGCACGGCCGCCAACTGGCTGGCCCTCCTCGCCTTCACGCTTCAGGTCTACTGCGACATCTCCGGGTACACCGACATGGCCCTGGGGACGGCCCACCTGCTCGGCTACAAGCTCACGATCAACTTCAACATGCCCTACGTCGCCACCAGCATCGCCGACTACTGGCGGCGCAATCACATCTCCTTGTCCACCTGGCTGCGCGACTACCTGTTCATCCCGCTCGGCGGCAGCCGGGGGAGCAACTGGTTCACCTGGCGCAACCTCATGATCACCATGATCCTCGGCGGCCTGTGGCACGGCGCGAGCTGGAACTTCGCCCTCTGGGGCGCGATCCACGGCGTGCTCCTCGGGGTCAATCGCGCCTTCCGCCCGTTCTGCGAGGCCCGGCCACGCCTCGACGCCCTGTTGCAGACCGTCCCCGGGGCCTGGCTGCGCCGGGCCCTCACTTTCTTCTGCATCTACCAGGGCTTCGTGCTGTTCCGCTCCCCTACTTTCGCCACGGCCTCGGCCATGTACCACCGCCTCTGGGTAAGTGCGGCAGGGCCCAGCGTCGGCCATCCTTTCGGCATCGGGTTCTTCTGGGCCATCGTGGCCGGGTTCGTCCTCTTCCACGTCGCCGGCTGCTGCCACTGGTGGGAAAAAGTCAGCTTGCGCTTGCCGTCCCCGATCCTGGGGTGCAGCTACGTCGCGGCGCTGATCACTTGCATGATCCTGGCCCCGCTGGCCGAAAAGCCATTCATCTACTTCCAGTTCTGAGCGGTCGATTTCGGAAGGATGAAGGATGAAGGATGAATCGAGACAGGCAGGCGCCCCGCGCCGCGGTCTGGCCCGGCCGCGCCGCATGCGGCTGTGCGGCCGGGCGGCCCTGCTCTGGGCCCTGGGGCTCTACGTCGTCGGCCAGGTTGCTTTCACCTTCTCCATCGGCCCCTGGCACCCGACGGAGTTCGACACCGTGTGGCAACAGAAGTGGCGTCGGCTGCGGCAACTGACCGCGCGCGCGCCCGATCGGCCGCTGCTGCTGATGCTCGGCAGTTCGCGCACGGAGCTCGCCTTCGACGCCGGGCACCTGAACGGGATGCCCGCCCCCGACGGCCAGCCGTTCGTGGCCTACAATTTCGGCGTGCCGGGGGTCGGCCCCCTCCGCCAGGGCCTCTGCCTGAGCGAGCTCCTCGAGGCGGGCATTCGCCCGCGCTTGCTCCTGATCGAGTTCTCGCCCCCTCTTCTCAACGAGCCGCGCAGGAACTTCACCTCCGAGGAGGACTGGGTTTGGGCCCGCTCGATGAGCGTGCCGCAACTCGCGCGTCTGTGGCCTTATCTGGCGCGGCCCGACCGCAAGCGCCGCGATTGGGTCAAGGCGCGCCTGGCGCCGTGGTACGTTTTCCGGCCCCAGCTCCAGACGTTGCTGCGGGACACGCTCTATCCCGAGGAAGCTCGGCCCCTGGCGCCCTCGCACAATGCGTGGGGGCTTCAGCTCCCGAACGATCGCGGGACCGACGATTGGACCTTTCCCGCCTGGCGGGCCCATCGGATGTACCACAAGAGCCTCGGCCTCCTTCACGTGGCGGATGGCCCAAGCCAGGCGATGCGCGACCTGCTGGAGCGCTGCCGGAGGGAAGAGATTCCCGTGGTGCTGGTGCTCATGCCGGAGTCCACCACCTTCCGCACCTGGTATCGCCCCGAGGGGCTGGCCGACGCCCGCCGCCTCCTGGGGGAATTGAGCGCTACCTACGCGGTCAGCGTCATCGACGCCAACAACTGGCTCGCCGACACGCAATTCACGGACGGCCACCATGCCACGCCCGACGGCGCCCGGGCGTTCACCACGCACCTCCGGGCTGAAGTGCAGCGCATTCTGGTGCGGGCGGGTGAAGCGGACAAGCGGGGCCAAACGCGCTGAAGTTGCGTTGCTCGCGTCTCGGCACCTCCCGTTGGCCGCACGTCACTTCTGTCGGTTGCGGCTCGCTGGCGTATACTACTGCTCTGTCGGAACGACGAGGAGGCCCCAGGCCCCCGACGCTGCTCTCAACGGCGCGGACGGGGCAGTTGCGCTGTGAAGCGAGCGGCAGGAACAGGCATGCTCGTAGGACGGCTCAGGAGAGCCGTCCTACAGGAAACGAAGCCCTGCCGCTCGCCTTACGAGGACAGGCGAAGTACGAACGAGTGAAGCGAGAGGGGAAGCACGCGCCTGGCCGCGCCAACTGCCGCGCTCCTCCGCGGTTGGTCCTCCCACCCCTGATTTCGAGAACGCATGACCGACCTCCGCACGTTCGAGCAGATCGCCCCCGCCGACCTCGACGCCGTCGGCGGCAAGGGCCTGAGCCTCGCGCGCCTCGCCGCCGCCGGCCTGCCGGTGCCGCCCGGCTTCTGCCTCACCAGCGCCACCCACCGCCGGCTGCGCGGCAAGCCCCTCCGCAGCGAGAGCGCCCTCGTCGAACAGATTGCCGCGGCCTGCGAGGGCCTCGGCCGCGTTGCGGTGCGCTCCTCCGCCACCGCCGAGGACGGCGCCGTCACCTCGTTCGCCGGGCAGCAAGAAACCATCCTCGGCGTCAGCGGCGCCGAGGCCGTCTGTACCGCCATCGAGCGCTGCTGGGCCTCCCTCGACAGCGAACGGGCCCTCAGTTACCGGCGCCATCAGGGCGTGAGCGAGGAGGGCCTGGCGATGGCCGTCGTCGTTCAGCGGCTGGTAGCGTCGGACGTCTCGGGCGTGTTGTTCACGCGCGACCCGCTCGACCTGGAAGGCAGGCGCATGCTCGTCGAGGCGTCGTGGGGCCTCGGTGAGGCAGTCGTCTCCGGCCGGGTCTCGCCCGACCGCTTTCACCTCGACCGCGAAACGGGGGAGGTCCGCGAGCAGCACGTCGCCACCAAGGCCCTCCAGGTCACGCCTGAGGGCGAACGGCCTGTCGCCGACGACAAGAAAGACCGCCCCTGTCTCAACGAAGCGCAGTTGCGTCAGCTCGCCGAGCTGGGGCGGCGCGTCGAGGAGCTCTACGGCGGGCCGCGCGACGTGGAGTGGGCGTGGGTGGAGGAGGGGGGCGGGCGCTTCTGGCTGTTGCAGGCCCGGCCGATCACCGCGGCCAGCGCCGCCGAGCGCGAGCAGGTGCGCCGCGACGAGATCGCCACCCTGGCCGCGCGCGCGGAGCCGACCGGCACCGTCTGGGCGCGCTACAATCTATCGGAGTCGCTGCCCGAGCCGACGCCGATGACGTGGTCGGTGACAAGGCGCTTCCTCTCGGGGCAGGGCGGGCTCGGGCTGATGTACCGCGACCTCGGCTTCAGGCCCCACTCGTCTCTCGACGACGAGGGCGTCTACGACCTCATCGCCGGTCGGCCGTACTGCAACCTGAGTCGCGAGCCGCTCTTCTACTCCGGCTGGTTGCCCTACGAACACCCCTTCGCTCTGCTCAAGGCCGACCCGAGCAAGGCGCTCTATCCGCAGGCGGTGCGCAACCCGTCGCGCGGCGGGCCCCTCTTCTGGCTCACCTTGCCGTTCCGGCTCCCGTTCCTCATCGTCGGTTCGGTGCGCTTTGCACTGCGCCTGGGCAACCTGAGTCGGACGTTCGCGGCGCAGTTTCGCCAGCACGTCTTGCCGCCCTTCCTCGCGGACGTCGTTTCCGCCAACGGCGAGGACTGGTCCGTGCTGCCCTCCACCGCTCTCGTCGAGAGGCTGGAGGCATGGATCAGGCGCACCTTGTACGACTACGGGCGCGACAGCCTCAAGCCGACGGCGCTGGCGGCGCTGGCCATCGCCAACCTGGAGCGCTGGCTGAAGCGCAAGCTCGGCCCGGAGCGCACGCGCTCGGCGCTCAACGAGTTGAGCATGGGGGCGCGGCCCGACCCGGAGGCCGACCTGCCCGGCGCGGTGGCCGACCTCGTGGCCGGGCGCCTCGATCGTGCGTCATTTCTGGCTGGCTTCGGGCACCGCGGCAGTCAGGAGATGGAGCTGTCGCGCCCCCGCTGGGCGGAGGAGCCCACCGCCCTCGACCACTACGTCCGCCACGGCGCGGCCCTTCCACCCTCGGGAGAGGGCCAGGGCGATTGGTGGGAGAGGATCATCGCCGAGGCGAAGCTCTCCGCTCTGGAGCGCACGGCGCTCGAGCCGGAACATCGCGCCCTGATCGCCTACCTGGGCCTGCGCGAGACGGCCAAGCACTACCTGATGGCGGGCTACGCCCTCATCCGCCGCGCTCTCGTGGAACTGGACCGACGCCACGGGTTGCAGGGCGGCATCTTCTTCCTGACGCTCGAAGAGTTGCCGCGCCTCCTGCAAGGCGAAGACCTGACGGGACCGATCGCCGAGCGCCGGCGGCGGCGCGCGGTGGCGCTGAGCCTGGAGGCGCCGCCGGTGCTGTTCAGCGACGACCTCGAAGCGCTGGGCCGGCCGGCCCCGCCGCTGGAGAACGCCGAGGTGCTGCGCGGGACACCGCTGTCGGCGGGGGTGGCGGAGGCGCCCGCTCTGGTGCTGGAAAGCCCGCCCGAGGGAGACCTGCCGCCGGGGCCCTACGTGTTGGTGTGCCCCTCGACCGACCCGGCCTGGGTGCCGCTCTTCGTGGAGGCGCGTGGGCTGGTCATGGAGACGGGCGGGGTGCTGTCGCACGGCGCGATTGTGGCGCGCGAGTTCGGCCTCCCGGCCGTGGCGGGGATAGCGGGGGCGCAGAAGCGCTTCCGAACCGGGCAGAGACTGCGCGTCGATGGCGGAGCGGGGACGGTGACGGTCCTGCCGGGGTGAGGGCGGCCTACGGGGCCACCAGGTCTTCCCAGCGCTTCCGTTCGTCGTTGACTTTCTTGGCCAGCTTCTCGAGGGCCACGGCGTCCTTGCGCGGAAACTTCTTGCCTTCGCGGAGACTGCGCTCGGACGTCGCGAGCAGTTCCGCGAGCGACTTCGCGTAGTCGCGCGCCGTGGTCCGGGCCTCTTCCGTGGCTTCATCCTTGTAGGGCCCCGCCTTGGCCAGGGCGCTCGCGAGTTTGGCCACCTTGCGCTGATGGGTAGGCAGGACGGCAAGCGCTTTTTTCACATCCTCGGGCTCGCGGCGTTCCGCGTGCTTTTGGACGAGGGGCCCCACCTGCTCCTCGTACACCTCGCTCGCCGCGGCCGCGACCCCCTTGACCGAGGTCTCGCCCTTGTTCGTCAGAAACTGGTTCCGAAACTCTCGGTACTCGCGGGCCGCCTGGTCCTCTTTCTTTGGGCCCCGCTTTCGCTCCCCGGGCCCTTTCTTTCGCTCTTTCTCCTCGTTCGCCTTCTCCGGCAGTTCCTCGCGGCCCCCCTGCCTGGCCAGCCGATCGACCGCCTTCTTCCACTCGGGGCTATTGGCCCGCGCCCGGTCGAGGATCGCGAAACTGCCCCAGGCCACCGGGACCAACAGCGCCAGCGCGGCCCAGCGGAGTGCCGGCAGCGCCGGCGGGCCGAAGCGCTGGAAGTGCAGCACGAGCGCCGTCGCCGCGCCGGCCAGGGCCCCGCCGAGGTGGGCGTAACCGCTGACGCCGGGGATGAGGCTGATGCCGACCAGCAGGACGATGTTGAAGAGCGTCTGCGAGATCCCCCGCCGCGCCATCGCACGGGGCAAATACCGGGCGTAGAGGGCCACCCAGATCGCCTGCGCGCCGAAGATCCCGCACAGGGCGCCCGAGGCGCCCACCATCGGCACGTTGGGCGTGTAGGCGACCGCCAGGCAGCTCCCTCCCCAGCCGGACAGGGCGTAGATGACCGCGAAGCGCCAGCGGCCCCAAGTCTGCTCGACAAACGAGCCAATGTTGTAGAGCATGTACATGTTCATGCCCAGGTGCAGGAGCCCCGCGTGGACGAAGCAGGTGGTCAGGAGGCGCCACCACTCGCCCTTGAGCACGTCGCGCGCCTCGACGCTGCCGATCTGGTGCAGGACGCGGATGAAGTCGGCCCCGCCGGAGAGGCCCACCACGTACGTCTGCATCAGGGCGGCGTTGTGCCAGACCAGCGAGATGCCGTAGCCGAACACCAGCAGGTTGGCGAATAGCACGACCTTGCTGGCCAGCGGCTTGAACGGCTGGCGCAGGCTGGAGCGCACGATGGCCCCGGGATCGCCCTCGACCAGGGGCAGCCCCTCGCGAAGCCGCTGAAGGGATTCTGGATCGAGGCGCACGCGCTCGCCCAACTCGGTCAGGACGAAGCCGGGGCCGCGCTCGGTCCCGGTCACGGTGCGCTCGATCAGCTTTTCGAGAAAGGCCATCTCCAGCACGTCGCTGAGGGCGTTGGGATCGGAGTCGCTGCGCTCGGCGTATTCGCGCGGATACCACGGCTCGGGGGCGGTCGAGGCCACCACGTCCAACAAGGTCTCGAGCGGGCTTGCGCTACCGTTGCTCATGCGTCACCCAGGCGGGACAGGGGCCCGAACCGTGTTATTATTGCAAAGAGCGAGGCGAAGGGCGACCCTTCCTCCTTGACGCGCGCTCGCTCGCTCTTTATGTCTGACGGGGGCCAGAAGCTCCAACACCCCTGAGCGCAGGCGAACCATGTCCTCTCCGACCAGCTCCAACATCACCAGCGTCCTGAAGGAATCGCGCAGCTTCCCGCCGACTCCGGAGTTCGCCGCGGCCGCGCACGTCAAGGGGCTGGCCGAGTACGAGAAGCTCTGGCAGCGCGCCAAGGACGACCCCGAGGGCTTCTGGGCGGAGCAGGCCGACTCGCTGGCGTGGGCGAAGCGCTGGGACAAGGTGCTGGAGTGGAAGGAGCCCCACGCCAAATGGTTCGTCGGCGGAAAGCTCAACGTCAGCGCCAACTGCATCGATCGCCACCTCGCCGGCCCGCGCCGCAACAAGGCCGCGATTATCTGGGAAGGCGAGCCTGGGGATAGTCGGGTGCTCACCTACCAGATGCTCCACCGCGAAGTGTGCCAGTTCGCCAACGTCCTGAAAGGGCAGGGCGTCAAGGCGGGGGACCGCGTGACGATCTACATGCCGATGGTGCCCGAACTGGCCATCGCCATGCTCGCCTGCGCTCGCATCGGCGCCCCGCACTCCGTCGTCTTCGGCGGGTTCAGCGCCGAGGCGGTCGCCGACCGCAACAACGACGCCAAGGCTCGGCTGGTCATCACCGCCGACGGCGGGTGGCGCCGGGGCAAGGTGGTGCCGCTCAAGCAGAACGTCGATAGTGCCCTGGCCAAGTCGCCGACCGTCGAGAAGTGCATCGTCCTCAACCGCTGCAACCAGCCGACCGAGATGAAGGCAGGGCGCGATTTCTGGTGGCACGAGCTGATGGCGAGCGCCTCGGCCAACTGCCCCGCCGAGCCGTTCGACAGCGAGCACCCGCTCTACGTCCTTTACACCTCCGGCTCGACGGGGAAGCCCAAGGGAGTGCTGCACACCTCGGCCGGCTACCTGCTGGGGTGCGCGTACACGCACCGGCTCGTGTTCGACCTCAAGGAGGAGGACGTCTTCTGGTGTACGGCCGACTGCGGCTGGGTGACGGGGCACAGCTACGTCGTCTACGGCCCGCTGTGCAACGGGGCGACGACGGTGATGTACGAGGGGGCCCCGAACCATCCGCGCGAGGACCGCTTCTGGGCCCTCATCGAGAAGTATGGGGTCAACGTCTTCTACACGGCGCCGACGGCGATCCGCGCCTTCGTCAAGTGGGGCGACAAATGGCCGGCCGGCCACGACCTGTCGAGCCTCCGCTTACTGGGGACCGTGGGCGAGCCGATCAACCCCGAGGCGTGGATGTGGTATCAAAAGGTGATCGGCGGGGGGCGCTGCCCGATCGTCGATACGTGGTGGCAGACGGAGACGGGGATGATAATGATCGCCCCGCTGCCGGGCGCGGTGCCGACCAAGCCCGGCTCGGCGACGCGCCCGCTGCCGGGTGTGGTCCCCGAAGTGGTCGATCGCCAGGGCAAGCAGGTCGCGCCCAACCAGGGCGGGCTGCTCGTGGTGCGCAAGCCGTGGCCGGCGATGCTGCGGACGATCTACGGCGACGACGCGCGCTACCAGGAGCAATACTGGACGCAGGTGCCCGGCAACTACTTCACGGCTGACGGGGCGCGGCAGGACGAGGACGGCTACTTCTGGATCATGGGGCGGGTGGACGACGTGCTGAACGTGGCGGGCCACCGGCTGAGTACGATGGAGATCGAGAGCGCCCTGGTGCATCACCCCAAGGTGGCCGAGGCGGCGGTGGTCGGCCAGCCCGACGACATCAAGGGCGAGGGCATCGCCTGCTTCGTGACCCTGGTGGGCGGGGAGGAGCCGACGGAGGCGCTGAAAAAGGAGTTGCGCGAGTACGTGGCCAAGCAGATTGGCGCGCTGGCCCGGCCGGACACGATCCGCTTCACGGAGGGGCTGCCGAAGACGCGCTCGGGCAAGATCATGCGCCGACTGCTGCGCGACGTCGCCAGCGGCAAGCAGACGACGGGGGACACGACGACGCTGGAGGACCTCGGGGTGCTGGCGAAGTTGCGCGAGGAAGACGAGGGATGAGCCGTACGTCCGGCTTTCCAGCCGGACACGCCTTCCCTCGACCGGCTAGAAAGCCGGTCACACGCCTGTTGTACGTCCGGCTTTCCAGCCGGACACGCC
>JBBSEZ010000161.1:0-19647 GCA_038239195.1 Gemmatales bacterium
AGATTACGCGCGAGAACATCTTGGGCCTCCGTGTGTCCAGGCAGCGCGCCACGTGACCAACCGCCCCAGAAGAATCAGAACAGCGCCAAACGGCCAAACTTTCGGGCCGGGTGTCACGGCCAAACTTTCGGACCGCTGACATCTTCGAGGCCCACGCGGAGCGAAGTCCGCGTGGGCCTCGAAGACTCGGCCCACCCTACGGGGCGCCTCCGGGGCGCAACTCCAACGGCAGCGGCAGCGCCGCCATGACAAACGGATAGGCCGGCGGCAGCGTTTCCAGCACCAGCCCCGTGCGCAGGTCGAACGTCGAGCCGCCCTCGTTGTAGATCCGCACCACGTCGCGCAACGGCATCGGATCGGCGCCCACGTCCGCCTCGCCGCGCGCCAGCGCCGTCAACCACCGTTGGCGCTCCGCCACCTTCTCGGCCAGCAATGCGCCGGGCCCCGTCCCCTCGGGCACCGGCCAGGCGTGGACCTGCACCGGCACCAGCCCCTCGTGGGTCGGGCAGAACAGGTGCGTGCCCACTTCGAGCGTCGCAAGCGCCTCCGCGCCCAGGCCGCGCACCAGCAGGGCGTGCCCCCGGGCCGGTTCGCTTTCCTCCAGGCGCGTCACCTCCAGGCGCCACCACGGCGCTCCCCCGTCCTCGCGCTGGGTGCCCGGGGCCTCTGTCAGGCCGTGCGCCTGGTAGACGTCCGCCAGCCCCTTTGCCCAGCGCTCCCCCGCGGGCCCACCGCTGGCGACGTGCAGCAGCACCTGCTGCTCTCCCTGGCCAGACTCGGCCAGGAGCTGCAACAGGGCCACGTGGCGAACCAGGCGCAGGCGGTCGGTCGGGCCGACGCTCGCCAGCGGCACCGATCGCTCCGACAGGTCCCGCAAGTAGAGGTGGAGGTCCTGCGCCGCCGCCAGTTCCGCCAGCACGTGGCTGCGCCGGGGGCCCTCCTTGACGAGGCCGCGCGGCATCACCCGCACCGGCAGCGACGGCGCCCCCTCCGAGGGCCGACGCTCTTGCTCCTGCGCCTCCTCGACGTCGCGCAGCCAGCGGCGAAGCTGGCGCAGCTGCTCCTGCACGATGAAATAGAACTGGTGCTCGCCCATCAGGCTCGCCGAGGTGATCTCGCCCTGCGGGCGCAGATGGACGAACTGCCCCTCGATGCGCTTGAGTGCCGCGCGCACCCCCTCGGCGATGAGGTCGGCGTCCTTCACGTCCGGGGGGAACGCCGTCTGCGGCACCTCGGCCAGCCCTTGCACGTCCACGGCGAGGTCGGCGCCGCTGGGGCAGACGGTCACGACCGTTATCTGCTGCTCCAGCCCCGCCGCCAGGCGCGCCGCCAGCGGGCGCGTCAGTTGTCGCTCGATCGAGCGCTTCAGCGCCCGCGCTCCCAGCACCGGGTCGAAGCCCCGATCGATCACGCGCTCCAACGCCTGCTCCTCGACGCGCAAGACGCACTTCCGCCGCACCAGTCCTTCGCGAGTCAGCACGTCCTGGATCAGCATGCGGGCGATGCGGCTTATGTCGTCGCGCTTCAGCCGCCCGAACGGGACGATGCGGTCGAGCCGGTTGAAGAACTCGGGCCGGAAGAACTTTTCCGCCGCGTTGGCGTAAGCCGATGCGTCGTTTCCGTCGGCGCCGTGGAAGCCGAGCACCTGCTGCGCCTCGCGCACGCCGAGGTTCGACGTCAGCACGATGACCGTGTTGGTGAAATCGACGGTGCGCCCCAGCGCGTCGGTGAGCCGGCCTTCGCCCAGCACCTGAAGCAGCAGGTCGAAGACCTCCGGGTGCGCCTTTTCGATCTCGTCGAACAGCACCACCGCGAACGGCCGGCGGCGCACGGCCGCCGTCAGCAGCCCCTCCGGGTTGTCGAAGGTGCCCGCCAGCCGGGCTGCCGAGCCGGGCGCGAGGAGCTCGTTCATGTCGAAGCGCAGCAACGGGGACGAGCCCTCGGCGCCGGCCTCGCCGAACAGGAAGCGGCTCAGCGCCTTGGCGCACTGGGTCTTGCCGACGCCCGTCGGGCCCAGGAAGAGGAGCGTGCCCAACGGCCGGTCGGGGTCGTTGAGCCGCGCCTTGGCCATGCCCAGCACGTCGGCGACCGCGGCCAGCGCCTCCGGCTGGCCGACGACCTCCTGGCCCAGCGCGTCGAGTACCTGCTGCCGCTCCAGGCGCGAGTTGCCGTCGAGGAACGACAGGTCGAGCCCGCTCTGGGCGTGGAACTCGAAGAGGGCCAGGCGGCGATCGACGTCGCGGTGCCGATACTTCACGGCCAATCGGCGCAGGAACTGGGCGGCCTTGCCGGGGAACGCCAGGTGGCGGGCGTAGCGGCGCTGAAGGTCCACCACGGTGGGCAGCACCTCGGTGGCGAAGCGAGCGCTGTGCTGCCCCTCCAGTTGGCGGGCCACCGCGATCAGCACGCGCAGCACGTCGCCCTCGGCCGGCTCCGCCAGCGGGAGGACGTGAAAGAGGTCGGCGAAGCCACGGTCGCGCTCGCGCAGGACGCGCAGCGCCTCGGGCGTCATCTCCGCCACGAGCCGCACCTCGCGCTTCTCGACGTGGGGCTTGAGGACGTGGGCGGCGCTCAGTTGCGACTGACTGTGCTGCCCGGCCTGGTAAAGCCCCAGCAGGTCGTCGAAGTAGAGCACGTGGTCGCGCAGCTGGACCTCGCGCAGGATGGCGAGCAGCCGGTTCTCCCACTGCCCGACGTAGGACATGCCGGAGATCAGCCGCTGCGGCGCCAGCAGCCAGACCATGTTGTCGCGGCGGTACGCTTCCTTGCGCTCGGCGACGGTGCGGAAGACGTACTCGTGCAGCAGCGTCGTCTTGCCCACCAGCGGCGGGCCGACGATCAGGACGGGTCGGCGGTCGTCGGCCTTCAGCAGCCGGGCCAGCTCATTGACCTCGCGGTCGCGAAGCATCGCGCGATCGAGGTCGTTGGGATAGAGATTGTCCAGGCAACGGCCGACGCGCTCGAGCTCCTCCTCGCCATCGAGGGGGGCGCTGCCCGCCTGACCGAGTGCGGCGGGGGTGAGCTTGTCGGCCGGGGGGACGAAGAGCTGTTCGGGTTGCACGTCGAGGTCGAGCGGCGTCACCCAGGCGGACCCGGGCAGGGCCAGGTCCTCGGGCGCGACGAAGTTCTCGTCGTCTTCCCTCTCGCGCTCGCGGAAGTGGGCGGTGAACACCTCGGCGGCGCGCTCTTCGAGAACGTCGCCGCGCGCGAGGTCGAACCACACCTCGGGAAGGCTGGGGGTGAAGGCGACTCGCCGGCCGAGCGCCTCGAACACGACGAACAGCAATCGGCAGCGTGCGACGCGCTTGCGCAACTCGATGACGACCTCGGGCCGCTGGGTGTCGAGGGGAGGGTTGAAGGAGTACGCGGACAGGCCCTCCAGGCGCGGCTCCTTGCCGAGGTGGCGCAGCAGCAGGCGCAGGTCGGCGGCGAGGTTGCTCAGGGCGCGTTCCAGGCGCTCGTGGCGCGTGACGGGCGAGGGAAAGAACAACGGCCGGGCCACGTGAAGCTGGCCGTCGTCGCCCGGCAGCACCTGCACGAAGATCGGGATCGTAAACTTCATGAGAGCAGCCCCCGGGCGTTGCGCAGGAGTTGTTCTTCCATCGCCTCGCCGAGCAAGGAGGCCAGCCCGCCCGCGCCGAGGGAAAGGTTCCGCTCGAGGTAGAAGTCCTCGACCAGGCCGCGCTCCGGGTGGTAGGCCCGGCGCCGGTCCTGCGGCCCGATGGCGCCGCGCCGCTCGATGCCCGGCGGCGGAACGTAGTCGTTCATGGCGCCCACGGCGACGTCCACCAGGCAGCGGGCGACCGACCGGGGACCGTGCAGGACGTGCTGGCCCGCCTCGGGGGCGAAACGCGGGCAGGCGCCCGGCCCGCGCACCTCCAGCCCCAGCCCGATCACGCCCTTGCGCACCGGCGCGGCGAACGTCTCGCCCTCCACCACCTTCAACTTGACGTTCCAGCCGCGCACCGCGATGGTGCCGTCCTCGGCGAACGGCCCTTCCCCGACGATCAGCCGGCGCTCGGGCGCCGAGGCGGGGCCGCGCTCGCCGCGCGCCGGCACGAACTGCCAGACGGCCACCTTCGCGCCGCAGCGCGCCGCGACGGCATGATAGCCCCGGGCGAAGGCGAACAGCGCGTCGGTGTCCTCCGAGAAGACGGCGACGGCGACCTCGTCGGGCGTCTCGAAGCCGAGCAGGTAGAGTGACAGCAATAGCCCCTGCCACCCCTGGCGCCCGGCGTCGAGCGAGGCGAGCAACTTCTCGGGATCGCCGGGTTGCCCGTAGAGCATCAGGAGGGCCTCGTCCTCGCGCGCGACGGCGGCGTGGAGCTGGGACTCCATGTCGTCGCGCACCAGGCGCAGTTCGGCGAGGCGCGGGTCGTAGCGCGAGAACTGTTCCACCCTTTCGAGACGGTAGACGTCGTTGATGACGGTTTGCGCCATCGCGCAGGCCTGGAGCTGCTGGAGGTCGCGGCGCAGGGCGACGCAGCCCTCGGCGACCTCGGCCAGCCCGTGGCGCTGCCCGCCCGCCCCGACGGCCCGGCCCTCTTCGGTGCGGGCCCTGACCTGGAGGCGCAGGCGCTCGCCCTCGACGCCCGCTTGAATGCGCAGCGGCGTGTCGCCGGTGTATTCGTTCATCTGCTCCGCCAGCGGGGCGAGCAGCTCGCGCTCGATGGCGCGCTTGAGGGGGCGGGCGCCATAGCGCGGGTCGTAGCCGCGCCGGGCCAGCCAGGCCGCCAGTTCGGGGGCCAGCTCCAGCGTGACGCCGCGGTAGCGCACGCCGTCGCGCTGTTCGAGCAGCTCGAGTTGGCGCAGGGCGATGTGGTGGATCGTCGGCTCGTCGAGGGGGGCGAACGGCACGACGCGGTCGATGCGGTTGAACAGCTCCGGGCGCACGTACGACCGCACCGCCTGCTCGAAGTGCTCGCGGGCCCTGTCGCGCTCCGATCGGCCGGCGACCAGGCCAAACTCGCCGAGCAGGTAGGTCTCGGCGCCCAGGTTCGACGTCATGATGACGACGCTGTTGGTGAAGTCGGCCAACCGCCCCGCGGAGTCGGTCAGCCGGCCCTCGCCCAGAACCTGGAGGAGCAGGTCGAAGAGCGCGGGGTGGGCCTTCTCGACCTCGTCGAGCAGCACGACGCTGAACGGCTGTTCGCGGACGCGCGAGGTGAGCAGCCCCTCGCGGGCGCCGGGCCCGCCGATGAGGCGCGTGACCGCCAGCGGGTCGGCGTATTCGCTCATGTCAAAGCGCGTCAGGCGAACCTCGCTGCCAAAAAGATAACGGGCCAGCGCCTTGGCCATCTCCGTCTTGCCGACGCCCGTGGGGCCGATGAACAGCAGCGAGGCGATAGGCTTGCGCGGCCGGTTGAGCGCCACCTTGACCGTGGCGAGTAAGTCCGCGATCAGCCCGACCGCCTCCTGCTGGCCGATGACGCGCTTCTCGAACCACGCGCGCACCTCGCCCAGGTCGAGGCGCACGTCGTCGTCGAGCAGGAACAGCGGCAGGCCCGTTTCTCGGGCGAAGGCGGCGGTGACGGCGGCGCGGCCGAGCGGGGGGGCCGTGAGTTCGCGGTCCGCGATCAGGTTGCGGAGAAAGCGCAGGGGCCGGCCGGGGTTGGCCGAGTAGGAGGCGTAGCGCCGATGGAGGCGCATGGACTCGTCGAGCCCGGCGGGCGTGAGGGCGGTGCCGGCGAACGCGGCGAGGATGGGGCGCAGCTGCTCGGCGGTGGGCTCCTCCAGGCGCACGTGGGTGAAGGCGCGCAGCAGGTGGGGGTCTTGCCGTTCGATGAAGGGGAGTTGGTCGGGCGTGACCTCGGCAACGGCGAGGAAGTCGCCGCGCGCGAGGAACGGGCGCAGGAAGGTGGCGAGGCCTTGCTGCTGATGCTCGCTCTTGCCGACCTCGAGTAGTTCCACGAGGCTGCCGAGATGGAGGATGGCGCGTTTGCTGCTGGCCTCGCGCCAGAGCTTCTGGCAGCGCTCCTGCCACATGCCGAAGCCCGACATTCCGGCGACGAGGCGGGCCCCGCTGGTGGCCCAGAACGGCGTGCGCCCCAGGGCGAGGGAGGCGCGCTGGCGCACCAGCTCGCGGACCGCCGCAGTCTTGCCAACGCCGGAGGGGCCGATGAGCACGGCGCTGCGCGGCGTGCGGCCGGTGAGGGCCTCGGCGAGGCGCGCGACGACGTCGTCCAGGCCATAGGCGGGGAGCAGGGGCTCGCGCGTGAGGTCGGTGGCGACCTCGTCGAGGACCGACTGCTGGGCCTGCTGTTCCTGTTGGGCGGCAACGGCAAGCTGCCGAGGCGTGGGCAGATCGACGGTCGCGCTGAGCGGTTCGGTGCGCAGCTCGCGGCAGCGCGTCAGCCACACCAGTCGATGGAGGGCGTTGGCCTGGTGGCGCAGGATGGCGGTGCGCACGTGCTCGGGCAGCATGCGCTCCAGGTCTTCGGCCGTGGGGGCGACGACCTCGATGCCGAGGGCGGGAACGTAGGCGAGGTGGGCGTCGTTGGCGTGGGCCCAGCGCACGAGGGGGAACGTCAAGGCGATCGGCTCGCGCCAGGAGCTGGAGCGCGGGGGCGGGGGGAGCGTAATGCGCACGCTGCCGATCGAGAAGGGGCCTGGCACGCGCCGCCGGTGGAGCACGGCGGCGGGCTGGAGGCGGAGGAGCGTTTCGGCGTGGCGGGCGAGGGTGGCGAGGAGGGGCGCGGGGGCCTCGCCGAGGCTGGAACACTCGGGGAAGAACAAAACCTCGCCCAGACAGGCGCCGTTGTCCAGCTCCTGTAGCAAGGCCGTGAGCGGAAAGGTATGGTCGGGCATGCCTGACCTGTGTGCGGCGCCGCGGACGGTCGAATGGGCCACGCCTCCGTCCGGGGCCTTGACGCACTCTAATGGACACGGGGGAGGCTGGCAAGGTTCCGCCAGAAGACCGGTGCTTTCTCGCGGGATGGCCCGGGGCCGGGCCAGCGCGTACGGGGGCGCCACGCTTCCTGCTGAGTCTACCGACCAGAAAGCTACCCGCCTCGCGTACGTTGTGGGCAGAGGAGCTTGAGCGACACCCGCCTCGGGCGCCGATTGGCTGTTCTTCCCTTCGCTTCGGGGCCGCGTTATACTCGAAAGCGTAAGCAACTCCACGCGAGGTGAACAATGGCACCGACCATTCAGGACCTGGGGATCGACCGGCTCAGCGCAGAACATCGTCTGCGCCTGATCGGTGAAATCTGGGACAGCCTCTCGAAGGAGACCACTGCCATCCCCGAAAGCCACCGCGAGGAATTGGACCGCAGGCTCGCCGCTGCGGACGCGGGCCCGGCGACGGGCAGGCCTTGGGAAGAGGTAAGGGCGCGGCTGCGAGGGGAGAAATGACCCATCCCCTCCTCGTCCGCCCCGAGGCGGAGCAGGACATGGCTGAAGGGCGTGACTGGTACGAAGGACGGCGGGAGGGGCTCGGGGCCGAGTTCCTGACGGCCGTCGATGAGGTGTTTGCCTGCATCCGCGAGACGCCTGAACTGTACGCCCCAGAATACAAGTCGGTCCGCCGAGTCGGCCTGAACCGCTTCCCCTACGTCGTCTACTACCGCATCGTCGGCGATGACGTCGAGGTGCTGGCCGTCCTCCATGGAAGCCGAAGCCCGCGCAGTTGGCGATCGCGGGCCTAGCATGTCTCCGGCCTGCCGATGAGCCGCGACGCACTTCCACCGGACAAGGGAGCCCGCCACTCCGTGACGGGTGTCGCGACGGAGCCATGGCCTACCTTCCCGCCGATCCCTCGCCCGGGGTGGGCCGACCGTTAGCCGCCGTGCGTGACGGCTGGGATGGCCCCGGGCGCCACCGGTAGCCCCGTGCGGTGACGGCTCGGCTGGCCGCCTCCGCTCGCCCGGTTGGCGCACTGCCGGGCCGGCGCACTTGCGCTGGACCGGCCAGGCAGCGGGATCGTGGGGCTGCTCGCCCCCGGCGGAGTGGTTCGTGGCAGGCCTCCAGGAGGGTGAAGGGGGGCGCCCAGACGGGGTTGCGCCCTACCATCAAGCAGGCTACTTGCAGCGCGTACGTCGTTGCGAGGCCCATTTGAACGCCATGTCGGGCCCTTTTTGGAGTACGGCGCATTCATCGCCGTTTTCTTTTCTTCCTTTTTCGCCCGCGCCCCAAGGGCCCCGCCGCGCCGCGCATGCTCCCCCAGCAACCAGCACGCGCCGAGGAGCCCGGCTCGCCCCAGAAGCGCCCGGGTTGGCCCTTCCTCTCGTCCGCTCGGCCCACCGTGAACCGCCGGTGTTGACGGTGCCGGCCCTCCCTTTGCGTGCCGTCGGGCGACGGCGAGTGCCGCCCCCCTGCCACCGGCTGTCGCCCAAACGGCCAATTCGTCGGGCAGCGCGGCCGCTCGTCTCGTCTTCCGGCTTCGCGCCACGCCTGCGGCGCGGTACGCTGTCTGGAATGAAGGTGCGGAACCTCCTGAAGCGGTTGAAGGCGGACGGCTGGTATTGCATGAACGCGCGGAGGGCACCGCCCGTTCAAGCACCCGACCAAGCCGGGCCGTGTCACTGTCTCCGGGAAGCTGAGCCACGATCTGCCGCCCGGCACCCTGAACAGCATCCTCAAGCAGGCGGGCTTGCAGCAGTGAGGAGAGCATGACGAAGTACGCGATCGTGGTGGAGCGGGCCAAGCGAAACTACGCGGCCTACGTCCCCGACCTCCCCGGCTGTGTCGCAACCGGCGCGACGGTCCAGGAGGCGGAGGAACTGTTGCGCGAGGCCATTGAGGTACACGTGGCGGGGCTGCGTGAGGATGGCTTGCCGGTGCCCGCGCCGTCGAGCGTGGTCGATTACCTGGAGGTGTCGGTCTGACTAGGGTTTTGCACTTCGACGTAAGTCGTTATTCCTCGGTCAGTGGGGCAGACGTAAGTCCTTATTTCTCGGTCAGCGCCGCGGCGAAAATTAAGGAGTTACGTCGAAGTGCAAAACCCTAGTCTGAGGGGCTCGATCAAGCCGGCAGCACCCTTGCTGGGTAGCGCAAGCCGTGCTGGGGCGCGCACGGCCTTGCTCGGAAGCGCTGGGCGCTCGACTCCACGTTCGGCCGCGGAGGGCATCCAAGTGGCGATGGCAGAAGACGTCGATCGGCTGTTCACCAACGACTACGACGAGTATGTCTTCGGCCCCCCGTGTTCCGAAGCTGACATCCAACGGGCGGAGGCCACCCTCGGCGAACCCTTGCCTCCGCATTTGCGTGAGTTGTACCTGGCGTTCAACGGGTTCACTGGCTGCACGGGCGCGGCGTTCTTGTGGCCGCTCTTCGGTAAACTCAGCTTGGTGGACACGAACAGGCTCTACCGCGGCGACGACGTCTTTCCCCGAGCGATCACGTCGGCTTGCCTTTTCTTCGGGGACAACGGGTGTCGGCGGTTGTGGGCGTTCAAGCGCGACATGCCCGGCCGAGTCATCCAGTGGAACCTGTCGTGGCCAGACGAGGTCGAGGATGTCGGCGATAGCCCGCTCGCCGTCTGGGCCGCCGAGAAGCGAATCTACGACGAGTTGGCTGTCGAGGAAGCGGAATGAGGTCGAACCCGCCGCTTCATCGGGGCCGGCGGGCACTTAGGCTTTGCGTGACTCTTCGCTCCCCGCACCCGCCGGGCAGGTGAGCTTCTCGTTCAGCGGAGGACGTCTGTGGATGAGGGCGACTACTGGGGGAGCTTGGAGTACCGCGTCTGTCGCGAGTTCGCGGGGATGAAGAATTGGGATCTCCGGCATCTGTGGTGCGACGGCTTCATCCCGGAGCGATACCGCCTGACTGGCTCCGAGCCACGCATCATGGGCTGCGCGTGGATTTGCTACGGCGCGAGGCAGGACGAGTGGAAGTTCACACTCTTGTTGCCTCATCCGGTCGGCTCAAGGGAGGAGATTGATTGGGCATCGCTGCTGCCGCCGGAGAACGTTACGCGATGGCTCGCTGTCGATCAGGTTGGTAAACACATTCAGATCGAGCCTTCGGCAGCGGTTCCCGATCTTGCGTAGACCCCGATCAAAACGCTGTACCCGACCAGCCACGCGACTGACGGCTCTGCGGGATTCAGCGCCCCTCGCACGTGAGTTCGCTGCTGAGCGGTGCGTTCGCTGGAGGAGGGCACTTGATGGCCGACGGCTGGCTGCATTACTTTCCCCCTGGCAGCTTGGACGCCCGGTCCGACTTGCACCGCTTCTCGGCCGAGTGGTTCGCCCAAGCACTCGAACGACTGGGTGAGAAGCCGCTGCACCCTGCCGAGCCGCACCAGGCGCTGGTCATCCGGCTCCTCTGCCTGCCCACCTGGCGGGCCGCCTGCTCTGTTCGCGTGGAGGCGCGCGGCTTGTCGTGGTGGCTTGTTGGCCGGGAGTTGGATGGCGAGGAGGCCGGGCTCGCGTTGGGGGAGTTGGCCCGCCGCGAGGATCGTCGGCTGTCGGGCGCTGAGGCGAGCCAGGTCGCCGAGTTGTGGGAGTACCTGCGGTTCTGGTCCCTGGCTGTGGCGAGCGACGAAGATGTGTGCGACGGCACGACCTACGTGTTGGAAGCGGCTGAGCGCGGGCGGTATCGCGTCGCCCACCGAGATGACCCGGAGTGGGGGATACCTTCGGCGAGCTCAGCGACCTGCTGGCCCGTCTGGCAGGTTTCGCCCCTCGGTAGTAAGGCAGAGCGAACCTGGTACTTCAGCAGACCGTGGCCGCGTGTCCCGTCAGGGGGAAGCAATCCCCTCCCGGCCACCCTTCGGCTCACGACCGGCCCCTCCGTTGAAACCGTCCGCCTCGAGGAAGGCCGTCTCCTCCCCATCGAGCAGCGACAAATACTCGTAGCCCGACTGCGGGTGGCCGGTCTGGTATTCGGCCAGGATGCAACGCACCCGGGCCAGGGTTGTCTCGTCCCAATGCGTCATCAACTCTGGCAGGGCCTCGAACGTGTCCGCGAGCTCGGACAGTTGCCGACAGTCTCCGCGCAGGGCGAGGTTACGAGCCTGCACGAAGGCGCGGTGCAGAATGCGGAGCAGCCTGGGCTGAAGGGTGGCCGGTGCGAGCTCGGACATGGCATCCTCCTCTCAGGACACGATCTGAACCTGGGCGAGCGGTAGGGAGGCGGTTTGGCCTGGCGCTCCCAGGGGTTGCACCTCGATCGGCGGGACGGCCGCCCTTCCCGCAGGCGTCGCCAACGCCGCCTCCAGGGCAGGGTAGTTTCGGCGGGCCGTCACCGACCGGCTGATCGATGGCTTGGGAGAGTGTAACTGATCCGGGCGGACGTAAATCAGCCGGTCGGGTTGCCCCTGGACGACCAGCCGGGCCGGAATCAGCAGGAGGCCGTTCTCGCGGGCGGCCACCGCTCGATGAGCACCATCTGCGATGTAGTATTGCGGGAAGGCCGCAGTCGCCGTCGGTGCGGACATCGGGTGGGCCTCCCGCAATCGTTTCACGATCCCGACTGCCGGCCCCCTTCTTGCTCATCCGAGGGCAGGACGGCGTCCCTCGGCGGGCGGCAGGAATGAGTTGATTGTAATATGTTGTGGCACAGCGAGACAAGCCCCGGGTTGCGGAACTGCGGAATGAAGCCCCACCGCTTCCGGCCTGGCGTTCTGCACAATCGCCGCGAAGCGGCCTCGCGGCTGGGAGACGTGAAGTCGTAAAACAGGAACGTGGTCGTTCGGGTGATCGGCTTCCGGCGCGCCTCGAGCGCGATCGACGAGGCGTGAGGCCCAGATACGCCGCGCCGGCCATCCGTTCAGACGTCTTTGGCGGACACCGGCACCTCAACACCGAGTTGGGGCTTTGACCGCATGGGGGGACAATGAGCGACCGGGACGAACTGGCCTTCCAGAAAGCCATCGCGTCGGAGCCAGAGGACGACACCTCGCGCCTGGTATTCGCCGACTTCCTCGACGAGCGCGGCGAAGACGGCGACCGCGAGATGGCCACGTTCATCCGGGCCGAAGTCGAGCTCGCACGCACCGACGAAGCCAACCTCGCCTATCCCGAACGGCTCGCGGAGGCACGCCGGTCGGGCGTCTTCACGCGCAAGGCCCGCCGGCCGTGGCTCGATTCGGTGCCCGGCGCGACGGTGACGTTTCGCCGCGGCCTGATCGCGGGCGTCACCCTGCCGCCCGACGTTCACCGCAAGCACGACGTGGCGGACTGGGAGCGGATACCGGTCGAACAGCTTTCTTGGCTACCGAAGGAGAACGGCGATTCGGACAGGTGGAACGCGGCGCTCGGCACGGCGCTGGCGGCCCGGCCCGAGTTGGAGCGCCTCGGCACCCTCGAATTGTCGGGCGGGCCTGCGTTTCTCGGCCCGCTCTTGTCGGGTTGCCCGAGGCTCGCCGGTTTGCGCGCCCTCTCCGTCGGCAACTGGCGGTACGACGAGCCCGCCGACGCCCTGGTCGCCCTGGGGGAGCGGATGAACCTTCCAGCGCTCGACTCGCTCCGCCTCCTCAACAGTCAATGGCCGCCGGCGGAGTGGCAATCGTTCGTGCAGGCGGCACGACGCCCGCTGAGGCGACTTCGCCTCCAAGCGACGAGCGGAGACGGGGAGTGGTCCGAGCAGTACGACACGCGCTGGTTCGGGGAGCTCGCGACCCGGCCGCTCGCCTCCGGCGTCGTGTGGCTCGACCTGGGCACCCTCCACAGCTTCGGGATAACCGATCAGGTTTGGAGCGTCGGCGCCCCCAGGGCGGCAGAGCGCGCCATTCTCCCGGGCCACGACTATGGCGAGCGGGTCGAGCTATCGGGATGGCCGGCCCTGCGCCGGCTGCACGTGGAAATGAGCTCCGAGAGCCGAGGCACCGGCGAGGTGTCGCACCTCGAGAGCGCCGCGAAGCTGGAGTGGTTCAGCTCGAACGACGTCCACGATGAGGAATCCCGTCGGTTCGCAGCCGGGACGCGGCTCGAGAACCTCCGGCGGCTCAGCCTCCACACCAGCGACCCGGAAATCCTGCTGGGCGAATGCTGCAAGCGACTGCACCGGCTGGAGTGGGGCAACAGCTACCGCAACATCGACCCAACCGCCCTGCTCGCCGCCCACCTCCCCGAGCTCCGGTGGCTGACGCTCCGCGGGTGCGACAAGGCCGAAACGCTCGCGCCGCTGTCGGCCGCCACCAACATGCCGAACCTCTGCACGCTCGTGCTGGTGCAAGCGCCGCACGACGCGAAGGAGGTGAAAAGGCTCCTCGGCCGGCTCGCGAAAGCGCCCGCTCTGCCGCACCTCAGTCTGGTCGGCGTCGGGAGGTCGTCCGCGCGGAAGTGGTGGGTGCTCGGCGGGGGCAAGGCCACGCCCGTCCACAAGGGCGTCGATCCGGTCTGGCGCGACCGGTGGGAGCTCGACCCGACCGACGATTGGTTTTGACCGAGGAGAAGAACCATGCCCAGGACGGCTGTCCTTCGCTTTGGCCGGCGATGCTGCCCAATCACCGCGAGGCGGCCTCGCGGCTGGGAGACGTGAAGTCGTAGATCAAGAACGTGGTCGTTCGGGCGATCGGCTTCCGGCGCGCCAGCGCTTCGACCGCGATCGACGAGGCGGGCGTGAACCCGCGATGAAAGGCGAAGATGGTGGTGCTCACGGCGAGATAGTGGCCCCGAACGAGGGGCTCGAGATCGTCGGGCGATCGCAAGGGCTGGTTGTGCAGGGGCAGATGGTGGAAGGGCGGTTCGAACACGATCGGGTCGGTGCCGAAGTACCACACCTGGAGCTTGGCGCCTCCGTGCGGCTTCTCCCAGCGGGCCAGTTCGTTCAGGCCCTGTCCCCAGTCGTAGTTGGCCTCGCTGACCAGATGGTCGGGCTCCGTTCCCGCCCAGAGAAGATTGGTGTAACTGAGCCCATTCGGCCAGCTCAGCAGAACGGGGAGCAGCCAGACGGCCAGGGCCCCCAGCGCGGCGAAGCGCTTCGCCCGCGTGGGCCACTCGAGCGGCTGCAAGCGGGCCACCGCGACTGCGAGCGCGAGCAGCAGCAGGGCCACCAGGGGAAGGACCAGCCGGATGCCGATTTGCACCCGGCAATTGACGCTGAACGCGAACAGGATCGCCGCGCAAGCCCCGACCGAGGTCGCCAGCGAGCGCGGGCGCCGGATCAGCAGGATCGCCAACAGAGCAAGGGTGGGCACGGTCAGCTTGATCGCCAGAACGACGGGGAAGTAGTACCACACGGCGCGCGGGAACCACTCTCCCAGCACGAACGCGCCGTGCCCGCGGACGTTGTGCCGGATCTGGCGAACGAGCCCTTCCCACCCGTTGGAGAAGACGCACAGGTGCTCCGAAGTCCAGACCAGCGAATCGCGGAGCGCTCCGGCGGGGAGGTCGTGCGCCCAATCGACGAACGATTGTTGAGGTTGCCAGTCGCAGCCGCAGTAGAAGAAGATCGCGACGAACGCCAGGGCGACGATCTGCGCGCCGTCGCGGCGGAGCTCGTGACCGGCCGCCCACAAGTGCTTCACGCGCTGCCACAGCCCGGCCGGGCCTCGAGGCTGCAAGCGCCCCTCTTCGGCCAGGCGGTGCAGTTCGATGGCCAGCATGCAGAGCGGCCCGTAGGCCAGCGCCGACGCCTTGGCGACGAGCGCCAAACCGTAGCAAAGGGCCGGCACGCCGACGCGCCACCCCCAACTTCGTCCACGCCCGAGCAGGAAGTGATAGACCAGCACCAGCAGACAGGCCGTCACGGAGACGTCGGTTGTCGCGAGGCTGGCGTGGGCGAGGAGGCTCGGTTCGCACGCCAGCAAGACGACGGCGACCCGGCCTGCCCAGGGCCCGCCGAGCAAGCGGGCCAGGCGCCAGCCGTAGAACAGCAGGGCCCACCAGAAGACGAGGTTCATCGCCCTTGCCAGGGGGAGGACCTGGTGGAGGTCGGCCAGGGGGTCGAACGGCTGGCCGCGCGCCTTTTCCCACAAGAAGATGGGCAGCGTCTGGACGTCGATCGGCAACGGCATGGTGCCGGCCTTCAGGAGCAGGTAATGGCTGCCGCTGCGCCAGCCCGTCAGGCCGGCCTTGACGTAGAAGGGCTCGTCGAACGTCGCGCTGAGCTGGCTGGCGGCGGTGACGCACCACAGGGAAGAAGCGCAGGCCCAGAAGAGGAACCAGCAGACGTCGGGCCCGTTTTTCTGCGGTCGGTCTGGTCCCATCGTCGTCTCCGCGCAGCGAAAACCCAGCAGGGCGACGTCGAGCGTGGGGAGGATACCCGGCCCCCGAAGAAGAAAACAAGGGCAAGGTTGCTTCCCGGGCGGCGACGGACGTTGGGGGAGGCAGGCTGCCCCCGTGGCGACAAGCGCCCTCGCTTGTTGCCGCCTGGGAGTGGACGTTGCGGATGGGCGAAGACGACAAGCGAGACGCTTGTCGCCACGCCCGATACAACACCCCGACGGCGGGCCCAGCGCCGTTTCGGGGGGCCATCATGCAAATCCTCAAAGGACACCGCCCCGACAAGCCGGTGCGGTCGCTGGCCTTCGCGCCGGACGGCAACCGGCTCGGCTCGTCGGCCCGCGACTACAAGACCTTCGTCTGGGACCTGAACACCGGCCAGCACGAGGTCATCGACAGTTGGCACTCGTACACCGTCGCCTTCTCCCCCGACGGCAAAACGGTGGCGACGGGCCGCGAGGATGGCGTGAGCTTGTGGGACGGCGAGACAGTGCGGGTGGTCGAGGGCCTTTATGACCACGGGCACGGCATCGACGTCGCCTTCTCGCCGGACGGGCGGGTGCTGGCGACGGTAAGCCGAACCGTCCGGCTGTGGGACGCGGCCACGCTGACGGAATTTCCCCGGCCCGGCGTCGGCGACGAGGCCATCCACGCGACGAACTGCCTGGCGTTCAGCCGGGACGGCCGGACGCTGGCCACTGGGCACGACCCCCGGTTGGCCGGCGGCATCCCGCAGCCCCGGCTCGTGCGCCTGTGGGACACGACCACCTGGCGGGTGCGCGACGCGCTGGGCGGGCACACCGCCACGGCCGACGCTTTGGCGTTCAGCCCCGACGGGCGTTACCTGGCCGCCGCCGCGGGCACGACGCTCTGGGTGTGGGACACGACCACGCGCGAGGCGGTGGTCCACCACTCGATCAGCAAGCAGCACTACAAGGACGTGGCGTTCTCGCCGGACGGGCGGTTCCTCGCGTTCGCCCGCAACGACGCCACGGTGCGCCTGTGGGAGACGGCCGGGTGGAGCGAGGTGGCCGCCTACGACTGGGAGATCGGCCCGATGATCTCCATCGCCTTCGCGCCCGATGGGATGCGCGCCGCCGGAGGCAGCGGCAAGGGCAAGATCGTGGTCTGGGACGTCGATCTGTGACTCCCCCTACCCGGAGCGCCGCATGCACGCACTCGCCGGCCAACCGCTCGACGCCCTCGACACGCCCGCCCTCCTGATCGACCTCGACGTGCTCGACGCCAACCATCAGCGCATGCGCGATGCCTGCGGGCGGAACGGGAAGGCCCTTCGCGTCCATTTCAAATCGCTCAAGTGCGGAGGGCTGGCGCGCTACCTCCTGGAGCGCGGGGCCAGGACCTTCCTTTGCGCCAAGCTCAATGAGGCCGAGGTGCTGGTCGAGGCCGGCATCGCCGACGTCTTCGTCGCCAATCAGGTGATCGGCCCGACCAAGCTGGCGCGCCTGGCTCGCCTGGCGCGGCGGGCGAAAATGCGCGTGGCGGTCGATGACGCGGAGAACGTCGCCGAGATGGGCAAGGCGGCGCGCGCCGAGGGGGTGACGCTGGAGGTGCTGGTCGAGGTGGACGTCGGCATGGGCCGCTGCGGCGTTCCTCCCGGCGAGCCGGCCCTGGCGCTGGCGCGGAAGGTCGCCGCCGAGGAGGGGCTGCGCTTCGTCGGCTTGCAGGGCTACGACGGGCACTTGCAGATGCTGCCGCCGGGAGAGGAGAAGCAGGGCAAGTGCGTGTCGGGGCTCGACCAACTGGCGACGACACGGGCCCTGATCGAGTCGGCGGGCCTGCCCGTGGAGGTGGTGACGGGCGCCGGGACGGGGACGTGGGCGTTTGCCGCGGAGCACCCGGCGCTGACGGAGCTCCAGCCGGGGTCGTTTCTACTGATGGACGCGGCCTATCACGCGGTGCGGCCGGAGTTCGGCTGTTCGCTGTCGATCCTGGCGACGGTCCTCAGTCGCCGCCCGGGGTGGTACGTGCTGGACGCCGGGAGCAAGGCGATCTCGCAGGACTTCGGCAAGCCGGCGATCAAGGGGCGGGCGGAAGAGCGCGTGGTGAAGCTGGCGGAGGAGCACGCGAAGGTCGAGGACGAGGGGGCGGGGCCGCGATTGGGAGAGCGGCGGGAGGTGTTGCCGGCGCACTGCTGTGCGACGATGAACCTGCACCGGCAGGTGGTGGCGGTGCGCGGGGGGCGGGTGGTGGCGGTGTGGCCGGTGGAGGCGAGCGGGCGGTACGATTAGCGCAGATTAGAGGCCCAGCAAGCTACGGACGCGATCCTCCACCGCCAGGCCGACGTCCGAGATAGTGCCCCAAAGCTGAAGCAATCGGTCCTTGCTGATCGACCGAACGTCTTCGCACTTGATGTAGCTAGTGGCTCGAAGGCCCCCTTCTGGAGGCTGGACCTCGACGTGCCAGAGCACCCTCTTCCGCTTGGTGGTGATGGGCAAGACCACGACCAAGTCCGCGGGTGAGTTGTTGAAGAGGTTCACCGACAGGACCAGTGCCGGGCGAACGCCGCCCTGCTCGTGCCCGCGAGGAGCGCCGAAGTCTACCTGCCACACCTCACCCCGTGCGGGCGTGCTCACCTGCCGGTCCCTCCTTGCGGGGGGAGCGGGCACCCGTCGTCCGACCACCGCTCGTCCGGGTCGAGCCCGTCCATCAAAGTTCCTTCCAGGGCCTTCCGTTCCTCCAGTTCCTCTGCCCACGCAGCCGGGTCGGCTCGCAGCGCGGCGTAGGAGGCGTTGGCCGCCTCCAAGAACGTCCGTCGGCGGTATTGCTCGATCGCCTTCTCCAGCACGACCGGAACGGGCTCTCCCGTCTGCGCGGAGAGGGACTGTAGCGTTTGCAGGGCCTTCTCGCTCAGTAACGCGGTGGTATCGGGCATTTCGCGCCTCCTCGCTGCGGTCTGGCTCGTGGCCCCGTCCGATTGCGGGGCCTTTCCCACAGTATACCAGCGGCCGGTCTCCAGGCGACAGCGCAAGGGGAGCAGAGGGAAGGCGCGATCTCGGATGTCTCGCGCCCGTTACCCTTTGCCCGAGAGTTGATCTAGCGCCCAGCAGCCGCGGACGTGGGGACCGTGGCCGCGGAGATGGTCGAGAAGGGATGAGTCGGTGCAGCCGGCCTCTTCGAGCGCGTCGGCGAGGATGGGGAGGCGGTCGAAGGCGCGATCGTCGTAGATCGCCAGGGCCAACTTGGGGATCATCCCGTCCTGCCAAACGGGCCACCCGGGGTCGATCGGTCGTGCCAGCCCAAAGGGGTTGCCGACGATCTCTCGGAGGATCGCGGCCTGCTGCATTTGTTCGGAGCACAACCCAGCGTTTACGGCATCATAGCGTTCGGTGAGCTGGAATGGTGTCTCTTCTAACCAGCCGGGGTTCTTCCTCAGCCAGTCTGCGTCCGCACAATCCCGTGTGGCCCACGCTGCTTTCTCTATCCTGCGGCAAGCCTCATAACCCGAGCCCGCTGCGGCGGTGAGGTCGGCGGTGTAGCAAGCCCAGTAGAAGGACCAGGCGGATTGCTCATCCGCGGTGGGCGAGGTCTTGCCTCCCGACACAGAGTTGAGTTGGATCGCCGCCTCTTCCGTGGCGCGCTGCGATGCCTTCCTGGCGTTGGCCAACTCCCTGCGGCTCGCTTGTCCATCCGAGAAGCGCTCTGCTGTTTCAACCACCGCGCGACTGCGAGTCGAAACGAGCAGGCGCCAGATGCTGCGGCAACAGGCGACGGTAAAGAGGCGGCTCTTGCGGGCGCTCCCTCGGCTGCCAAGAAACGTGAGCATCGCACCTGGATCGCTGCACGCAAACCACTCCGCCTCCGTCATGGTCCTTTCGCCCCCCTGGCACTTCAGAATCAAGAGGCGGGCTTGTCCGTGCCAGGCGCCAGCGCTTGCTGGGCCAGCAGGGCGCGGAGCCGAGCCAGCTCCGCCTCGGCCACGTCGGCGCGCCGTTGCTCCTTGTCGGCCCGTCGATGTTCGGTATCGGCCCGGTTGTGCTCCTCGGCCGCGAGTTGCTCGGCGAGCTCCTCGCGCACGCCGACCACCTGTCCGTTCTCGTCGTAGAACCGCAGCCAGGTCGCGGTCTCGCGCAGGTACTCCCCCTGCCAGGTGCCGACCCATAGCCCCAGCACCGACGACCACAGCCGCCCCTGCGCGTTCGGCTGGAGCGGCACATAGTGCCCGTTGGCCAACTCGTAGCCGTCAAGTTGCCCCGTGGCCGGGTCGTAGAGGAAATAGTTCCTCGTGTGGAAGGTCCGCTCGTAGAGGTCGCGCTTGGTGGTCCGGTCCTCGCGCTCCGTCGTCGGCGACAGCAACTCGACGATGACGTCGGGTAGGCGCCCGTTCTCTTCCCACGACACCCAGTAACGACGGACCGGGTGGAGGTTGACGTCTTGCACGAAGAAGAAGTCGGGGCCGCGGTAGTCGCGGTTGCGCGCCTGCTGGAGGCTGTAGTAGACGAACATGTTGCCGCCGACGAAGAAGTCGGTGCGGTCGCGGAACCACGCCAGCACGGAGGCGATCAGGAGGTTGATG
>JBBSEZ010000162.1:0-19545 GCA_038239195.1 Gemmatales bacterium
CAGGGGGGCTTGTTGGAGCTCGACCAGGCGGCACTGGAGACGGAGGCGGGGGCGCGGGAGTATCCCGGCCGGGGCCCCCCCGCGCCGGCGGCGCCGGCGCGAAGGTGCCTGCCGCCTCAGGGCGCGGACGCCGCCGTGCCCGTCTCCGTGAAGGTGTCGCCCATGCCGCCGCCCAGCACGGCCACGGCGCCGATCACCACCGCGACGATCAGGGCCAGGCAGACGCCGTATCCGACGGCGGTGAGGCCGTCCTCGTCCCGGACGAACTTGCTCGCCAGCGCGGCCATTTGACGCAACATGAAAACTCCCTTCTCTTCTGAATGACGGCCTCGGCCGACCGCGTCGGCGGCACGATTCGGGGCCGGCCAAAACTTGTGACGAGCAACCCTATGTCCCAGGTCGGTGGTTGTCAAATGTTGTGACAAGGAAAGGGCTTGCGGAAAATTCATGCGAGGCGCGAATCGGCAAGGGCCCCATCGAGGTTGGGGCATTGCCTGGAGTGCGGGGCATCGGAGGACAGATGCGCGCCTCCGGACCGATTCCGCTTGCCTCGGCCCCGCGTCGCGCCTAGTTTGACTTCGTCCTGTCGCAACCCGAATCGCAACGAAGAGGAGCTCCACCATGCGTGCAACGCCTTTGCTGGCCGGCGCCCTGGACCTGCTGCTGACGCTCAGCGCCGCGGCCGCCGACGCCCCGACCGAGCTCGAGAAGTTCACCGGGACCTGGCTGGCCGTCTCCATCACCAACGATGGCAAGGAGACGAACAGGGACGACGTCAAGAAAGTGGTGCTCGTCGTGGATGGGGCCAAGTACACCCTCCTCGGCACCACCGGGCTGGTCAAGGGCACCCACAAACTCGACGCGAGCAAAACGCCCAAGACCATCGACGCCACGCGGAGTGTCGGCGCCGACAAGGGCAAGACCATCAAGGGCATCTACGAGCTGAGCGGCGCGAGCTTCAAGGTGTGTCTGGCCGCCCCTGGCAAGGATCGGCCCACCTCGTTCGACGCCAAGGAAGGGTCGGGCAACCGGCTCCTGGTGTTCAAGCGCAGCAAGAGCAAGAAGTGATTCGCCCTTTCGGAGGACCGGCGCGTTCGGAGGGGGGACGTGATCGAATCGAAGATCGGCCAACGCCTGGTCGGGTTGTTTCTCCTGGCGGTGGGCCTTGGCTTCACCGCGTGGTCGTGGCACACCGCCCTCAACGAAGGCCACTACTACAGCAAGGCGGTCGCACTCTTCCCGGTGTTCGCCGTCACCGGCCTGGGCCTGCTCCTGTTCCCGATCGACGTGAACCGGCTGAGGGCGGAACACGGGGTGGACAAGCCGCAATCGTTTGCCCACTATCCGCTGGCCTGGAAGGTATTGTTCGTCGTGGCCCTGGCTGCGGGCCTGGGGAACTGGCTGGCCATCGCGCAGATGTGAGAGGGCGCCAAGGGGGAATTGCCCGAGGACGTCCGGGGAGAGACCGGACCAAAGCGCGAGCGAGTCGGCCGGCAGCCCCAAGCTCGGCGCCGTCGTCCCCCACCTGTCGAGGCCGAGCTTCCTGAACAGCGACCCCCGCTCCCCGGGGCCGCTCTTCGGGCCATCGGGCTGAAGGCCAGGGTTGTTCAGACGTGCGTTACGGTGTTACAACCGTGGAAGCTGTCGTCCCGTCTCCCTGGTGGGAGGGCGCCCCAGGTGTGCCTTGTTCTGCCGGAAGACCGCTATGCGTCTCGTGCTCGCATCTCTGCTGGCTCTTTCGCTCGCGTCAGCCGCCCGAGCGGCCCCGGTGCCGTATCGCCAGGCGCAGATCGCCCGCCTGATCCGGGACCTTGGCAGTGACAGCCCGAAGGCTCGCGAGGAGGCCACGCGGGCGCTGCTGCACTTCGGACCGGCCGCCGTACCGGCGCTCCGAGCAGCCCTCCGGAAGGGCCCCGCGGCGGAAACGGCCCGGCAGATCAAGGGCATCCTCCAGACCATCAACCCGGTTTTCGAGGGGCACTCGAACGGCTGGCACTGGGTCTACGCCGACCTGGCGCAGGGCCAGACGTTCCAATCGGTGGGGACCACCGTCCGCCACGTGAAGTTGCGCGTGGCGCGGATGAACCGCAACCAGCCCGCTGCGGCGCTCGTCGTGGAGGTCCGCGACGCCGGCTTGAAGAAGGTCTACCTGCGCGGCCACATCCCCGCGGCAGACAGCACGCTCGAGTTCCGCTGGCATGGCGTGCAACTCGAGCACGTTGCGGACCTGAAGGAAGGGGGGCACTACTACCTGATCTTCCACTCGCGCGGGGCAGCGGCGCAGGCGTGCTGGGCCGTCAACGCGATCTACAAGGACGTCTACCCGCACGGGCGGGCCTCCCAGCGCGCCACCGAGGACTTCTTCTTTTCCATCGGCTTCAGCAACCAACGCACCCTGCGCGTCGGCCCCGACGGCGAGGACACTCCCCAGAAACTCCCCTTCAACAGCGGCAACAGGGGCGGCACGGGCGGGGGCAACGGCAAGCTGGGCCTGGCGGGCCACGGGGAATTGCCGGCCGGGGAGGTCGTGGCCGCCCCGAAGGTGCGTCCCCGCCGCTGACGGGTGGCGTCGCGGTCGCCGGACCGGAGGTACTCGACGAGGTCGGCGACCTGCCAGGCTTCCGGGGCCTCGCGGTCGGGAGAGCGGCGGCCCTCCCGCCCACGGAAACGATCGATACCGGTACGCGAACTAGCTAATACCTCTTTCATCGGAGCCACTGTTGTAAAGCCAGACGTGTTTGACAACCGAGGTTGCTCCTCATGCCCCTTCTCGACCACTTCCATCCGCCGCTCAGCAAGCAGCGGCACTGGGACAGTTTCCACGGCGCCTGGACCGAGGCGATTGCGCGGCACCTCAACGAAGAGCTGCTGCCGACCCATTTCTACGCGGAAGCGCGCGTCAAGATCGGTAGCCGCGTCGAAATAGACGTCGCCACGCAGGAAGCAGCGAATGGCCGCGCTCGGGCGGCGGAAGACGGTGGTGTCGCCACGTGAGCGCCGCCGAAGCCGGTTGCGTCGGCCATGCTCGATTTCGCGGGGCTCGATCTGTTCGAAGTCAACGTACACAACGATGAGGAAGGCCCGAAAGTCGTGGCGGCCATCGAATTGATCAGCCCGGCCAACAAGGATCGCCCGGCCAGCCGACGCGCGTTCGCGGTCAAGTGCGCCAGCTATCTGCAAGACGGCATCAGCGTCATGCTCGTGGACGTCGTGACGGAGCGCCACGGCAACTTGCACGCGGAGTTGCTCGAACTGCTCAGGCTGACCACGGCCACGCCCGCGCAAGCGGCTGGCGATCTCTACGCGACGGCGTATCGGCCGCTGCTCGGTGCGGAGCAAAGCCGGCTCGACGTCTGGGCCGAGTTGCTCGCCATCGCGTCGCCGCTGCCGACGCTCCCCTTGTGGCTTTCCGCCGACCTCGCGTTGCCGCTGCACCTGGAAGCGACGTACCGCGCCGCGTGCGCGGCCCGACGCATCGAGTTGCCGTGAGGGGACGTCGGCCCGCCTTCTCTCGAAACACCGGCCGTCCCCTGCTACTCTGAAGGGCACAGAGGGGGAGTGCGAGGCACAGGAGGGAAGACCAATGTCCGTCACCAACACCGTGCAAGCCCTGAATCGCGAACTGGCCCGGCAGATCAACGCGGAGGCGAGGAGCAACCCGCAATCGCCGTATGCCAACAAGTTCGTCGGCATCGCGAATGGGCAGGTCGTGGTCGTCGCGGACGACCTGGATGATTTGGCCCGCCGCCTTCGGCAAACGGAGCCCGATCCAACCAAGACCTTTTGCGTGGAAGCGAGCCGCGACTACGACGAGGTGCATGAAATCTGGGGGCTGACCCGATGCCACGCGTGGAATGGCCCCTCCGACATGGCCGACCCTCCGTTCAGGTTGACCTGACCTTGGCGCAGAGCGGTCAATCGCCGGTGCGAAACTTGCTCGCCGACCCAGGCGCAGGCTCGCAGTTCTCTGGTTTCGAGCTCATCCTTGACGAACACGATTGCCTGCTTTGCGGCGGCAATCCGCTCCAACCAGTCACCTTGGGCGGCGCCTACACTGGCTCTTTTCCAATCTATCTTCTTCCCATCCAAGTTCCCGCGCTCGGCTTTGCCCAGAATGTGCGGGCGGTGGGCGTTCCATCGGTCCTTGCCGGGTTCGATGGCATCGCCTGTTTCAGTTTCCTCAATCGCTTCCATTACGGCAACTTCGGCAACCCGGGGCTCTTCGGCCTGGAACTTTGATGGCTCAGTTGGCGCAGACCAAGGGCACGCTACCGCTCTTCATTCATCGCCGCCCCTTCCACTGCTCCTCCGCCGAGCTCGCCCGCAGATACGCCGGCTCCAGCTCCCGCCAGTCGTCGCGCTCCCCCGCCTCGTAACGCGCCAGCCCCAACTCCAGCAACCCCTCCACGGCCGGCTCCCAGAGCGACGCCTCGACCCGTGGCACTTCCGTGGGCAAGCGCGCCTGCCACTTGCTCAGTCCCGGCCCCGTCACCCACGCCCCGGCCTCGCGCTCCGCCAGCCACTCGGCGAACGGCCGCACCGCCAGTTCGGCCCGCGGCGACCACCCCCGCCCCGTCCACGCGAACGGCTGGACGTAGACCTTGTCCTGCTGCGCGTCGGCTAGTACGTCCACGCGCGTCATCTCCCCCGGCGCCCTTAGCGCGACGGCCGCGAACGTCTCGACGCCAAGCAGGGCGCAGCCGGTGGCGTAGGCCAGCGCCTTGGCCGACATGACGCCGACGCGCAGCCCCGTGTAGCTGCCAGGGCCCCGGCTCACGATGACGCCGTTCAGGTCGCGCGGCCGCCAGCCTTGCTCGGCCAGCAGCTCGGCCACGGCCGGCGCCAGGTCGCGCGCGTGGCGGCGCGCCTCGTCGAGGCGCCGTCGGGCCCGCACCTCGCGGCCCAGGGCGACGGCGACGTGCCCGGCACGGCCGGAAGTTTCCAGCACCAGCAGGCGCGGGAGGTCGTTCACTCGGGGGCCTCACCAGAGGTTGGGAGCGGAAGCGACGAACGTCAGTCTACCGGGGCCGTTGCGACCGCGTCAACCGGCCGCTAGAATCTCCCTGTCGCCCGCGGCGCATGGAGGGCCTCATGGCCGATCTCGCCTTGCTCACCATCCACACCGATGGAGGGTCGCGCGGCAACCCCGGCCCCGCGGCCTTCGCTTATACCATCGACGGCGCGGAAGAATCGCCCATCGAAGAGGCGGGCCGCCTCGGGCCGACGACCAACAACGTCGCGGAGTACACCGCCCTTGTGCGCGCCTTGGAGCACGCGCTCGAGCTCGGTGCCAACTATCGCGTGAAGGTCGTCAGCGACAGCGAGTTGATGGTCAAGCAGATGAAGGGCGAATACCGCGTCAAGAACGCCGACCTCCTCGACCTCTATGGGGAGGCGTGCGACATCGCCCGGCGCTTCGAGGGCGGGGTCGCGTTCCAGCACGTCCGCCGCGAGCTGAACAAACGCGCCGACGCGCTGTGCAACGAGGCCCTCGACGGGCTGCGCGAACCGACGCCGCGCGCTTCCACGTTCGCCCCTCGGCCGCCGCCCGGCAAGCCCGCCCCGACGCCACCCCGCCCCACACCGGCCCCGGTCGCGGCTGCGCGGGGGCCCGTGGTGGAAGCAACGCTCTCCGACGGTCGCGTCTCTGCCCGAAAGGCGCTGACCCTTCGCGACGAGGCGCTGGCGTGTTTGCGCCAGGCCGCCGAGGCCTGGGCCGAGGGGGAGGAAGCGCCGACGCCCGAGGCTGTGTGGGAGCAACTCGTCGAAACGATCCGCCGACACTGCGTTCTGTGAAGTGGGCGAGCTCGTGAAGCGCCCAACGCCCCTCTTCAAAAGACCTGTCGCACCACCTTGATGACGAACGGCACCAGCTCGAACGCCACCAGCGCCCCAAAGGCCAGCAGCCACAACCACAGGGCGACGCGCCACCCGCCCAGCGGCGCGCGCACCTCCGGCTCGGGCCCCGGCCCCATCGGGGTTGAGGTTGGCGTCGTGGTCACGGCCGGCGAAGGCGCCGCGACCGGCTTGTCGGCCTGAACGCCATGAGGGCGACGCGGAGAAGACCGGGCCATACGCTCCCTCTCGTCAAGGCAGGCGCAACCAGGGGATGCGCCGCCTCAGGTCCAGGTAGAGCACGAACAACATCAGCCCCAGGATGAACGCCAGCCCGATGTACGTCGCCACCGCGCGCACGTTCTCCGAGGCCGGCCGGCCGCGCAACTTCTCGTAGATCAGGAAGACCATGTGCCCGCCGTCGAGCAAGGGGATCGGCAGGAAGTTGACCACCGCGAGGTTGATGGAAATCATGCCCAGGAACAGCGCGAAGATCGCCAGGTCCTCGCCCGCGAAGTTGAAGGCCTGCGCCGCGATCTCGATCGGGCCGCCCAGGCTCTTCGTCGAGATGCGCCCGAGCACCAGGCTCGACAGGTTCAGGTAGATCTGCTTCGTCAGCCCGAGGGTGCGGTCGAACCCGAACGTCAGGGCCTCCCACAGCGTGCTCGCCTTCTGGCGGTGCGTGTCGAGCACGAACACCACGCCGCGCCGGTCCAGAGGCCACTTCTCGTCGGCCACCGCCTCGAGGGCGATCGGCTCCTGCAAGGCGCCGTCGCGGAAGACCTTCACCTCGAGCTCGGGGTAGTCCACGTGCCCCTGCATCGCCCAGAAATAGTGCGCCCACTGGTCGTAGACGTTCTCGTCCCCGTCGCGGATCGACTTGATCTTCACCCAGTGGCCCCATTTGCGCTCGGCCGACCGGGTCTTGGTGTCCTCGCGCGAGCGCACCTCGTGGATCACGTCGCCCTTCTGGATCCCCGCGTTCGCGGCCGGAGAGCCCGACTCCACGTCCTCCACCGTGCTGGTGACGCGGTAGGCGATTCCCAGTTCCGGAATGGCCATCGGCGACGCGGGATTGTAGGGAGACTCCTCGTCGAAGCGCCAGGTCGCGTCCCAAACGATGGGCGGGAGCTTCCGCTTCTCGGTCTGGTCGCCCTTCGGCGCTCCCATCACCGTCAAGATCACCGACCACTTGCCGGGATCGGTCCTCTTCTTGTCTCCATAGATTCGCCGCGCCAGCGCGTCCGGCAACCGCACGGGGCCCATTTCCTTTTTCGTCAGGTCGAACGCCTCCTCCTTCGCGTAGCGCAGCGCCACGCCGACGATCGTCGAGCCCTTGGCGACGCCCGCCTCTTCCGCCGGAGAGCCCAGCCGCACCCCCGCAATCTCGCCCATCTTCATGCGCATGCCGAAATCGACGTGGAACGCGGGGGGGACGAGGACGCTCACCAGTTCCCCGTCGTTCGCCGTCCCTTTCCGGCGGACCCGCACCACGGCGGGCTTCCCGGCCAGCAACTTCATCCGCAGGCGATACTCGAACGGGTCGTGCATCGCGTTGCCTTCGTGGTCCTTCACCGGCTTGCCGTCCAGCGTCAGGGCGAGGGGGAGCTCCTTGACCTGGAACGGGCCCAGCTTCGGATCGGCCTGCGCGTCCGTGGTGCTGAGGACGGTATCGCCCCAGTCGAAGCCCTTGCCAGCTTCGACCGTCTCGACCTTGCCGGCGCGGCGCACCTTCAGCGTCATCGGCTTCCCGCCCAGGTGGCGCAAGCGCCTGCACACTTCGACCCAACCCTGCTCGCCGGGCGGGACGGCCGTCTCCTCCCCGTCCCTGGTCGGATCGCTCGCCTTCTCGACCACGTCGCCCGGTTGCAGGTCGAAACTGCGGGCGTACCCGGCCGCGCTGCTGTAGTACACGGGCATCTCGCGATCGGCCGCCCGGGGGCTGGGGGGGAGCTTGAGCCGCCTCGACGGCACGACCCCGATGACGGGCATCATGTCGTTCTCGCCGCGATTCGGCACGATCTCTTTGACGTAATCCTGCCCGTCCCGCCCGCGGAACCCGAAGGTCTGCGGCGAGGTGGTGCTGCCGAGCGCGACGGCGACCTTCATGTCGTCGAAGTAAGGGCGCTGCATGTTTCCCAGAGAGGTCAGGGCCCAGCCGCTGCGCACGCCCTGCTCCCAGGCCCGCGAGCCCGCCTCGACCTGCGACACCACGGCGGCGGGCCGCTCGATGCCGCGAAACCGATACACGAACACGAAGGTGATGCACCCGAACAGCACGTTCATGATGACGCCGGCCGAGATGATGAACATCCGCTGGCCGACCGTCTTGTTCTTGAACGAGCGCGGGTATTCCTCTTCCTCGTCGGCCTCGGGCCCTTCGCCGACCATGTTGACGAACCCGCCCAGGGGGATCGCGGCCACCTTGTAGGTCGTCTCGCCGCGCGTGAAACTACAACCCGGCAGCGCCGGGCCGAAGCCGATGCTGAAGGTCTGCACGTGGACGTCGCACCACTTGGCGGCGACGAAGTGGCCCAACTCGTGAATGAAGATCACGAAGCCCAGCCCCAGTACGACCATGGCGGCGCGCAAGATGCCGTCGAAGCCAAAGGTGCGGTACAGCCAGCCGGCGAGGAAGAGGCCGATGATCAGATAGGGGCCGTTGCTGGTCAGCCAGCCGCCCAGGGTGAGCGGTGGGGCTGGGGCGGTCACGTCGGGAGCGCTGAGGGCCGGGGGGCCTGCGGAAGGCGCTCCGCCCGCGCGCGCGGGGCCGTTGGCAGCCGGCTGTACGTGGCCGGACGAGGGCCTCACGTGGTCTGGACTGTCCGGGTTGTGCGGCTTGTCCAACGGCCTACCTCCTGTCGAGCCCAGCGATCGCCGGCGCCCAGCTCGGCCAGCGTCGGGGTGGGGCTGTAGTTGTGATGATCGAGCGCCGCCCGGCAGGCGGCGGGAATGTCCAGGAACCTCAGGTCGCCCTTCAGGAAGCGCCCCACGGCCACCTCGTTGGCGCCGTTCAGCACCGCCCCACAGGTCCCTCCGCGCCTCGCGACCTCCATCCCCAATTGTAGCGACGGGAAGCTCTCGTGGTCGGGCTGCTCGAAGTGCCAGGCCTTCAGCTCGCGCCAGTCGAGCTTCCGGGCCGGCCCGCGCACGCGCTCCGGATACGTCAGCGCGTACTGAATCGGCAGGCGCATGTCCGGCGGGGAGAGCTGGGCAAGGACCGCGCCGTCGCAAAACTCCACGAAAGAGTGGATCACCGATTCGGGATGGATGATGACGGCCAGGCGCTCGGCCGGCAAGCCGAACAGCCAGCGCGCCTCGATGATCTCGAGGGCCTTGTTCATCAAGGTGGCGGAATCGACCGTGATCTTCGGCCCCATGCGCCAGGTGGGGTGCTTCAGGGCCTGCTCGACGGTGACGTCCTCCAGTTCGGCGAGGCTGCGTCCCCGGAACGGCCCGCCGCTGCCCGTGAGCACGAGGCGCTCGACCTCTTCGATCCGGCTGCCTTGCAGCGCCTGAAAGATGGCGCTGTGCTCGCTATCGACGGGGAGCAACCGCCCCCCGCACCGGGCGGCCAGCGCCGTGACGAGCTCCCCGGCGAGCACGAGCGTTTCCTTGTTGGCGACGGCGACGGTCTTGCCCGCCTCCAGCGCCGCCCACGTCCCTTCCAGCCCGGCCGCGCCGACGATGGCGCTCAGCACCACGTCCACCTCGGGGGCTTGCACCATCCGCGCGACGGCGTCGGGCCCGCGCAGCACCTGGCACCCGGGCGGCAGGTCGGCGGGGGAAAGGCGCGCGGCGGCCTTGGGGTCGGTGACGGTCACGAAGCGGGGGCGGAAGTGGTGGGCCTGTTCGCAAAGGAGCTCCACGCGCGAGTGGGCCGTGAGCCCGTGGACTTGCAGCCGGGCCGGGAGGGCAGCGACGACGTCCAGGCAGTTGGTGCCGATGGAGCCGGTGGAACCGAGCACCACCAGGCGGCGGGGCGCGGTCGGCAGGGCATGGGAGACGTCCGTTGTCACAGGGTGCCTTCTGTCCTGGCGCGGGGCGGGCCAACGTCTTTAACGATTGGGCATTGTAGTCGGGGCTTGCCGTGGGCCGCAAGTTTACTTATTCCTGAAGGGACGCTTCCTGAGAAGTGGACGCTTGCGCGAGGGTGAAAGAGGGGCTGTCGCGAAGTGAAGTAGAGGACTCCTTCTTTTCATGGCTGTCTCAGCCGCGGCAAGGAATGGGGGGTAGGCCAAGAGAAAAGACGTGAAAGCACCAAGATCCCGGCCGGGCTTGGCGTCCCGCTCACGGAGCCACACGCTGTCGCCTGCTCATTTGAGAGCCTTCGGAGCACGAAGGTCCCAAAGTCTGATGTCCCGCTGCGCCGACTTCCCAGGCAGCGGCGATTTCGAGGAGTAGGTGGCCAGCGTTGTCCCGTCTGGAGAAAGGGCGAGGCGTTCGTGACGAGCGAGATGGCCTTCCTTCCGAAACGGGTCGCCGCGGATTCGGTCAGGGGTTGGCGCCCACAAAAAGATGCCCCAGTTCACCCCTCCACCCGCAATCACAAGCTCCTTGTCTCCGGGCAGGAAGGCGAGGTGAGACGGCATCACAGTGAATTCGCGAGCGCGCAGGTCCACAAAATTCCGCACCTTCCCACTGTCGCGGTCCCAAACCACGACGCGAGCGTCTCTGTTTGCGGCGGCGACCTGCCGCCCGTCCGATGAAATGGCAACGGTCGTAAGAGCGTGGCCTTTGCGCAGTGTCGGCTTCGCCCCGAGTCGGTGGACGGTGGTGGACCAGAGCCGCTTGCGTGTGCGGAGGTTCCAGACGAGCACCTCGCCGTCGCTGTGCCCCGTCACGAGCCACTTCCCGTCCTTCGACATCGCAAGCCGGACGGTCCGCCCGATCCCCTTGAGTTCCCCGATCATCTTGCCGGTGGATAGGTCGTAGAAGGCGGCTGGGGCAGACTGGTCCATCACAATCAGCGTCTTGCTGTCCGGCGTGATGGCCGCGTCCCCGCTCACCCGCCCGGGGGGCAGATCGATCTTAAGCCGAGGTTTCTTCGATGGAAGATCCCAGACTTCGACAACCCACGCATGCGGAGGGCCCGAACAGGATGAGACAAGTGACTTTCCATCGGGTGTGAACGCAAGGAGCCATCCGGGGGAACTTGTCTGGGAGATGAATTTGGCCAACTCTTTGCCCGTTTGCACTTCCCAAAGGCGAACGGAGGCACGCCTATCCTCATGGTCGGCCCCCAGGCTCGCAAGCATTTTCCCGTCCGGGGAGAAAGCAATCTGGTTGACGTAACCCTTGGGGAGCGTGAAAGCACGATCAATCGGGGCCTGGGCAGGAGCGCTGCCGAAAGTGGCGAGCCAGAGACTCACGAGGAGCCAAGGGAGGACGCTGTTCCGACAGGGCCAGACGCCCGCGCAAACCGTCGATTTCCGATTGGCCAGCGAAAGAAGGACCATATCTGGACCAGAGAGATTCATCCTCTCTCCTTCTACCTTCAGTTTTACCCGCCCTGAGAAAACCACTGGGAAACTTGGGAAATACTGGACAAGAGATGAGGTAATGATTCTGCCCGAGGAAAGGGTGACGGCCCTCGATCATCATGTGAGCCACCTGAGCGGTGAGTGGCCCCAGGCGCAGCAACTCGCGAGGGCCGATCATCAGCAGCGCTGGCCGAAACGACGATCAAGGCCAGATGATCGATGGCGTCAGGTGCCAACCATCTGCGTCAGGGGGGAGGACGTACTCCCGAGGAAGGTGTCGTCCCCGCTGTAGACCGCCGCGATCTGATGGCTGCCCGAGGCCAGCCCCGCCGTGGTGAAGCTGGCCGTGGTCCCCATCATCCCGGGCGTCAGGGTGCCCGTGCCCAGCAGGATGTCCCCGTCGTAGAAACTAACCGTCCCCGTCGGAGCCCCGCCCATCATGCCGGAGACCATCGCCGTGAACGTGACGGCCTGCCCCAGCGCCGAGTAGTTCTGGCTGGAGGAGGCCCACGTCATCGTCACCGCCTGCTGCACCGTCTGCGTCAGCGGCGTGGACGTGCTTCCGGCGTAGGTGTCGTCGCCGTTGTAGACCGCCGTGATCTGGTGGCTGCCCAAGGCCAAGCCCGAACTTGTGAAGCTGGCGGTGGCCCCCATCATCCCGGGCGTCAGGGCGACCGTGCCGAGCAAGGTCGTGCCGTCGTAGAAGCTGACCGTCCCCGTCGGGCTGGTGAGCATCCCGCCGGAAACTGTCGCGGTGAAGGTGACCGCCTGCCCCGGCGCCGTGTTACCTTGGTTGGAGACAACCCACGCTGAGGTGGGCGAGAGAACAACCAAGACGTTTCTTTGGAGGGCGAGGGACTGAACGTCGGGAACGACGCTGTAGCCAGCAGGCAGGGATGCGAAGGTACCGCCAACACCGCCGACCGCCAAGAGGAAGTCGTAAGGCACCCCTGCCGGAGGGAGGTAGCCCAGCAAGAGGTCAAGGGCCAACGTCCCAGACACGGAGGCGCTCCCGTTGACTTGCAACTCGCCCCAAGCGTTGGCACCCCTTGCCTGCACGTCCAGGGTGGCGTTCGCCTGTTGCGTGTAGTCGCCCGAAACCTCCAAAACAAGGGAACCCATGTCCGAGCCAATGACCACCGTTCCACCACTCGAGGCGAGGTCTCCGTCAATCATGCCTCCCCCGAACAAAATGCCCCCCGCCAGGGTGTAGATTTGGCCCGAATCCAACGAGATCGTGCCTCCAGCCAGCCGCGTAATGCCGCCGCCGCCTTGAGTCAGGCCAAACTTGAAACTCATGCCCAGGCCATTGAGCAACAATTCTCCCATTGTGTTGACGGACACCTCGAAACGGGTGGGATCCCCGGCGGTCTTCGTGAGCACCCCAAGGCCGCCCGGCCCAGCATCATTCAAGAAGGTTGATTGGGCGCCGAGGGTTGAAGCGTTAAGCACCTTGCTGTCCGTCCGCATCTCAAACGTGCCGAAGTTGTCGAAGGTACTGCTGTCCATCAAGATGTTGTCGCCTTGCCAGGTCGCCTGCCCGTAGTTTTTCAGGGTGGCGTTCGACAGCTTCTTCTCACTCCCGGCGAGGATCGTCATCGACCCAAGTACGTTGAGCGGCCCCTCGATCTCACCACCCATCCAGGTGAAGGCCCCGTTCAAGTTCCAGCCGCCGGACAGACTGCCCCCTTCCATCTGGAGCCTGGGACTGACCCCCAGCGGCACTCCCGCCGTGGACGCGACCTCAGCATCCCCAGTCATTTTCAACAAGCCTGAACCGTTGAAGGCGGTGCCAATATTAAGTGTGAATGGAGCAGGGAGGCCAGGAGGGGCGGTAAAGGTGAGTGTGGCGTTCGCATCGATTTGGAATGGGGCTGCGCTGCTCAACGTGCCCCGGCTGAAACTGAGGGTTCCACTTTTAACCCAAGTTTGGAACCCAGTATTGATGAACTCAACACGGAGGAAGGATGTCTGACCTGGGGTTACCTCCTTGACGAGTTGACCCATGCCCACGTTTTCAAAGCGATCCCCGGGTACCGCACCCAGAACTTGCCCGAAGGTCTGGTCGCACTGGATGTCAAACAGCCCACTATTAACGACCGTAGACGCCGGCGCACCGATGTCGCCCCCGATCCAGTTAGTCCGCCCACGATTCAGGAGTTCAGTGGAGGCGAGCGTGACGGGGGCACTAATCGTCAGAGTGGACCCCACATCGATTGTCACCTGAGCAACCCCGATGAAGACCGGGTTGCTCGCCACCAACATAGAGCCGGAACCGCCCGGACCAGAAACAAGAACCGCACCATTGCCGTCAATTCTCCCCCCAGCAAACGTATAATCTGGGGTGGTTAGGACAAAAGTCGAATCGACTATGATGTCTTGGGCTAGCTGTAACAGTTCAGTTGAAACGGTGAAATTTCTGCGAAGTGTGATGTCGCCCCCGTAAGAAGGGAGAATATCGAGGTTTGCTACCCCGGCTGGCGCGAGAGGATCGATCACCACGGGGGCAATACCGGCGTTGAAAACAGCGGTATCAACGAGAGCAGGGACATTCCCACCAATCCAGTTGCCTGCCGTACTCCAGAGGTTATCGACTGCTCCCGTCCATGCGACCACAGCCAACACCAGGCGGTCCTCCAACGGTTCCACCCGCGGTCGGAAACAGGTTGGCGTGCGACTCCGAGAGTTCCTCTGCCGACGGAAGAACATAAGCATCCTTTGATCGACAAGTGGTGAGGGTAGCGCAACATGGCACAGCTTTGTGGGAATATTATCTTCGGAAAACAGGTAAAGTCAAGAGTGCGAGAGGATAATTCTTAAGTTAATGTTCCCGATGCCCCTCAGCTCGGGAGCAGGTGGCCTGGACAATATCGCCTACCGCCCTCCGTGAGGAGGCCTTGCCCGTGGACGTCCCCCCGCTCGAAGTCCCGCTCGCCGATCCGCGCCACCCGTTCCACGTCTATCACCTGGAACAGGCGCTCGAAGAAGCCGAGATCGCCTACGCCGAGGAGGAGGTCCCCGTCGGGGCCGTCATCGTCTCCTTCGAGCAAGGCATAATCGCCCGGGCGCACAACCAGCGCGAGCGCCTCCACGACCCCACGGCGCACGCCGAGATGATCGCCATCACCCAGGCCGCCAACGCTCTGCGCTCCTGGCGCCTCGACAACTGCGTCCTCTACGTGACCCTGGAGCCCTGCCCCATGTGCGCCGGCGCCATCGTGCAGGCCCGCTTGCCCCTCGTCGTGTACGGCTGCACAGACCCCAAGGCGGGCGCGTGCGAGACGCTCTATCGGATCACCGACGACGCCCGGCTCAACCATCGGGCGCGCGTGGTGGGGGGCGTCCTGGCGGAGCGGTGTGCGGAACTGCTGCGCTCGTTCTTCCAGGATCGCCGGGCGGAGGGGAAGAAATGAGGGCGTAGGACGGGCCAGCCTGTCGCACGTGGCGCCATCGCCCCAGCCGTTCGAGCCCTTCTCATCCGGGGCCTGCCCAATCGGCGCCGAACGGCGCGCCGTTCCCCCGAACGTGGTACGATGCAAGCGTGGCGGTCTGCTCGCGGACAGGCGGAGAATGACACCATGATGAGGCCTCTGAGTGCCGGCCTGGTCTTGCTGCTGGCGTCGGCCGTGCTGGCGCAGGTCCCGCTCACGTCGGTCTACTCGACCCCGGACGTCCCCTCCGAGGAAGTGCTGCGCCGGCTGAACCTCAAAAAGGGTTGGGCGCGCTACGTGCCGATGGCCGGCCGCCGCGATGGGTTCCTCACCATTCAGGTCGCCGGCAAGGACCTCCTCGCCCAGACCCGCAGCGGGCTGATTGTGCGGATGGACGCCGAGACGGGCCGCATCTACTGGCGGCAGCGAGTCGGCCGGCCCTACAAGGGCGGGCATGGCGTCGCGTTCAACAGCCGTTCCGTCTACGCGATCAACGCGACCGACCTCTTCTCCCTCTCGCGCACCACCGGCGAGCAGCGCTGGCGCTACAAGTTGCCCGGCGGGACTTCCGCGCTTCCCATCGCCGACGACCGCCACCTCTATCTCTCGACCGCGGCTGGCCGCATCTACTCCTACTACTTGCCCTCGACCGACGTCCCGGGACCGAGCACCTCCGACGAAGGAGACGAGCGCGAGACGGACCCGCAGCCGGCCGTCCGCTGGAGCGTGCTCACGACCGTCAGCCTGGAACTGCCGCCCCTGGTAACGCGCACCCGCGTGCTGGTCCCCAGCCCCAGCGGAGAGATTCGCCTGTTCGAGAAGGTCGTCACCGATACCGACGGGGGGTCCCGGGAGGAGAGCCTGGCCCTGCGCGGCAAGATCGACGTCCCGGCGGGGCAGTTCGGCGACGTCGCTTACGTCGGCTCCAGCGATGGCTCCCTCTATGCGCTGGAGATCGAAACCGGCAAGCTCGCCTGGCGCTACACCGCCGGCACGCCGGTCAAGCGCCAGCCGATGCCCACCTCGGAAGACGTCTACGTGACGATGGATCGCTACGGCCTGGTCCGCGTGAGCCGCATCGACGTCCTCGACCCCGTGAGCCGTCGCACCCTCGAGGCTGGCCAGAAGGTATGGCGCAACCGCGACGCCGACCGCTTCGTGGCGGCCAACCCCAAGTTCGTGTACGCCAGCGACCACAGCGGGCGGTTGCTCGTCCTCGACCGCAAACGGGGAACGAAACTGAGCACGCTCGACGCGCGTCAGTTCCGCTTCCCCATCGCCAACACGATGACGGATCGCATCTACCTCGCCGCCAACGACGGCCTGATCGTCTGCCTGCACGACCGCGACTACCCCCGGCCGTTCAACCACCGCATCCTCGAGGAGCAGGCCGACCCACTCAAGAAGAAGCTGTCCACCCTCGTCACCCACAAGGGCGGAAAGGCCATCGCGCTGCGCGAAATGATCAAAGACCTCGAGAAGGCCCACAACCTCAAGATCCGGGTGGTCGAGGCCGCCTTCAAGGCCCGGCGCATCGATAACGTGATGGCCGTGGAGGTGAAACACCCCGCCGTGGTCAACCGACCGCTCGAAGCCGTGCTGGCGCTCGTGTTCAAGCAGGCCGGCGCCATCTTCGAGGTCTTCGACGACAGCATCATCGTCGTCCCCGCCCCGATCCGCGACAAGGAGTAGCGCCGCTCTTGCTTGTCGGTTCGCGCGAAACGGCAAGGAAGAGCAGGCCCACCGAGGAGGCGCAGGTTGCTCCGCTGGCGCATCACGATCGCGTTGCTGCTCGGAGCGCTGATCGCGGTGCCCCTTGCCGCCGCCCCCGCGGCGCTCCTCGCCGATCCCTCGGCGTGGCGCGCGGGCATCGAACCGGCGCGCCTCCTTGCGCTGGGGCGCAACACGGCGCTGCTCGTCGCGGCCACGCTCGCCCTGTGCTTCCCCCCCGGCGTCCTGGCCGCCATCCTCCTCTACCGCACTGACCTGCCTGGCCGGCGCTTCCTCCGCGCGCTCGTGGTCTTGACGCTGTTCGTTCCGCTACCCCTGTTCGCGACCTCGTGGCAAGCGGCGCTTGGCCCCGATGGCTGGCTGCCCGTGCCGGGCTGGTCCGCGGGAGGGGCGTGGGCGCCGTGGGCGCAGGGCCTTGGCGCTGCGGCCTGGGTGCATGCGGTGGCCGGGCTGCCCTGGGTGGTCCTCCTCGTCGGGCAAGGGCTCTGCTGGGTCGAACGCGAACTGGAGGAGGACGCCCTCACGGCGCTGCCGTGGTGGTGGGTGCTGTATCGCGTTACCCTGCCCCGCTCGAGGGGCGCCCTCGGTGCGGCCGCGCTGTGGGTGGGCCTGCAAACGGCGACGGAGATCACCGTCACCGATCTGATGCAGGTTCGCACCTTCGCCGAGGAGGTCTACACCCAACTCGTCGGCCCGGAGCTAGGGGGCGGCGGAGACGTCGTCGCGCGCGCCGTGGCGTCGGCACTGCCCTTCGTCCTCCTCTGCACGCTCCTCGTCGTGCTACTCGCCTCCCGGTGGGAAAAAGCCCTGCCCCCGCGCGCCGCCCTGCACGCTCCGCCACTCGTCTTCCCACTCGGCAAAGCACGCTGGCCGCTGGCGCTCGTCGCCCTCGCGGCCGCGGCGCTGCTCGTTCTCGTGCCGGCGATCGGGCTGGCCTGGCGCGTCGGGCTGAGCGGCGGCCCGCCCTCCTGGTCGGGCGTCGTCGCCGGCCGCCACCTGGAGCGCGCGGCGCGCGGCGAAGGGCGTCGCCTGATCGAAAGCCTCCTGGTGGCCGCGAGCGCGGGGGGGCTCTGCGCCGGCTTGGCCCTCGTGGCGTGCTGGCTGGCGCGGGAGGCGCCCCGCTTCCGCACGGCGCTGCTGGTGCTGATGGCGCTGGCGTGGGCGATGCCGGGGCCGCTGCTCGGCCTGGGGATGAAAACGACCATCGAGCTGCTGCTTCGCGCGACCGGCTCGCCGTGGCTGCTGGAGCGCTGGCTCTACTACGGCCCCTCCTACCTGCCCGCGTTGTGGGTGGACGTGGTGCGCTTTTTCCCCTGTGCCGTCGCCGTCCTCTGGCCCGTGGCGCGCTTGCTCCCCCGCGACCTGCTCGACGCCGCCCGCCTCGACGGCGCCAGCCCCCTCGCCGAGCTGCGCCTCGTGGTCGCGCCGCTCCTCTTCCCGGCGTGTGTCCGCGCGACGCTGGTCGTCGCGGTCCTGTCGCTGGGAGAGCTCAGCGCCGGCAAACTGGTCAGCATGGCGGGCGCGCCGACGTTTGCCCAGGAGGTGTTCGCCCAGATGCACAACGGCGTCGGCAACAGCCTGGCGGCGCAGTGCCTGTTGCTGCTGCTCGCCGTGTCCGCTGGCGGGGCGCTGGCGGCCCGAGGAATGGGCACCGACGAGTACAGCTTTTAGCGCCCCTTCGCCCAGGTCTTCCCGCAACGCGTCCAGCGTCGCCGCCATCGCTGTCACCGTGCGCTCGAAGTCCTCCTTGGGGTGCGCCGCCAAGACCAGCGCTCCGAGTCGTGCGTCACCCCATCGGGGAACACGCCCCGCGCTCGCGCGTGCAACCGTTGCGAGCGCGGGAACGCCCGCACGTAGCGCTCCGTCAGGGGCTCGCGCACGCCTCCGGCCTGTGGCATGGTTCCGCCCTCCAAGAGATGCCCTCTCCTCGCACCACCCTCCTTGTTGCGCGGGGCCCGGGCCAGTGCCTCGTCCCAGAACCGAACGGAGATTGGCCGTGCCTGCGTGGCACGTTCCGATTGCGCCGACGGAAACATCCACGACTTTTACCTATATTGACATTTTTCTGCTTGCAACCGGCGCAGACGGTCTTTACTCTCTTCTTTAACCGAACTCGCGGTCGAACAGGCACAACCCTCAATTGCGCTGGCCCCGGCGATCGCCGGGGCCAGCCCTTCCAGGCCCCCGAAGGGCCCCGGGTGGCCCATCGGCTGATTGTTGGCTTCATTCTCTCTCCTCTTCCCTGGCGCAGGGCCTCGACTCATGACTCGCTTGTCCTCGGTCCGCTCGTGGTTTTCTCGCAAGCGCAGCGCCTCTTCCAAGGCGCTCCAGCGGCGCCACTTCCGCCCGCAACTCGAGGTGCTCGAAGACCGCCTCCCCCCGGGCGACCTCCTTAACGCGCTCGTCTCCTCGCCGTTCAGCCTGCTCGGCCACGCCGCGATGCCTCTCAACGAGCCCGCACCGCCGTCCGCACCCGCGCCCAGTCCGATGCCCCCCGCCCCCGTCCCCGCGACGCTCCCGCCCAATTTGCTCCCGGCCACTCCTCCCGCCCCGATCCCGACCTACGCGATCCCCGAGGACTCGGGCCCCGAGGACGGCGGTTCGCTTGAGGGCCCTCCCCCCGATCAGGTGCAGACGCTGTTCACCGCCGGCCTCGACCCGGTCTTCGCCGCCACCCCGCTGCCCATCCTCGCCGCCCCGCCTGGGCCGTCGAGCGGGGGCGACGGCGGCGGCGGTGGCGGCGGTGGTGGCGGGGGCGGGGGCGCGGGCCCGGCCGCTCCGATCGGCCTCGGGCCTGCCAGCCCGCCCATCCCGATCGCGCCCCCACCCGTCGGGGGCGTGGCGCCCCCGATCAACCCGCCGGTACCCAATGTCCCGCTCGCGAGCCCTCCCTGGGGGCCGACGCTGTTCCCCCCCGACTTCCCCCCCGTTCCGATGCCCACCCCAACGCCGGCCTGGCCGGCGGGCATGGGCCCGCCCCCCCCCCTCCCCCCGCCCGCAGGTCCCCCCCGCGGCCCCGCCGGGCCCCCCCCACCCGGGGCCCCGGGGCCCCCCCCCCCCCCCCG